>NZ_CP108036.1:3432500-3776666 GCF_036170895.1 Streptomyces erythrochromogenes | reverse complement strand
GAGCGCCCGCGCGGCAGCACCCGCAGCGCGTCGCCCATGTCGGCCACCTCGGTGACCTTCATCCCGGGCGGCACCTTGCCCGGATCCGCCGGCACCAGCGCGTGCGTGAAGCCCAGCCGGTGCGCCTCCGCCAGCCGCCGCTGCACGCCCGTCACCCGCCGCACCTCGCCGGCCAGGCCGACCTCGCCGATGGCCACCAGGTTCTTCGGGAGCGGCACGTCGCTGGCGGCGGACGCCAGCGCGAGCGCGATCGCGAGGTCGGCGGCCGGCTCGGTGAGCTTCACCCCGCCCACGGTGGCGCTGTAGATGTCGCGCTTGCCGAGCGCGGTGATCCGGCCGCGCTGCTCCAGCACCGCCAGCATCATCGAGACGCGCGAGGTCTCCAGACCCGAGGTGGTCCGCCGGGGGGAGGGGATCTGCGAGTCCACGGTCAGCGCCTGCACCTCGGCGACCAGCGGCCGCTTCCCCTCCAGGGTCACGGTCAGGCAGGTCCCCGGAACGGCCTCGGCGCGCCGGGTCAGGAACAGCCCGCTCGGGTCGGCGAGCCCGGTGATCCCCTCGTCGTGCAGCTCGAAGCAGCCGACCTCGTCAGTGGCGCCGTAGCGGTTCTTCACGCCGCGCACGAGCCGCAGCCGTGCGTGCCGGTCGCCCTCGAAGCTCAGCACCACGTCGACGAGGTGCTCCAGCAGGCGCGGACCGGCGATGGCGCCGTCCTTGGTGACGTGGCCGACGAGGAGGGTGGCCATGCCCCGCTCCTTGGAGGCCCGGATCAGCGCGCCCGCCACCTCGCGCACCTGGGCCATGCCGCCGGGCGCGCCGTCGATCTCGGGCGAGGCGACGGTCTGTACGGAGTCCAGGACGAGGAGGGACGGCTTCACGGCGTCGAGGTGGCCGAGCACCGCCGACAGGTCGGTCTCGGCGGCGAGGTACAGGTGGTCGCTCAGCGCCTTGATGCGGTCGGCCCGCAGCCGCACCTGGCTCGCCGACTCCTCACCCGTGACGTACAGCGTGCGGTGCGTGTCGCTGGAGGCCTTCGCCGCGACGTCCAGCAGCAGCGTCGACTTGCCCACGCCGGGCTCGCCGGCCAGCAGCACGACGGCGCCGGGCACGAGCCCGCCGCCCAGGACGCGGTCCAGCTCGTCCACACCGGTGCTGCGCGCGGTCGCCGTCCGCCCGTCGACCTGGGCGATCGGCAGCGCGGCGGTCGACACCCGGCCGGCCGCGGTGGTCCGCACGGCGGGCGCCCCCATCTCCTCGACGGTGCCCCAGGCCTGGCACTCCGGACACCTGCCGAGCCACTTGGCCGTCGTCCAGCCGCACTCGGTGCAGCGGTACGACGGTCGGTCCTTGGCGGATGAACGAGCAGTGCGGGCAGCCATGCCGCTCACGGTAGCCGCCCGCACCGACAGCCCGGCCCGCGGTGCCGGCCGGGGCGCCCGGACCGGCACCGCCGCCCACGTCACGGTCGTCGTCGGGCGGTCGTCGGGGCGGTCGTCGGGCCGGTCGTCGGGCCGGTCGTCAGGGCGGCCGTCAGTCCGCCACCGATCTGTTCACCCATAAGGGCTAAAACTGGGGAAGGCTTCCAAGGCGCCCCCGGCGCGCCGCCTACGGTCGCCAGGTGAACAGCAGCAACCAGGCACACCCCTCGCCGCGCACCGGCGCACACCGGGCGCACGGGCGCACGCCTCAAGAAGAGGAGCCGCCGCGCCCCTTCCGGCACGAGCCGTATCTCGACGGCCTGTTCACCTACTGCCTGTCGGTCCTGTGCGATCACGACACGGCGACCGACGTGCTCGGAGACGTCCTCGCCGTCGCCGAGCGGCATCCCGGCCGCTGCCCCGACGAGGGCGACCGGCGGGCCTGGCTCTACGCGCTCGCCCGCTGGGGCTGCCTGTGCCGGCTGGCGGAGCAGCGGCGCGTCCGACAGGGAGCGCATTCCGCCCGGCGTGCGCCGGAGCACACCGGGCGCGACCGTGCGCCGGGGGGCGCAGCCACCGACGGCTCTGCGGCGGACGCCCACCGGCAGCTTGACGTGAGCGCCTACCGCCGTACCGAGCTGGCCCGTCTCGCCTGGCCGGAGGCCGCGGGGACCACACCCGCGCAGCGCGAGGCACTCGAACTCGCCGTCCGCCACCGCCTCGCCGTCCCCGAACTCGCCGCGGTCCTCGGCACGCCCCCCGCCGCCGCCCGGGAGCTGCTGACCGGCGCCGCCTGCGAGGTGGAGCGCACCCGCGCAGCCCTCGCCGTCGTCGAGACCGGCAGCTGTCCCAGCGTCTCCCAGCTCACCGGCGCCGACGCGGACGGCAACGGCGGCAACGGCGACGTGCTGCTGTCCAGCACCCTGCGCGCCGAACTCGTCCGGCACGTCGACGACTGCCCCCGGTGCCGGCGCGTCGCCGAACGGGTGGGCGCCGCCGCCCCCTGGCCCGGCTCCGGCGGCGTCAACACCGCCGCACTGCCGCTCGTACCCGCCCCGCGCACCGCGGTCCACGCGGCGATGCTCCGCTCCGGCCGGGGCCGCGGCCGCAGCCCCGGCCCGCGCTTCGACCGCACCGGCTTCCCGATGGACCCCAAGGACCGCGCGGCCCGCCGCGACCGGCTGCGGGCCCGGGCGGTGACCACCACCGTCGTGGCCACCGTCGTCGCCGCCCCGGTCCTGGCGCTGTGGGCCTCGTACCGCGGCGAGCACGGCACCGGCGAACCCGTCGGCAACGGCTCCCCCCGTATCTCCGCCAGTGAGAGCGAGCTCCCGACGGCCCGGATCGGCGGCCGCCCGCTGACCGCCTACGAGAACGCGGGGAACGCGGCCACCACCATCGGCGGCCCCGGCTTCGCCGAGAGCAGCGACTCCTCCGACGTCTCCGTCGAGGTGATCAGCTCGGGCCCGCCGGCCACCCCCGACCACGCCGGAGCCCCCGGCCGGCTCTCCGTGGCCGCGTCCTCGCGGGGCGCCCTCACCGTGCTCACCCTCACCGCCTCGGGCGGAGCCCCGGTGGACTGGCGGCTCTGGTCCGATGCGCCGTGGCTGCGCGCGAGCCGCACCGCGGGCACCCTCGCGCCCGGAGAATCGGTCACCCTGCACATCGCCGTCGACCCCGAGGCGCAGCCCGTCGGCGCCTGGACCGCCCGGGTCGGGGTCGACCCGACCGGTGCGGTGGTCTCCATCCGGGGCCGCGGCCGGCCCGCGTCGACACCGACCCCGCAGCCCGAACCGACGCACCCCGCGAGCCACTCGCCGACGCCGGACCAGACCCAGGGGCCCACGCCGACGCCGACCCCGACGGAACCGACGATCCCGCCGCCGTCCCCGACACCCGCGCCGACCCCGACGGACGGCGCAGGCGGAACGGTTTCCCCCGCGCCCGACCCGGCACCGTCCGGACCGGCGGGGGGCTGACGGCGGACCGGGTCGACGCTCCGCCTACGGAGCCGGGTCCGCGGGGTGCGGAGCCATCGGCAGCAGCGAGGCCAGCCGGGCCTCGCACAGCTGCACGAGCGCCTCGTACCCCTCCTTGCCCATCAGCTCCGTCAGCTCGGCGCGGTACGACACGTACACCGGGTCCCCGGCGCCGTGCGCGGACGTCGCCGACGTGCACCACCAGTGCAGGTCGTGGCCGCCCGGGCCCCAGCCCCGGCGGTCGTACTCGCCGATCGACACCTGCAGCACCCGGGTGTCGTCGGGCCGCTCGATCCAGTCGTACGTCCGGCGGATCGGCAGCTGCCAGCAGACGTCCGGCTTGGTCTCCAGCGGCTCCCGGCCCTCCTTCAGCGCGAGGATGTGGAGCGAGCAGCCGGCCCCGGCGGGGAACCCCGGCCGGTTCAGGAAGATGCACGCACCGTCCCAGCGGCGGGTCTGCTTCTCCCCGTCGTCGTCGGCCTGCGTCCACCCGCTCTCGCTGCCGACGTCGTGGAACTGCCACAGCTCGGGCGTCAGCCGGGCCACGTGCTCCGCGACGCGCTTCTCGTCGTCCTCGTCGGAGAAGTGCGCGCCGAGCGTGCAGCAGCCGTCCGAGGCCCGGCCCGCCTGGATGCCCTGGCAGCCGCTGCCGAAGATGCAGGTCCAGCGGGAGGTCAGCCAGGTCAGGTCGCAGCGGAAGACCTGCTCGTCGTCGGCGGGGTCGGGGAACTCCACCCAGGCCCGAGGGAAGTCGAGCCCCTTCTCGTCGGCCACGGCCTTGGCCTTTCCGGGCTTCAGGGGCTTCAGTGGCTTGCCGTTCTTGGCGCGCTTGGTGCTTGCGCCCTGGTCGTCCTTGCCCGTGTCCTTCTCCGACCGGGTCTTGTTGGCCTTCTTCGTATTTGGCACAAACCCAAGCCTAAGCGCCCCTTACACAACCCCCGAGCGTTCCTCGCAGTAGCGTTTCCCCCTATGAGACTCGGTGTCCTTGATGTGGGTTCGAATACGGTCCATCTGCTGGTGGTGGACGCGCACCCCGGCGCGCGCCCGCAGCCGGCGCACTCGCACAAGGTGGAAATAAGGCTGGCGGAGCTCCTCGACGAGGCCGGCGCCGTCACACCAGCGGGCGTCGAGCGTCTCCTCTCCGTCATCAACGAAGCGGTACAGGCCGCCGAGGACAAGGGCTGCGAGGACGTCCTCCCCTTCGCGACCAGTGCCGTGCGCGAGGCCACCAACGCCGACGAGGTGCTGGCCCGGGTCAAGGCCGAGACCGGCGTCGACCTGCCGGTGCTCAGCGGTGAGGACGAGGCACGGCTCACCTTCCTCGCCGCGCGCCGCTGGTTCGGCTGGTCCGCCGGGAAGCTGCTGGTCCTGGACATCGGCGGCGGCTCCCTGGAGATCGCGTACGGCATCGACGAGGACCCGGACGCCGCCGTCTCCCTCCCCCTGGGCGCGGGCCGCCTCACCTCGGGCTGGCTCCCCGGCGACCCGCCGGACGCCCTGGACATCCGGGCGCTGCGGCGGCACGTGCGGGCGGAGATCGCGCGGACGGTCAGAGAGTTCAGCCGCTTCGGTGCCCCGGACCACGTGGTGGCGACGTCGAAGACCTTCAAGCAGCTGGCCCGCATCGCGGGCGCGGCCCGCTCGGCGGAAGGCCTGTACGTGCAGCGCGACCTCAGCCGCAAGTCCCTGGAGGAATGGGTCCCGCGCCTGGCCGCGATGACGACGGCCCAGCGCTCGGCCCTCCCGGGCGTCTCGGAAGGGCGGGCGAACCAGCTGCTGGCAGGTGCGCTGGTCGCCGAGGGCGCCATGGACCTCTTCGGCGTCGACGAGCTGGAGATCTGCCCGTGGGCCCTGCGCGAGGGCGTCATCCTGCGCCGACTGGACCACCTCCCGACCCCGGGCGCGGCGCCGGCGTAGGGGATAGGGGGGACCTTCGCGCGGGCTGGCGGACGTACGGGTGCACGCGCACTCGGCGCCCTCACCCCGCGGCCCCCGCGCCCCGGGCCGGTGGCTGCCCACCCACCCCCTGCGTCGGGGTGGTGTGGGGGGAGCGGTGTCCGCTGGGGCGGGAGTCGGTGACGTGCTGGGGGTTTCCCGTCAGTCCCATCGTCTCTCCGTGTCGTGCCGGTCCCTCAAGGGCGCTCGTTCCTCGCGTCGCTGCGCGATGGCCTTCGGCCACCCTTGACCGACCGTCCCGCCCCGGAAATCCGAAAGACTGCCGGGAAGCCCCCAAGGGAACGGGCCGGGGGAGAGAAGACCATCGGGGCGTCGGCGCTGCCCGGGCGGAGCCCGGCGCGCATCCAATCGCTACGCGCTGCTGTCTGGTGGCGTCTGCCAGCCCCTGGGGCTGGTCATAAGCCGCCATCGATCGCTACGCGCTTCTCGATCACGCGTCCGCAGACCGTCTGTGTCGGGCGCAGAGGCCCTCGTGACCTGCTGATGTCGGTCAAGGACAGCTCCCTGCTTTTGGCGGATGACGAACACTTCGAGGTCATGAGCCTCCGGCTCCGGTCCTACAGCGGCGTTCGGGCGGTACGGGACCTGCGCGAGCGGGCTCGGCTCGTCGGCGCGCAGAAGGGCTGACGTTGGGTGAGGGATTCGGACAGTCTTGGCTTGATGACGTCGGGTGGACCTTGGGCCTAAGGTGTGCCGGTGATCTTCAAGTGGAAGCGGAAGGCCTCGGGCCTCGCCGCCGTTGTGTCCGAGCTGGAAGAGTCGGTTGCCGCTCGCGATGGGGACCGTACCGAGCGTGCCTTCGCCGCCATGATGGCCGGGGTGCAGTCGGCTTCGGAGGCTGAGCATGTTCTGGCAGGGCCCCGGCTGGCGGCGCTGATTCCCGCATTCCCGGCCACCGGGCCGCGGCCGATGCTGGCGATGGCGGCCGGCTACTGCGTCGAGCGCGGGGCGGATCCGGTGGCCTGCGCCGAGCCGATCCTCGACGGCGTCCACCGGGACCTGCTCGACGCCCTCGAGTTCGCCCGCCGCTGGACCGCGACCGGGGAGGACGGACTGCCGGAGCCGGACGAGAAGATCATCGATGATGCTCTGCTGGCACGCCTGGGCGGTGAGGTGCACGAGGCCCTGCAGCTGGTACTGGCCTGGTGCGCGGTCGAGGAGTGGCAGCCGCCCGCGCTGGCCGTGCTGTGCCGCAGCGCCGAGGTGCGCCGCCGGGACTCGTCCGCGCTCCTCTCGGCCTGCCGTGACCTGGCGGCCCTGGAACGGCACGACCTCAAATGCCTGGCGCACGCGCTGGCGGTGCTGGACGACGAGCCCCTCGTGGTGCTGCACAGGCCCACCGGGACCGGGTTCGAGATACGCATCGGCGGCATCGGGGACAACTTCCAGTTGCACACACTGCTCGCCCACGTCCTCGTCGGCGGCGGCCACGTTCCCGGTACCGGGCCTTCGGCGGAGAGCGTCCGCCTGGCCACGGACCCCGAGCCCGCCCGGGGACGTACCCAGGCCGTCGCGACCGGGGCCTTCGAACTCCTCGCCCCGGACGGCGAGCGGATCTGGAACGAGGGGCTGCCGGACGACATCCCCGTGGTGGAGGGGCGCCGCCTGCTCGTGCTCGACGAGCCGGCGTACCAGCGCAGCTGGAACGCCGACCGGTTCTTCCCGCACCTCCCGGGAACGGCCGAGCTGACTCGCGTCCTGACCGCGGACGAGACGCGGACCTGGCTCGCCCGAACGTCCTGACGCGGCGGGCCGGGCCCGTCACCGCTCCGGGGCGCCGGCCTCCGGGTCCGGGGCCGGGGGAAAGCCCAGGTGGTCCAGGAGGGTGTCGAAGAGTTCTTCCGCGAAGGGCTCGTGGGAGCGCAGGACCGCCTCGATGACGGCCGGAACCCCGCCCGCGTGGCGGCCGTCACGTACCGGGCGGGCGCGGGCCCCGTACCCTGTCCCCGTGGCAGAACCCGTCCGCATCCCGACCGCGAAAGTCGCCCTGTCCACCGCCTCCGTCTATCCGGAGTCCACGGCGACCGCCTTCGAGATCGCCGCGCGCCTCGGATACGACGGCGTCGAGGTGATGGTGTGGACGGATCCGGTCAGCCAGGACATCGACGCGCTGCGCCGCCTGTCGGACCAGCACCAGGTGCCGATCCTGGCCGTTCACGCGCCCTGTCTGCTCATCACCCAGCGGGTGTGGTCCACCGATCCGTGGGTCAAGCTGCAGCGCGCCCGGTCGGCGGCCGAGAAGCTCGGTGCGTCCACCGTCGTCGTGCATCCGCCGTTCCGGTGGCAGCGCCAGTACGCGCGGGACTTCGTCTCCGGCATCTGGCGGATGGCCGAGGAGACCGACGTGCGGTTCGCCGTGGAGAACATGTATCCGTGGCGGTACCGCGACCGCGAGATGCTCGCCTACGCGCCCGAGTGGGACGTGACGAAGGACGACTACCGGCACTTCACCGTCGACCTGTCGCACACCGCGACCGCCCGTACGGACGCGACCGCGATGATCGACCGGATGGGGGAGCGGCTGGCGCACGTGCACCTCGCCGACGGCAACGGGTCGGCGAAGGACGAGCACCTGGTGCCGGGCCGGGGTACGCAGCCCTGCGCCGAGCTGCTGGAACGTCTCGCCCGGAGCTCCTTCGACGGCCACGTGGTGATCGAGGTCAACACGCGGCGGGCGATGTCCTCCGCCGAGCGCGAGGCCGATCTCGCCGAGGCGCTGGCCTTCACCCGCCTGCACCTGGCCGCCGCCGGTCACGACCGGGCCCGCCGGCCGTGACCGGGGAGAGCAAGCCGCGCCGCCGGGGGCCGGGCCGGCCCCGCCAGGACGAGGTCGAGGAGGGCCCGGGCACCCAGGAGCGCATCCGGCTCGCCGCCCGCGAGGTGTTCGCGGAGCGCGGCTACGACAAGACGTCCGTGCGCGGCATCGCGAAGGTCGCCGGCGTGGACCCGGCCCTGGTGCACCACTACTTCGGCAGCAAGGACGACCTCTTCGCCGCGGCCATCGAGATCAGCATGGAGCCGGCCATGGTGGTCCCCGCCGTCATCGGGGAGGGGCCGGAGGGCATCGGCGAGCGGCTGGCGCGCTACTTCCTCGGCGTCTGGGAGAACCCGGTCACCCGGGCCCCGCTGCTCGCGGTGATCCGGTCCGCGCTCACGCACGAGGCCGCCGCGAAGGTGCTGCGCGGGCTCGTGCTGCGCAGGCTCCTGGAGCGGGTCGCCGCCGATCTGGACGTGCCCGACCCGACCTTCCGCGCCGAGCTCGCCGCCTCCCACATGGTCGGCATCGCGATCCTGCGCTACGTGCTGCAGGTCGAGCCCCTCGCGTCCGCGGACCCGGAGGACATCGTGGCGCTCGTGGCCCCTACGCTTCAGCGGTACCTGACCGAGGACTGAGCCTCCCGTCCCGTCATGCGGACACGCCGTCCGGATCCCGGGCAGTGGGCGTAGCCTCGTATCTGAGCCATATCCGCAGTCGCGGCTGACCGTACAGCCGCACTCATGGGGAGTGAACCGCATGCCCGAGTTGAGGTCCCGCACCGTCACCCACGGCCGCAACATGGCGGGCGCCCGCGCCCTTATGCGCGCGTCGGGCGTAGCGAGCGAGGACATCGGCAAGCCGATCATCGCGGTCGCCAACTCCTTCACCGAGTTCGTCCCCGGTCACACGCACCTGGCGCCCGTCGGCCGCATCGTCTCCGACGCCATCCGCGCGGCCGGCGCGATCCCCCGCGAGTTCAACACGATCGCCGTCGACGACGGCATCGCGATGGGCCACGGCGGCATGCTGTACTCCCTGCCGTCGCGCGACCTGATCGCGGACAGCGTGGAGTACATGGTCGAGGCGCACTGCGCCGACGCCCTGATCTGCATCTCCAACTGCGACAAGATCACCCCGGGCATGCTGATGGCCGCCATGCGCCTCAACATCCCGGCCGTGTTCGTCTCCGGCGGCCCGATGGAGGCCGGCCAGGCCATCCTCGTCGACGGCACCGTCCGCAAGCTGGACCTGATCGACGCCATGGTGGACGCCTCCAACGAGAACGTCTCCGACGAGGACGTGCTCCGCATCGAGGAGAACGCCTGTCCCACCTGCGGCTCGTGTTCCGGCATGTTCACCGCCAACTCGATGAACTGCCTCGCCGAGGCCATCGGCCTGGCCCTCCCGGGCAACGGCTCGGTCCTCGCGACCCACACCGCCCGCCGCGCCCTGTACGAGGACGCCGGCCGCACGGTCGTGGAGATCACCAAGCGGTACTACCAGGACGACGACGAGTCCGTCCTGCCCCGCAACATCGCCACCCGCGAGGCCTTCGAGAACGCCATGGCCCTCGACATCGCCATGGGCGGCTCGACCAACACGATCCTGCACCTGCTGGCCGCCGCGCAGGAGGCGGGTCTGGAGTACGACCTCAAGGACATCGACGCCGTCTCGCGCCGCGTCCCGTGCCTCGCCAAGGTCGCCCCGAACGTGGCGCCCGGCGGCACGTACTACATGGAGGACGTGCACCGGGCCGGCGGCATCCCCGCCATCCTCGGCGAACTGCACCGCGGCGGGCTCCTCAACAAGGAGGTGACGACCGTCCACTCCGCGGGCCTGGAGGACTGGCTGGCGAAGTGGGACGCCCGCTCCGGCACGGCGTCCGACACGGCCATGGAGCTGTGGCACGCGGCCCCCGGCTGCGTCCGCTCCGCCACCGCCTTCTCCCAGTCCGAGCGCTGGGACACCCTCGACCTCGACGCCGAGGGCGGCTGCATCCGCTCCGTGCAGCACGCGTACTCCAAGGACGGCGGCCTCGCCGTCCTGCGCGGCAACATCGCCGTCGACGGCTGCGTCGTGAAGACGGCCGGTGTCGACGAGTCGATCTGGACCTTCAAGGGCCCGGCGGTCGTCTGCGAGTCGCAGGACGAGGCCGTCGACAAGATCCTGCGCAAGGAGGTCAAGGCGGGCGACGTCGTCGTCATCCGCTACGAGGGTCCGCGCGGCGGCCCCGGCATGCAGGAGATGCTCTACCCGACGTCCTTCCTCAAGGGCCGCGGCCTCGGCAAGGTCTGCGCGCTGGTGACGGACGGCCGCTTCTCCGGCGGCACCTCCGGCCTGTCCATCGGCCACGCCTCCCCGGAGGCGGCGTCCGGCGGCGACATCGCCGTCGTCGAGAACGGCGACCTGATCCGCATCGACATCCCCAACCGGTCCATCGAGATCCTCGTCGACGACGCCACCCTGGCGGCCCGCCACGAGGCCCTCGGCGGCGTCTACGCGCCGAAGAACCGCGAGCGCAAGGTCTCCGCTGCCCTGCGCGCCTACGCCGCGATGGCCACCAGCGCCGACAAGGGCGCGGTCCGCGACGTCACCCGGCTGGGCTGACCCGGCCGGCCCCTGCAGCGACGCCCCCGCACCGCTCCGGTGCGGGGGCGCCCGCGTCTCACCGCGGCGGGGTCGCGCCCGCGTTCACCACCGGGCGGGATCGCCCGCGTCCACCGCGAACAGCGACCCGTCGGGCGCGCCCGCGAACACCCGCCCGCCGCCGGCCACCGGTGCCGGCAGCGTCGACGCGTACGTGGCCCTGCCGTCCGCCATCCGCGGCCTGGTCTGGCCCGCCGGCCTGCCGTCGGCCGCGTCGACGGCGAGCAGCCGCCCGTCCGGCGCCGTCAGGTGGACCCGGCCGTCGGCGACCACCGGACGGGAGGCCACCGTCACGCCCGTCTCCAGTCGCCACCGCTCCTTGTCGGCCCCGACGGCGACCAGCGCGCCGGAGGTCCCGACCAGGTAGGTGGTCCCGTCCCGGTCCACCGTCGCCTCCGCGTCGTACAGCGGCGCGGTGAGCCGCACCCGCTGTGCGGTGCGCGCCGTCAGATCGGCGCGCACGACGGCGGTGGTCCTGGCGGACGCGTCGACCTCCATCAGGTACAGGCCGCCGTGCGCGGCGCCGACCGGCCGCAGCCGCCCCGTCGTGCGGAACTGCCGGGTCACCGTCCCGTTCGCCGGATCGACCGCGGCGAGCTGGGTGGAACCGCTGCCGTCAGGCGTCGCCACGTACAGTTCCGGCGCCGCGCCGCCCTCGGGCCCGCCGCCGGTCCACCACACGGAGCCGAGCCCGCCGATCTGCTGGGTCCAGCGCGTCGTGCCGGTGGCCGCGTCCAGTGCGGTGACGCTGCCGTTCGTACCGACCAGCAGCACCTGCCCGCCCGCGGGCACCGCCTGCGAGCCGGCGGGGAGCCCCAGCCGCCAGCGTTCCGCACCCGTGGCCGGGTCCAGTGCCTGCAGCGTCTCGCTTCCGGGCGCCACGACGAGGACCCGTCCGCCGGCGTGCAGGGGTGCGCCGGCGGTCGGCGTCCCCTTGGCCGGGGAGGCCGCGGGCGCCTCCAGGCTCCACACCGTCGAACCGTCCGCGGGGTCGAGCCGGGCCGCGGCGAGCCCCGGTCCGGCGCAGTACAGGGCCTCCGCCTGCCAGGAGCAGGCCCCGATCCGGCTGCCCGTCCCGGGCTTGCCCAGGGGGACCGACCAGGGGGCGAAGGTCTTCGCGGGCGCCGGATCAGCCTTCCCGGCGATCTGGGCGGGCGAGGATCCGGCGGCGCCGCCGTAGCGCAGGTACCCGCCGACGGCGCCGCCCACCAGCAGCAGCCCGATCCCGGCCCCGACGGCGATCCGGGCCCGCCGCCTGCGCGGAGGGCGCGGCTCCGCCGCGGCGGGGATCCGCTCCCGGCGGTGGGTGAGCAGCTCGGCCCCGTCGGGCTCCCGCGGCCGCGGTATGAAGGCCTGGGTGTCCTCGGCGGTCGGGTAGGCGACCGCCCGCATCTCGGCGATCAGCTCCTCGGCGGTGGGCCGCTCCTGCGGGTCCTTGGCCAGGCACCGCTCGACGAGGGGGACGAGCTGCCGCGGCAGCCCGGTCAGGTCGGGCTCGCTGTGCACCACCTGGTACGCCACCAGGTAGTGGCTGTCGGAGTCGAAGGGCCCGCGGCCCGTCGCCGCGTGCACGAGCACCGCGCCGAGGGCGAAGACGTCCGCGGCCGTCCCCACCTCGCGGGGCCGCTGGAACTGCTCGGGCGCCATGAACGGCGGGGTCCCGATCAGCTTTCCGGTCTCGGTCCGCAGGTCGCTGTCGGCCGGCCGGGAGATCCCGAAGTCGATGACGCGTACGCCGTCGGGTGCCATGAGCACGTTGCTGGGCTTGAGGTCCCGGTGGACCACGCCCGCCCGGTGGATGTCGCGCAGCGCCTCCGCCAGGCCGGCGGCGAGCCGGGCCAGTTCGGTGCGGTCCAGCACCTGCTTGCGCACGCGCTCGGCGAGCGTCGGCGCGTCGATGAACAGGGTGGCCATCCAGGGCCGTTCGGCGTCGGGGTCGGCGTCCACGACGGGCGCGGTGAAAGCACCGCTCACCCGGCGCGCGGCCGTGACCTCCTGCCGGAACCGGGCCCGGAACTCCGGGTCCACGGCATGCTCGGCATGCACGATCTTGACGGCGAGTTTCAGCCCCGAGCCGGACGTGGCGAGGTGGACGACGCCCATGCCTCCGGAGCCGAGCACCGATTCGAGCCGGTACTGCCCGGCGTACTCCGGAAAGCCCGCGTAGTCCGCGCGCAGCGAATGCACCGCTCACCACCCCCGTCGGAGCCTAGTCGATGACCCGTACGCATCTCCAAGGTCCTGCTACCCTGCGCGAGTTGCGCACGGCAACGCCCATGGGGGGAGATTTCGCATGTCGGTGGAGAACGATTCGAGCCAAGTCCAGAGCCTGGCCGCAGGTTCCGGCTACCCGTCCTATCCGGTCGCTCCCGGCTACCGGCTGAACGTCCGCAGCGGTCCCGGGACCAACTACTCGGTGATCGACGTGCTGCCGCTCGGCGCGACCGTCACGCTGCGCTGCCAGACCGAGGGCACCACCGTCTCGGGCCCGTACGGCACGACGGACATCTGGGACTGTGTCGGGAACGGCCGCTTCGTCTCCGACGCGTACGTCAGGACCGGCAGCGACGGCTTCGTCGTCACGCACTGCGGCTGACCCGTCTGACCCGTCTGACCCGTCTGACACGTGAGACACACCCGGCCCGACCGGTCCGGCGGGGGATAATCGCTGCTGTGAGCGACGACCAGCGAGACCAGACCCCCGCCGAGCCGGCTGCCGCGGACCGGGCCGCCGCCACGGCCGCGTCCGAGCCGGCGGTCCCGGCCGGCCCGCAGCCCGAGCCGCTCCGGTTCTTCGGCACCACCTGGGTGGACCACGAGGGCGGCTACGGCCTGCGCCGCGCGGCCCTCGCCGTCGGCTCCCTGGTCACGGCCACCGCCGCCGCCGTGCTGCTCCGCCTCTCCTACGAGGGCCTGGAGATCGGCAACGTCGGCCCCTTCCTCAGCATCTCCGTCGTCGTCCTCTTCGCGATCGCCAGCGCCATCGCCTTCGTCAAGACGTGGGACTCCTTCCGCCGGCGCCCGGCCCCGTCCTCCGACGAGGCCGCCCTCAAGGGCCTGAAGACGATCGGCTTCATCGGCTCGCTCATCGCCTACTCCCTGCGCTGCCTGACCGAGGCCCCGGGCGAGAAGCTCCACCGCGCCGAGTACGAGCGGGCCCAGGCCGAGTACGCCCGCCGCCGCAGCACCCGTACGGGCAACCCGGCCGCCCGGCGCCCCAAGCGCAAGAAGTAGCCCGCCCGCCCTCCCGGCGGTCTCGCACGTTCCCGGTCATTGACGCCCGGGCACCGCCAGGAGCATTATTCATCACATGATGAATAAGCAGGCCGATGGAGACCCGGCCGCCGTGCACGCCCACGGCCTGACCGTCCGCCGCGGCACCGGCCGCACCCCGCGCACCGTCATCGCCGACATCGCCTTCGACGTCCCCCGTGGCCGCATCACCGGCCTCCTCGGCCCCTCCGGCTGCGGCAAATCCACCCTCCTGCGCGCCGTCGTCGGCACCCAGGCCCACGTCACCGGCACCCTCGACGTCCTCGGCCGCCCCGCCGGCCACCCCGAACTGCGCTCCCGCATCGGCTACGTCACCCAGGCACCCTCCGTCTACGACGACCTCACCGTCCGCCAGAACCTCGACTACTTCGCCGCGATCCTCGACCCCGGCCGGGCCGCCGCGGCCCGCCGCGCCGACGCCGTGGACCGCGCCATCACCGACGTCGACCTCACCACCCGCGCCGGCGCCCTCGCCGGCAACCTCTCCGGCGGCCAGCGCAGCCGCGTCTCCCTCGCCGTCGCCCTGCTCGGCGCCCCCGAACTCCTGGTCCTCGACGAACCCACCGTCGGACTCGACCCCGTCCTGCGCCGCGACCTGTGGAACCTCTTCCACGACATCGCCGCCACCCGCGGCGCCACGATCCTCGTCTCCTCCCACGTCATGGACGAGGCCGAGCGCTGCCACGACCTGCTCCTCATGCGCGAAGGCCGCATCCTCGCCCAGGACACCCCCGAGGCCCTGCGCGCCCGCACCCACTCCGCCACCGTCGAGGAGGGCTTCCTCCGCCTCGTCGACGAGGCCAACACCCTCGCCGCCCGGGAGCAGACCCGATGAACGCCGCCCGCACCACCGCCACCGCCGCCCGCGTCCTGCGCCAGCTCCGCCACGACCCGCGCTCCATCGCCCTGATGGTCCTGGTGCCCGTCCTGATGCTCACCCTGCTGCGGTTCGTCTTCGACGGCAGCCCCCGCACCTTCGACAGCATCGGCGCGTCACTCCTCGGGATCTTCCCCCTCATCACCATGTTCCTGGTGACCTCGATCGCCACCCTGCGCGAACGCACCTCCGGAACCCTCGAACGCCTCCTCGCCATGCCGCTCGGCAAGGGCGACCTCATCGCCGGCTACGCCCTCGCCTTCGGCGCCGTCGCCGCCGTCCAGTCCCTCCTCGCCACCGGCCTCGCCCTCTGGGCCCTCGGCCTCGACGTCGTCGGCTCCCCCTGGCTGCTCCTGCTCGTCGCCCTCCTCGACGCCCTCCTCGGCACCGCCCTCGGCCTCTTCGTCTCCGCCTTCGCGGCCTCCGAATTCCAGGCCGTCCAGTTCATGCCGGCGGTGATCTTCCCCCAGCTGCTCCTCTGCGGCCTCTTCGCCGCCCGCGACACCATGCACCCCGTCCTCGAAGGCATCTCCGACGTCCTGCCCATGTCCTACGCCGTCGACGGCATGACCCAGGTCCTCACCCACACCGACATGACCGCAGACTTCGTCCGCGACGCCGTGATCGTCGCCGCCTGTGCCGTCCTCGTACTCGCCCTCGGCGCGGCCACCCTCCGCCGCCGCACCCCCTGACCGCACTGCGGACACCGCAGCCCCGCCCGCCGCCCGGGTGCAAGGATGAGGACACGCACGCGTACGCCTGCGCAGCCCAGGCGGAAGAACAGTTCGAACAGTTCGGCGAGGTGGATCGGGCATGACCCAGACAGTCGCAGTCCTCGGTACCGGCAAGATCGGCGAGGCCCTGCTCAGCGGAATGATCCGCGGCGGCTGGCCCGCCTCCAAGCTCCTCGTCACCGCGCGCCGCAGCGACCGGGCCGAGGAACTCCGCACCCGCTACGGCGTCGAGGCGGTCTCCAACGCCGAGGCCGCCAAGCGCGCCGACACCCTCATCCTCACCGTCAAGCCCCAGGACATGGCCAAGCTCCTCGACGAGCTCGCCCCGCACGTCCCCGTCGACCGGCTGGTCATCAGCGGCGCCGCCGGCATCCCCACCTCCTTCTTCGAGGAGCGCCTCAGCCCCGGCACGCCCGTCGTGCGCGTCATGACCAACACCCCCGCCCTCGTCGACGAGGCCATGTCCGTCATCTCCGCCGGCAGCCACGCCACCGCCGAGCACCTCGCCCACACCGAGGAGATCTTCGGCGGCGTCGGCAAGACCCTGCGCGTCCCCGAGTCCCAGCAGGACGCGGCCACCGCCCTCTCCGGCTCCGGACCCGCGTACTTCTACTTCCTCGTCGAGGCCATGACCGACGCCGGCATCCTCCTCGGCCTGCCCCGCGCCCAGGCCCACGACCTCATCGTCCAGGCCGCCATCGGCGCCGCCGTGATGCTCCGCGACAGCGGGGAACACCCCGTCAAGCTCCGCGAGGCCGTCACCTCCCCGGCCGGCACCACCATCAACGCGATCGTCGAGCTGGAGCGGCACGGCGTACGCGCCGCCCTGATCGCCGCCCTCGAAGCCGCCCGCGACCGCAGCCGCGAGCTCGCCTCCGGCAACAGCTGAACCACGGGTACGGGCCCCCGCCCCGCCGGGGGCCCGCAACCCGCCCTCCCGCTACGGCGCGAGCAGCCCGATCGCCTCGTACGCCCGGTCCACCACGGGCCGCGCCAGCTCCCTGGCCCGCCCCGCGCCCTCCCGCAGCGCCTTGTCCACCTGCGCGGGATCGGCCGCCAGCTCCGCGTGCCGCTCCTGCAACGGCCGCAGCAGCTCGACCACCGCGTCTGCGACGTCCCGCTTCAGCGCCCCGTACCCGCTGTACCCGTCGGCGAGTGCCGCCGGGTCGCCGCCGGTGCACGCCCCCAGGATGTCCAGCAGGTTCGCCACCCCCGGCCGCGCCTCCCGGTCGTAGACCACCCCGTCGTCCCCGCTGTCGGTCACGGCCCGCATCACCTTCTTGCGCACCACCCCGGGCTCGTCGAGCAGGTAGACGATCCCCGACCCGTTCTCGTGGGACTTCCCCATCTTCGACGCAGGGTCCTGCAGGTCCATGACCCGAGCAGCCACCGCCGGATGGGTGGCCTTGGGAACGGTGAAGGTGTGCCCGTAGCGCTGGTTGAAACGCACCGCCAGATCCCGGGTCAGCTCCACGTGCTGGCGCTGGTCCTCCCCGACCGGCACCTCCCCGGCCCCGTACGCCAGGATGTCCGCGGCCATCAGCACCGGATAGGTGAGCAGGGACAGCCGTACGCCGTCACCGGCGGCCTGCGCCTTCGCCGCCTTCTCCTTGTACTGGATCATCCGGCGCAGCTCCCCGTCGGTCGCCGTGCACTCCAGCAGGTAGGCCAGCCGCGTGTGCTCGTCGACGTGGCTCTGCACGAAGAGGGTGCAGCGCTGGGGCTCCAGCCCGGCGGCGAGCAGCAGCGTCGCGGCCTGCCGGCTCAGCCTGCGTACGCGCGCCGGCTCGTGCTCGACGGTCAGCGCGTGCAGGTCGACGACGCAGAACAGCGCGTCGTCCGGGGTCCGGTCGGCAGCGACCCACTGCCGCACAGCGCCCAGGTAGTTCCCCAGGGTCATGTGACCGGTCGGCTTGATCCCGCTGAAGATCCTCGTCATGTCCTGCTCTCCCTGTGACTGCGTGAGTGGTGTCGGACCGTCGCGCCGGGCGACCGAGCCACTCCCGGGAGGGAGAAACAGAACGGCCGCCGAGGCGGCGGCCGTGAGCGCATGCGTGCTCGCGTGGAAGGTCGGCCGCCGTCAGGCGGCCCACCAGCGAAGGCTGAGCATGGGCGCATGCGTAGTCATGGGAGCCAGGGTAGACCGCGGGACATGAGGACGCCGTGAGTTTCGGCCGAACCGCGCGGCGGCGGTCAGCGGGGGTTGACACACATGTGCCCGGTCCGTAAGGTTCTTCGAGTTGTCCGACGTGAGCGCCGACCCCGGTCGGTCCCCGGACAGCCATTCCGCACCACACATTCGAACGAACGACGCACTTTGTCGTCTCGTTTTCATGCGTATTTGCGAATGAGGAATCCGTGTCCGAGGACGCAGTCGCCGATTAGGTTCGGCGGCGAGGAATCCGCTACTGTCTCACTCGCCGCAAGGGCCCAACAGCCCAAGCAGCACAACCCGCTGACCGGGAATCAGGCCCGAAAGGATCTGATAGAGTCGGAGCCGCTGGAAAGGGAAACGCGAAAGCGAAAACCTGGAAAGCGCCGAGGAAGTCGGACACGAAAGAGTCTGATAGAGTCGGAAACGCAAGACAGCAGAACGAAAGCCCGGAGGAAAGCCCGCGAGGGTGAGTACAAAGGAAGCGTCCGTTCCTTGAGAACTCAACAGCGTGCCAAAAATCAACGCCAGAAGTTGATACCCCGTCCACTTCGGTGGATGAGGTTCCTTTGAAAAAGACCTGTCGGGCCTTCGGGCACTGGCAGGCAACCAAACACAGCGAGGACGTTGTGGTCAGTCGGTCTTATTCCGACCAAGACTGGCCCGCTCTTTCGTGCGTGTGCACCCGATTACGGGTAAACATTCATGGAGAGTTTGATCCTGGCTCAGGACGAACGCTGGCGGCGTGCTTAACACATGCAAGTCGAACGATGAAGCCCTTCGGGGTGGATTAGTGGCGAACGGGTGAGTAACACGTGGGCAATCTGCCCTTCACTCTGGGACAAGCCCTGGAAACGGGGTCTAATACCGGATACGACTGCGGAAGGCATCTTCTGCGGTGGAAAGCTCCGGCGGTGAAGGATGAGCCCGCGGCCTATCAGCTTGTTGGTGGGGTAATGGCCTACCAAGGCGACGACGGGTAGCCGGCCTGAGAGGGCGACCGGCCACACTGGGACTGAGACACGGCCCAGACTCCTACGGGAGGCAGCAGTGGGGAATATTGCACAATGGGCGAAAGCCTGATGCAGCGACGCCGCGTGAGGGATGACGGCCTTCGGGTTGTAAACCTCTTTCAGCAGGGAAGAAGCGAAAGTGACGGTACCTGCAGAAGAAGCGCCGGCTAACTACGTGCCAGCAGCCGCGGTAATACGTAGGGCGCAAGCGTTGTCCGGAATTATTGGGCGTAAAGAGCTCGTAGGCGGCTTGTCACGTCGGATGTGAAAGCCCGAGGCTTAACCTCGGGTCTGCATTCGATACGGGCTAGCTAGAGTGTGGTAGGGGAGATCGGAATTCCTGGTGTAGCGGTGAAATGCGCAGATATCAGGAGGAACACCGGTGGCGAAGGCGGATCTCTGGGCCATTACTGACGCTGAGGAGCGAAAGCGTGGGGAGCGAACAGGATTAGATACCCTGGTAGTCCACGCCGTAAACGTTGGGAACTAGGTGTTGGCGACATTCCACGTCGTCGGTGCCGCAGCTAACGCATTAAGTTCCCCGCCTGGGGAGTACGGCCGCAAGGCTAAAACTCAAAGGAATTGACGGGGGCCCGCACAAGCGGCGGAGCATGTGGCTTAATTCGACGCAACGCGAAGAACCTTACCAAGGCTTGACATATACCGGAAAGCATTAGAGATAGTGCCCCCCTTGTGGTCGGTATACAGGTGGTGCATGGCTGTCGTCAGCTCGTGTCGTGAGATGTTGGGTTAAGTCCCGCAACGAGCGCAACCCTTGTCCTGTGTTGCCAGCATGCCCTTCGGGGTGATGGGGACTCACAGGAGACCGCCGGGGTCAACTCGGAGGAAGGTGGGGACGACGTCAAGTCATCATGCCCCTTATGTCTTGGGCTGCACACGTGCTACAATGGCCGGTACAATGAGCTGCGATACCGTGAGGTGGAGCGAATCTCAAAAAGCCGGTCTCAGTTCGGATTGGGGTCTGCAACTCGACCCCATGAAGTCGGAGTCGCTAGTAATCGCAGATCAGCATTGCTGCGGTGAATACGTTCCCGGGCCTTGTACACACCGCCCGTCACGTCACGAAAGTCGGTAACACCCGAAGCCGGTGGCCCAACCCTTGTGGAGGGAGCTGTCGAAGGTGGGACTGGCGATTGGGACGAAGTCGTAACAAGGTAGCCGTACCGGAAGGTGCGGCTGGATCACCTCCTTTCTAAGGAGCACAGTACCGATTGCAGACAAACGTTCTGCACGGTCAGCTCATGGGTGGAACGTTGATTAGTTGGCATCTTCGGATCTGATGGTTCTCGAGTACTGCTTCGGCGTGGAAAGAGAAGACGGATGAACGAGGATGCTTGGCACGTTGTTGGGTCCTGAAGGTACGGCCGTATGGTCATGTCTTCAGTGCCGGCCCCAGTGAACTCACTAGCTTGTCTGGTGGGGTGATGGGTGGCTGGTCGTTGTTTGAGAACTACACAGTGGACGCGAGCATCTGTGGCCAAGTTTTTAAGGGCGCACGGTGGATGCCTTGGCACCAGGAACCGATGAAGGACGTGAGAGGCCGCGATAGGCCCCGGGGAGCTGCCAACTGAGCTTTGATCCGGGGGTGTCCGAATGGGGAAACCCGGCAGTCGTCATGGGCTGTCACCCACTGCTGAACACATAGGCAGTGTGGAGGGAACGAGGGGAAGTGAAACATCTCAGTACCCTCAGGAAGAGAAAACAACCGTGATTCCGGGAGTAGTGGCGAGCGAAACCGGATGAGGCCAAACCGTATGCGTGTGATACCCGGCAGGGGTTGCGCATGCGGGGTTGTGGGAATGAGCTTGATCGGTCTGCCGGCCGGTCGGCGAGTCAGAAACCGTTGATGTAGTCGAAGGACATGCGAAAGGTCCGGCGTAGAGGGTAAGACCCCCGTAGACGAAACATCAGCGGCTTGCTTGCTCATCTCCCAAGTAGCACGGGGCCCGAGAAATCCCGTGTGAATCTGGCGGGACCACCCGCTAAGCCTAAATATTCCCTGGTGACCGATAGCGGATAGTACCGTGAGGGAATGGTGAAAAGTACCGCGGGAGCGGAGTGAAATAGTACCTGAAACCGTGTGCCTACAAGCCGTGGGAGCGTCGCTCGTTGGGTCTTACGCAATAGCGGTCGTGACTGCGTGCCTTTTGAAGAATGAGCCTGCGAGTTAGCGGTGTGTAGCGAGGTTAACCCGTGTGGGGAAGCCGTAGCGAAAGCGAGTCCGAATAGGGCGATTGAGTTGCACGCTCTAGACCCGAAGCGGAGTGATCTAGCCATGGGCAGGTTGAAGCGGAGGTAAGACTTCGTGGAGGACCGAACCCACCAGGGTTGAAAACCTGGGGGATGACCTGTGGTTAGGGGTGAAAGGCCAATCAAACTCCGTGATAGCTGGTTCTCCCCGAAATGCATTTAGGTGCAGCGTCGTGTGTTTCTTGCCGGAGGTAGAGCACTGGATAGGCGATGGGCCCTACCGGGTTACTGACCTTAGCCAAACTCCGAATGCCGGTAAGTGAGAGCACGGCAGTGAGACTGTGGGGGATAAGCTCCATGGTCGAGAGGGAAACAGCCCAGAGCATCGACTAAGGCCCCTAAGCGTACGCTAAGTGGGAAAGGATGTGGAGTCGCAGAGACAACCAGGAGGTTGGCTTAGAAGCAGCCACCCTTGAAAGAGTGCGTAATAGCTCACTGGTCAAGTGATTCCGCGCCGACAATGTAGCGGGGCTCAAGCGTACCGCCGAAGTCGTGTCATTGCAGCAATAGGGCCAACGCCCGCTGTGATGGGTAGGGGAGCGTCGTGTGCCGGGTGAAGCAGCAGCGGAAGCTAGTTGTGGACGGTTCACGAGTGAGAATGCAGGCATGAGTAGCGATACACACGTGAGAAACGTGTGCGCCGATTGACTAAGGGTTCCTGGGTCAAGCTGATCTGCCCAGGGTAAGTCGGGACCTAAGGCGAGGCCGACAGGCGTAGTCGATGGACAACCGGTTGATATTCCGGTACCCGCTTTGAAACGCCCAATATCGAATCAGGCGATGCTAAGTCCGTGAAGCCGTTCCGGACCCTTCGGGGAAAGGAAAGTGGTGGAGCCGACGAACCAGACTTGTAGTAGGTAAGCGATGGGGTGACGCAGGAAGGTAGTCCAGCCCGGGCGGTGGTTGTCCCGGGGTAAGGGTGTAGGCCGAGGGGTAGGCAAATCCGTCCCTCGTTAAGGCTGAGACCTGATGCCGAGCCGATTGTGGTGAAGTGGATGATCCTATGCTGTCGAGAAAAGCCTCTAGCGAGTTTCATGGCGGCCCGTACCCTAAACCGACTCAGGTGGTCAGGTAGAGAATACCGAGGCGTTCGGGTGAACTATGGTTAAGGAACTCGGCAAAATGCCCCCGTAACTTCGGGAGAAGGGGGGCCATCACTGGTGATCGGATTTACTCCGTGAGCTGGGGGTGGCCGCAGAGACCAGCGAGAAGCGACTGTTTACTAAAAACACAGGTCCGTGCGAAGCCGTAAGGCGATGTATACGGACTGACGCCTGCCCGGTGCTGGAACGTTAAGGGGACCGGTTAGTGCACTTTCGGGTGTGCGAAGCTGAGAACTTAAGCGCCAGTAAACGGCGGTGGTAACTATAACCATCCTAAGGTAGCGAAATTCCTTGTCGGGTAAGTTCCGACCTGCACGAATGGCGTAACGACTTCTCGACTGTCTCAACCATAGGCCCGGTGAAATTGCACTACGAGTAAAGATGCTCGTTTCGCGCAGCAGGACGGAAAGACCCCGGGACCTTTACTACAGTTTGATATTGGTGTTCGGTTCGGCTTGTGTAGGATAGGTGGGAGACTTTGAAGCATCAACGCCAGTTGGTGTGGAGTCGCCGTTGAAATACCACTCTGGTCGTGCTGGATGTCTAACCTCGGTCCGTGATCCGGATCAGGGACAGTGTCTGATGGGTAGTTTAACTGGGGCGGTTGCCTCCCAAAGGGTAACGGAGGCGCCCAAAGGTTCCCTCAGCCTGGTTGGCAATCAGGTGTTGAGTGTAAGTGCACAAGGGAGCTTGACTGTGAGACCGACGGGTCGAGCAGGGACGAAAGTCGGGACTAGTGATCCGGCGGTGGCTTGTGGAAGCGCCGTCGCTCAACGGATAAAAGGTACCCCGGGGATAACAGGCTGATCTTCCCCAAGAGTCCATATCGACGGGATGGTTTGGCACCTCGATGTCGGCTCGTCGCATCCTGGGGCTGGAGTCGGTCCCAAGGGTTGGGCTGTTCGCCCATTAAAGCGGTACGCGAGCTGGGTTTAGAACGTCGTGAGACAGTTCGGTCCCTATCCGCTGTGCGCGTAGGAATATTGAGAAGGGCTGTCCCTAGTACGAGAGGACCGGGACGGACGAACCTCTGGTGTGCCAGTTGTCCTGCCAAGGGCATGGCTGGTTGGCTACGTTCGGGAGGGATAACCGCTGAAAGCATCTAAGCGGGAAGCCTGCTTCAAGATGAGTATTCCCACCTCCTTGAGAGGGTAAGGCTCCCAGTAGACGACTGGGTTGATAGGCCAGATGTGGAAGCCCGGTAACGGGTGAAGCTGACTGGTACTAATAGGCCGAGGGCTTGTCCTCAGTTGCTCGCGTCCACTGTGTTAGTTCTGAAATAACGAACAGCTGTGATTATGCCAGCGTTCAAATTTCATAGTGTTTCGGTGGTCATAGCGTTAGGGAAACGCCCGGTTACATTCCGAACCCGGAAGCTAAGCCTTTCAGCGCCGATGGTACTGCAGGGGGGACCCTGTGGGAGAGTAGGACGCCGCCGAACAATCATTGTGGGAAAGCCCCGCACCCTCTGGGTGCGGGGCTTTTCTGCGTTTACGGGCCGGTCGGGTGACCCGCTGCCGGGGTGGGCACGGCGGAACCGCGACCGCATCCCTTTGCTCCTTAATGTGGGGCTATGGGCTACGACCTCGTCATCTTCGACAACGACGGCGTGCTGGTGGACAGCGAGCCGCTCGCCAACAACGTCCTCGCCGGGTACCTGACGGAGCTGGGGCATCCGACCACCTACGAGGAGTCGGTCCGCGACTACATGGGGGCCGCCGTGCACCGGGTGCACGAGCTCGTCCTCGAGCGGACCGGGCAGCGGCTGCCGGCGGACTTCGACGAGACGCTGCACGCGCGGACCTGCGCCGCGTTCGAGCAGGAGCTCAAGCCCGTCCCCGGAGTCGAGGAGGTCCTCGGGGCGCTGACCGCCCACGGGATCGGGTACTGCCTGGCCTCCTCCGGCAGTCACGAGCGGATCCGGGTCGGGCACCGCGTGGCCGGCCTCGACGGGTGGTTCGAAGAGGAGTGGATCTTCAGCGCGGACGACGTGGGCCGGGGCAAGCCCGAGCCCGACCTCTACCTGCACGCCGCCGGGCAGATGGGCGTCGAGCCGGCGCGGTGCGTCGTCATCGAGGACAGCCTCCGCGGGATCCAGGCCGCCACGGCCGCCGGGATGGACGTGTACGGGTACACGGCGCTGCTGCCGGCGGACCAGCTCCCCGGAGCCACCGGGTACTTCGGCGACATGATGCAGCTCCCGCTGCTCCTCCAACTCCCCGTGTGATCTCTCTACCCACGGGTAGCCCGGGGGCCTACGCTGACCCGCCATGACGGATGATGTGCGGCTGCGCCGTGGCCGCGGCGCCCTGGGGTTCAGCTTCTTCGTGCAGGGCGTCACCTTCGCCCTGCTCGTCACCCGGATCCCGGCCATCCAGGACCGGTACGGGATATCCGACGGGCTGCTGCCCGTCTTCCTCGCCGCCGTCCCCGTCCTCGCGGGCGTGGCCAGCGTCGGCACCGAGCACCTGGTCAAGCGGGTCGCGCCCAGCGTCGTACTGCGGTGGGCCCAGCCGCTGGTCCTGCTGTCGCTGCTCGGGGTGGGCGCCGGCGAGCGCCTGTGGCACGTGGCGGTGGCCCTGGGGGCGTTCGGGCTGTCGGTGGGTGCGCTCGACGCCTCGATGAACATGCTCGGGGTCAGCCTGCAGCGGGCGTACGGGCGCAGCATCATGCTGGGCTTCCACGC
Organism: Streptomyces erythrochromogenes; assembly: GCF_036170895.1. NCBI lineage: Bacteria > Bacillati > Actinomycetota > Actinomycetes > Kitasatosporales > Streptomycetaceae > Streptomyces > Streptomyces erythrochromogenes. The sequence continues at coordinate 3,751,800 of NZ_CP108036.1, read as the reverse complement.
CGCGTACAGCCTGGGCGGGATCCTGGGGGCGTCCGCGGCCTGGTACGGGGCGCACGCGCACCTGGGGCTGTTCGTCAGCTATCTGCCGGCGGTGGCCGTGCTGTTGCCGCTCGTGCTGCTGGGGAGCCGGTACTACGTCGACCGGGGGGACCGCTCCGGGCCGGTGGGCGGGACGGAGAAGGGGCTGGGCAGCGGGGGGTTCCGGCTCCTGCTGCCGCTCTGCCTGGTGATGGCGTGCGCGTACATCGGGGACTCGACGGTCGCGAACTGGAGTGCCAAGTACCTCCAGGACGTGCTCGGGAGCTCGGAGCAGACGGCGACCGTCCCGTACAACGTCTACATGGTGACGACCCTGGTGGGGCGGGCCGTGGGCGACCTGGGTGTGCGGCGCTTCGGCGCCGTGGCGGTGGTGCGCGCGGGGACGCTGCTCGCGGCCTGCGGGTTCGCGGTCGTGGCGGCCGCACCGGGGGTGTGGGTGGGGATGCTCGGCTTCACACTGCTGGGGATCGGGCTGTGCGTGATCGTGCCGCAGACCTTCGCGGCGGCCGGGAGGCTGTTCCCCGGGGCCTCCGACACGGCGGTCGCGCGGCTGAACATCTTCAACTACGTCGGATTCCTGATCGGGTCGCCGCTCGTCGGGGCGATCGGCGACGCCTGGAGCTACCGGGGCGCGATGCTGGTGCCGATGGTCCTCGTCCTGATCACGCTGTTCCATGCCCGCTCGTTCGGGCCGCGGGAGGCCCGATACGGTGTCGCCCATGAGCGGCGAGCCGGTGACCGGGCTGTTGATGTGGGACGAGGCGGTAACGGGGTATGACTTCGGACCGAGCCATCCGATGGACCCGGTGCGCCTGGCGCTGACCATGGGCCTGGTGCGTGCCTTCGGGCTGGACCGGGCGATGGAGGTACGGGCGGCCCCCGCGGCCGGGGACTCGACGCTGAGGCTCGTCCACCGGGAGGACTACGTCGCCGCGGTGCGCGAGGTGTCGGAGGACCCGGGAGCCGCCGACGGGTCGTACGGGCTGGGCACGACGGACGATCCGGCGTTCCTCGGGATGCACGAGGCGTCCGCACTGATCGCCGGGCAGTCCGTGGCGGGCGCCGAGGCGATCTGGCGCGGCGAGGCCGAGCACGCCGTGAACTTCGCCGGCGGGCTGCACCACGCCATGCCGGGCGGGGCGGCCGGTTTCTGCGTGTACAACGACGCGTCGCTGGCCATCGCCCGGCTGCTGGAGCTGGGGGCGGAGCGCGTCGCTTACGTGGACGTGGACGTCCATCACGGGGACGGCGTGCAGGCGGCCTTCTGGAACGACCCGCGGGTGCTGACCGTCTCGCTGCACGAGCATCCGCGGACGCTGTTCCCGCAGACCGGCTGGCCGGAGGAGACCGGCGGTCCGGCGGCGGAGGGGTCGGTGGTGAACGTGGCGCTGGAGGCCGGCACCGGGGACGAGGGGTGGCTGCGGGCCTTCCACGCGACGGTGCCGGAGCTGCTGGCGGACTTCCGGCCGCAGGTGCTGGTGACCCAGCACGGGGCCGACACCCACTTCGAGGACCCCCTCGCCCACCTGGCGGTGTCCCTGGACGCCCAGCGGGCCGTGCAGGAGGCCTGTCACGGGCTGGCGCACGAGCACGCGGACGGGCGGTGGCTGGCGCTGGGCGGCGGCGGGTACGCGGTGGTGGACGTCGTGCCGCGGTCGTGGACGCACCTGGTGGCGATCGCCGCGCACCGGCCGCTGGACCCGGAGACCGCGGTCCCGGCGTCGTGGCGCGACGAGGTGTACGCGCGGACGCGGCAGTTGGCGCCGGGGCGGATGACCGACGGGCGGAGCCCTTCGTGGCGGGAATGGGACGCCGGCTACGACCCGGCGGACCGGACGGATCAGGCCGTTCTCGCCACCCGGCGGGCGGTGTTCCCGCTGCGCGGCATGCTGACCTGACCGGCTGTGCGGATCATGCTGCATCGTTACGCCAACTGTGGGGCTGTTTGCCGGAATTGATGACCCGACAGATGCGTTGGGGGAGCATCGGAGGGTGTTGAGCACCGGCGCGCTGCGTGCGCATCTGCTGGCCGCCCGGTTGGCCGGGCCCGTCGCCACCTCACGGGAGGAGAGCCTGCGCAGCTACCGGTTGTTCGCGGCGGGGGATCCGCGGGTGCTGCTGGGGCTGGATCCCGAGCGGGGCTGGGGCGAGGGTGATCTGCTGAGGCTGATGGCGGACAAGTGCGGGGTGTCGGCGGACCCTTCGCACGTCAGCGGGCCGGACGTGATCGATCCGGAGCGGACGGTGGCGGCGCTGGAGGCGTTCGCGGGGCGGCTCGGCGAGGCGGCGAGGGCGCGGTCGCGCGTGCTGTTCGGGACCGGCCATCCGCATCGGCTCCTGGGCTTCTACGCCGGTTTGGCCGAGGCGATGTCGGCGGCGGGATGTGTTGTCCTCACTCCGGCGCAGGGGGTGAGTGTCGACATGGCGACCCGGTTCGGCGTACGCACGCACCGCATCGCGTACGTACGGGGGGTCGCACTGGTGCGGGAACCCGGCGTGCAGGCGCCGGGGAGTGCGACCGGCGCGCACAGCCATTCGCCGCTGCCGGTTCGGGTGGCTCTGGGGGCCCTCGCGGAGGCCGGCGGGCCGCTTCCGGACCTGGTGGTGGGGGACCACGGATGGGTCTGCGGTGCAGGTCAGCTCGGCGTGGAGGCGATCGGGCTGGCCGACACGGATGATCCCGCGCTGTTCGTCGGGGAGGCCGAGGGGCGGGTCTCGGTGGCCGTTCCGCTTGATGACGCGGTGCGATCGGACTACTACCATCCGCTTGCCCGGTACGTATTGGGCCGGGCGAGCCTGACGGGGCGGCAGGAGTGGCCGTAGCTCCTCTTCCCCACTCGTATCACGCGCCCCTACTCTGGGGAGTGAGCGTGCGACGACGAGGAGTAACCGGAGGGGAAGCCGGTGCCCGTCATGCGCGGAAGGTCAAGGTGTGTCATGGCTGCTGGCGAGAGGCCTCTCAGTGAGGTTCAGTTCCTGACCGTGGCGGAGGTCGCCTCGGTGATGCGAGTGTCGAAGATGACCGTGTACCGGCTGGTGCACAACGGTCATCTGCCCGCAATCCGGGTGGGCCGGTCCTTCCGGGTCCCCGAGAACGCGGTCCACGAGTACCTCCGAGAGTCCTATGTGGGGGTGGAGTCGGCCTGAGACTGACGGACCCTGACGCCTTCGTAACCCCTGGGAAGCACTCGGATTACGGGCTCGGAGCTCGGGCGGGTAGGCTAGGCCGACGTAGGTCGTGTGGGCCCAGACGCCCCGCACCAGTGAAGAGAAGTGAGCGAGGGTAGTCGTGGGCTCTGTTATCAAGAAGCGGCGTAAGCGGATGGCCAAGAAGAAGCACCGCAAGCTGCTCAAGCGCACCCGCGTCCAGCGCCGTAACAAGAAGTAAACGGCAGCTGTACGTGTTCTCCGCAGCCCCTCCACCATCCTTGGTGGAGGGGCTGCGGTGCAGCCGGGTACTTCTTCGAGGGAGGCGCTGAGCTCGTGGGGAAGGTCGTACTCGTCACCGGGGCTGCCCGGCAGCTGGGCGGCCGCTTCGTGCGCCGGATCCAGCGCGACCCGGAGGTCGAGCGGGTGATCGCGGTGGATGCCGTGACACCGCCGCACCGGCTGGGGTCGGCGCAGTTCGTCCGTACGGACATCAGGCAGTCGTCGATCGCCCGGGTCCTGGCCGAGCACGCCGTGGACACGGTGGTGCATCTGGCCGTCACGGGCGGCCGGCCGGTCGCGGGCGGCGCGCACAGCGCCGTCAAGGAGACCAACGTCATCGGGACGATGCAGCTCCTGGGGGCCTGCCAGAAGTCGCCGACGGTACGGCGGCTCGTGGTGAAGTCCAGTACCAGCGTGTACGGGGGCACCCCGCGGGATCCGGCCGTCTTCACCGAGACCACGCCGCCGAAGTCGCTGCCGTCGGGCGGCTTCGCCAAGGACGCCGCCGAGGTCGAGGGGTACGTACGGGGCTTCGCGCGCCGGCGGCCGGACGTCGCGGTGTGCGTGCTGCGGTTCGCGAACATCTTGGGGCCCTTCGCCGATTCGGCGCTCGCCGAGTACTTCTCGATGCCGGTGATGCCGACCGTGCTGGGCTACGACCCGCGGCTGCAGTTCGTCCACGAGGACGATGTGCTGGAGGTGCTGCGGCTGGCCGCGCAGGAGCCCAGGCGCGGGACGCTGAACAGCGGGACCTTCAACATCGCGGGCGACGGCGTGCTGCTGCTGTCGCAGTGCTCGCGGCGGCTGGGGCGGCCCACGCTGCCGCTGCTGCTGCCGGCGCTCACCTGGGTGGGGTCCGCACTGCGGGCGGTCGGGGTCACCGACTTCTCGCCCGAGCAGATGAGGCTGCTCACGCACGGCCGGGTCGTGGAGACCACGCAGATGCGCGAGGTGCTCGGGTTCGAGCCGCTCTACACGACCACCGAGACCTTCGCGGACTTCGCGCGGAGCCGGGGCAACGGACTGCTGCCGCCCGAGCGGGTCGGGCGCGCCGTGGACCGGATGGCGGCCATGCTGGATGCGGACGGCCTGCGGGACGACGTCGACACGGTTGAAGGAGCGAAGCGATAGTGGCGGACGCCAAGGTCATTCCGTTCGACGAGGACCGGCCGCGCCGCCGGATGCCCCGCCGGGTGCGGGCGGTGCCGGCACCGGGGCCTGCGGAGCAGGAGCCGCTCGCTCCCGTGCCGGCGCCCGGGCCGGAGCCCGAGGCGGCCCCGGCGGAGCGCGGAGACGGCTGGGACCGGCGGATCGCCGGCGGGCTGGCGTTCCTGCGCCGACGGGTCACCGGGGAGTACGAGGTCGACGACTTCGGCTACGACAAGGAGCTGACGGACCAGGTCCTGATGTCCCTGATGCGGCCGCTGTACGACAAGTACTTCCGGGTCGAGGTCAAGGGCATCGAGAACATCCCGGCGGAGGGCGGCGCGCTGATCGTGGCGAACCACTCCGGAACCCTCCCGCTGGACGGCCTGATGCTCCAGGTCGCCGTGCACGACCACCACCCGGCGGAGCGTCACCTGCGGCTGCTGGCGGCGGACCTGGTGTTCATGCTGCCGGTGGTGAACGAGCTGGCCCGCAAGGCGGGGCACACCCTGGCGTGCGCGGAGGACGCGCAGCGGCTCCTGGAGGCCGGGGAGCTGGTCGGTGTCATGCCGGAGGGCTTCAAGGGCATAGGGAAGCCGTTCGGGGACCGGTACAAGCTCCAGCGCTTCGGGCGGGGCGGGTTCGTGTCGACGGCGCTGCGGGCGGGCACGCCGATCGTGCCCTGCTCGATCGTGGGGGCGGAGGAGATCTACCCCATGGTCGGGAACGCGAAGACGCTGGCGCGGCTGCTGGGGATCCCGTACTTCCCGATCACGCCCACGTTCCCGTGGCTGGGCCCGCTGGGGGCGGTGCCGTTGCCGACGAAGTGGACGATCCAGTTCGGTGAGCCGATCCCGACCGACGGGTACGCCGCGGAGGCGGCGGAGGACCCGATGCTGATGTTCAACCTGACGGACCAGGTGCGGGAGCAGATCCAGCACACGCTCTACAAGCTGCTGGTGCAGCGGAGATCCGTCTTCTTCTGACGCCCTTCTGCGGTGGCGGGCAACAGGACGTGGTGGTGGGCCGGGGCATCGCCCCGGCCCACCACCGTTTCTCCTGCTGTTACTCCGCGTCCTCCGCACCGAGGCCCAGGCCCGGGAGGAGCCCCGGGAGCAGGGGCGGGAGGGTGATGTCCGGCTTCGGGTTCTCCGGGGTGCCGGCGGAGGGCTGAGCCGACTGCCCCGAGGGCGGGTTGAGCAGGTCGCCCGTACCACCGAGGAGGCCCCCGTCGGCCGGTGGCCGGGTGCTGCCCGAGGGGGCCGGCGCCGGGCTGCTGCCGGACGGGGTGCCCGCGGCCGGGGCGGACTGCTTGGCACCGCTGGGCGCGTCCGGCTTGGCGGGCGAACCCGACGAGCCGGTGCCGCGGGACTGCTCGGGCGGCTTGGGCAGCAGGCTCTGCAGCGGCGCCACGTCTTCGTCTATGGCCTGGAAGACCGAGTCCACTTCACCGCCGACGTCGGTGAGCTGCACGGGGAGCTTCTCGCGCAGCTTGCCCCACGCGTCCCGGTGGGAGCGGGAGAACGACGACAGCGTCTGGATCGGGCCGAGGGAGCCGTCCCGGTCGAACGCCGCCTGGAGGAGGCGGTGGCCCTCTTCCGCGTCGTGCTTGACGCCCGAGAGCGCCCGCCGGATCGCGCCCAGGGACTCGTGGTCCAGGGTGCCCGTCCGGCCCCGCTCCATCAGCCTGCGGGCTTCCGACAGACGGTTGGACGCGCGGTCGAGATAGAGCTCGCCGCGCTCCGCGTCGTCGTCGGCCATCCCCAGCTTCAGGTCCTCCATGCCCCGCTTCACGGGGTAGAGGTGGTCACCGGGCAGGGCGTCGGAACTGGCAGCGGCCACTCCGCTGAAGGCCCCCGCGGCCACACCCACGGTGAGGCCGCCCGCTGCGATGCCCTTGGACCAGCGGGAGCGGGGCCGCAATTTCCGGAGCGGGGTCGCCCGGTGGGCGCCGCGGCCGGTCCGCTGTTCGGGCACTTGAGGGTCCGAGGCGGCACCGCCCCCGGCCCTCTCCTCCAGCACCATGGCCTCCATGGCGGCAACGAGCTGTGCTCGCTGCACCACCTTGACCTCGGGGTCCAGCACGGGGCGCGGCATTCGTTCGCCGAGCACGCTCGCCAGGGCCAACAACCGGTCGTGGTCAGCAGGTTCGGCAGGTGCCTCGGACTGCTCGGCCGCCGGGTCCGGTTCCGAAAGGTCGGATGGGTTCCGATCCTCCAGGGCCTGGGCGAAGGCGTTCGCCCGCCGGTGCGGGGTCACGTTCGCGATCACTGGCGGCACCTCCTCTCGTCATGACGATCGACTCCCCAAGGTGTCCGGAAGGTTGCCTTCCTTGAGCACGTCCACACTTTCGAGTGAGCGGCTTCGGGCAGGGCGTGTCCACAGGGAGCCTGCATTCCGCACAACGAGCGTCGCGGCAGTTGGGTTACGGACGAAGGATGATCGGACCACAGCGTCATCGAGGGGTCACCGGATGTGAGGTCGGGTTGTGTTGTCTGGACGGTCCGTCAGCGGGCGTCTTCGGGGAGGAGGCGGGCCAGGGTGCGGACCGCCCGGTACTGGAGCGTCTTGATGGCGCCCTCGTTCTTCCCCATCACCCGGGCCGTCTCGGCGACCGAGAGGCCCTGCAGGAAGCGCAGGGTCACGCACTCCTGCTGCTGCGGATTCAGCTTCCGTACGGCTTCCAGGAGGGCCGCGTTGGAGAGGGACTCCAGGACGGAGTCCTCGGGGCTGCGCTCCACCTCGTTGGCGTCGAGCATCTCCCCGGTGGTGACCTCCAGCCTGAAGCGGCTGGACTTGAAGTGGTCCGCCACCAGGTTGCGGGCGATCGTCACGAGCCAGGCGCCGAAGTCGCGGCCCTGCCAGGTGAAGGTGGAGATGCGGCGCAGGGCGCGCAGGAAGGTCTCGCTGGTGAGATCCTCCGCGGTCGCCTTGCCGCCGACGCGGTAGTAGATGTAGCGGTAGACCGTGTCGCTGTACTGGTCGTACAGGCGGCCGAAGGCCTCGGCCTCTCCGGCCTGGGCGCGCTCGACCAGGTCCATCATGCGGGCCTGGTCGCTGTCCGCCAGGGGGCGGCGGGGGGCGGCCTGGGTGCTCGTGCCGGCTGCGCCGTTCGAGCCCCCGGCGGCCGAGCGGCCTCGTCTGCCCACCGTAGCCCCGCCGTCGGTCAGGGCGTAGCAGGGACCGGCCGGGCCGAGGCCGGCAGGAACCGCGGCGGCGAAGGCGGGGGCGGTGTACGCGGTGGGGACGAAGCCGCGCAGGTGGTCGAGGACCGTTGCGCGCAGCTGAGCCAGGCCCGAGGCGTCAACCCCGACAGGTGGGTACACGGGACTCCCAGAGGCAGAGCTTCCATCACGTGCAGTGCGGAACCGTTCACCCGTCGTGGCGACAGGTGGCCGGTGGCATGCGTTTGAGGAGAATAACGCTTCGTACAGGCAGCGCTACACCCAGTTGCTCAAATCACCGGTTCCGACACTTCTGTTGCGTGTCGAGGGCATATTCAGTCGCGGTTGGTGATCGATTCTTGATCGCTTGGGTGCGCGGAATGGACGCTTCCAAGGGGGCCCGCGACCGAGTCGGGCAGGGCGGAGTGCCGCGCCCGGAGCGCGGGTAGAGGTGAGCGAATGCCCGTGGCGGGGCCGGGCGGTGGCGCCGGCGGCCGCGGGCGCGGTGTGGCCTGGGCCTGGGCCGGATCCGTTACCTGCGGCGCCGGTGGAGGGCGATGGCGGCGGCCGCGCCGCCCGCGATCGCGCCGACTCCGGCCGCTGCCGGGACGCCGACCTTCACGGCCTTGCGGCCGGTCCGATAGTCGCGCAGCCGCCAGTCGTTGGTCCGGGCATGCTTGCGCAGTTTTGTGTCGGGATTGATCGCGTACGGATGTCCGACCAGTGACAGCATCGGGATGTCGTTGTGCGAATCGCTGTACGCGGCGCAGCGTTCGAGGTCGAGGCCCTCGGCGGCGGCCAGGGCGCGGACCGCCTCGGCCTTGGCGGGGCCGTGCAGCGGCTCGCCGACCAGGCGGCCGGTGTAGACCCCGTCGACCGATTCGGCGACGGTGCCCAGGGCGCCGGTCAGGCCCAGCCTGCGGGCGATGATCGTGGCGGTCTCCACGGGTGCGGCGGTGACCAGCCACACCTTCTGCCCGGCGTCGAGGTGGGCCTGGGCCAGGGCGCGGGTGCCCGGCCAGATCCGCTCGGCCATGTACTCGTCGTAGATCTCCTCGCCGATCGCCATCAGCTCGGAGACCTTGTGGCCCTTGACGATGGACAGGGCGCTGTCGCGGGCGTCCTGCATGTGCTCGGGGTCCTCGACCCCGGCGAGCCGGAACCAGGCCTGCTGCCAGGCGAAGCGGGCGAGTTCGCGGCGCCGGAAGAACTCGCGCTTGTAGAGGCCACGGCCGAAGTGGAAGATCGCGGCGCCCTGCATGACGGTGTTGTCGAGGTCGAAGAAGGCGGCTGCGAGGTCGTCGCCGGCGACCGGGAAGACGGGCTCCGCGGGCCCCTCGGCCGGTTCCCCGGCTTCGAGGAGGTCGAGGTCGGCTTCGTCCGTCTCGGCTTCGGCGAGCTGGTCGGCCCCGGCCTGCGCGGTCTTGCGGGCGGCTTCGGCCGAGGCTTCGCCCGCCAGCACGCTGCGTGCGGTGGCGGAGCGCCTGCGAGGGGGGAGCCATCCGAGAGCGGCCATGACGCGAGCATAGCCACTGTGTTCGGGAGTTCCCGAACCGGTGGGAAACGGAGGCGTTAACTCTTCGCGACGCCGCCGGAGGCGGGGGACGGGGCGGAGGCGGGCCGCGCGGGCGCGGGAGAATGGGGGCATGAGCCCTTTGTTGCGCCGTAAAGAGAAGAAGAGTCCCGGCGAGCGGATGGTGACGCTCATCGGGAAGCCGGGGTGCCACCTGTGCGACGAGGCCGAGGAGGTCGTCGCGAAGGTCTGTGCCGAGACCGGTGCGCAATGGGAGAAGAAGGACATCTCGCAGGACGAGGAGCTCTACCGGCTCCACTGGGAGCAGATTCCGGTGGTCCTGGTTGACGGCGAACAGCACACCTTCTGGAGGGTGAACCCGGACCGGCTTCGCCGGGCGTTGGGAGGGTGACTCTCTCCCCGGTTACCATCGTGGGCGATTTGTGGGGTCTGGGGGCGTATCTGTGAGGAGTGTGCACGGTTTTGCCCCCTTTGGTATTTGAACGGGTTCGACGTGCCGTCGGTTCCGGGTTTGCGTACCGAACTCGCGTGACCCCGGTCACTTTGGTCGGACAAAGCGGACACAATCTTTGTGCACGCGTTCACAAAGGCATAGCCTGCTGTCGACGGGGCGGTCCTGGGACAAGAGGCCGCCTGCAGCCCCGCTCATCCCGCAGGAGCATCGTGGCAACTGGCCGAACTCACCGACCGGCGACCCGCAGCCGAGGTATTCCCGAGGCCACTGTCGCCCGGCTTCCGCTGTACTTGCGTGCCCTGACCGCGCTCTCCGAGCGATCGGTCCCCACGGTGTCCTCCGAGGAGCTCGCGGCCGCCGCCGGAGTCAATTCCGCCAAGCTGCGCAAGGACTTCTCGTACCTGGGTTCCTACGGCACCCGAGGCGTCGGCTACGACGTCGAGTACCTCGTCTACCAGATCTCCCGCGAACTCGGCCTGACCCAGGACTGGCCGGTCGTCATCGTCGGCATCGGCAACCTCGGCGCCGCCCTCGCCAACTACGGCGGCTTCTCCGCGCGCGGCTTCCGCGTCGCGGCCCTCATCGACGCCGACCCGGCGATGGCCGGCAAGCCGGTCGCCGGCATGGCCGTGCAGCACACCGACGACCTCGAGAAGATCATCGAGGAGAACGGCGTCTCGATCGGGGTCATCGCGACGCCCGCCGGCGCCGCCCAGCAGGTCAGCGAGCGGCTGATCGCGGCCGGGGTCACCTCCATCCTGAACTTCGCGCCGACCGTGCTGTCCGTGCCGGACGGCGTGGACGTGCGCAAGGTCGACCTCTCCATCGAGCTCCAGATCCTGGCCTTCCACGAGCAGCGCAAGGCCGGCGAGGAGGCTGCCGCGTCCGCCGCCGAGCCCGGCTCCACCGTGGGCGGCGCCGCACCCGCCGCAGCCGTCCTGCCGCCGGCCGGGCGCACCGCCGCCGAGGCGCGCAAGGGCGGTCCCGAGGGTGACGTCCCGGCGGTGATGCCGGCATGAGCCTGCTCGTCGTTGGGCTGAGCCACCGCAGCGCCCCCGTGAGCGTGCTGGAGCGCGCCTCGCTGTCGGCCGACGCCAAGATCAAGCTGCTGCACGACACCCTCGCCGCCGAGCCGGCGACCGAGGCGGCGGTGCTCGCCACGTGCAACCGCATCGAGCTGTACGCGGACGTGGACAAGTTCCACGCCGGTGTCGCCGAGCTGTCCACGCTGCTCGCCCAGCACAGCGGCGTCGCGCTGGAGGAGCTCACCCCGTACCTGTACGTGCACTACGAGGACCGGGCGGTGCACCACCTGTTCTCGGTGGCGTGCGGACTGGACTCGATGGTCGTGGGCGAGGGGCAGATCCTCGGCCAGATCAAGGACGCCCTCGCGCTTGGCCAGGAGCTGCACTCCGCGGGCCGGCTGATCAACGACCTGTTCCAGCAGGCGCTGCGGGTCGGCAAGCGGGCGCACTCGGAGACCGGGATCGACCGCGCCGGCCAGTCGCTGGTGACCTTCGGGCTGGAGCAGCTCGCGGTGGGCACGCCGGTGGCCGAGTGGGCCCGGGGCAAGCGGGCCCTGGTGATCGGCGCCGGGTCGATGTCCTCACTGGCCGCCGCCACCCTCGTGCGGGTCGGCGTCGCCGAGATCGCCGTGGCGAACCGGACCGCCGAGCGGGCGGAGCGACTCGCGGAGATTCTGGTTGCCTCGGGCACCGGGGTCACCGCCCTCGCCATCCCGATGGCCGAGGTCGCCGATGAACTGACACGAGTCGACGTGGTCGTGTCCTGCACCGGAGCCACCGGGCTCGTGCTGACCGCCGACGACGTGCTGGCCGCCGTGTCCTGGGGCGCCGCCCCGGACCCAGCGCCTCAATCCCCCCCGGCTACCGCTGGGAGGGGCCCCCGGACGGGGCTGGAGTTGGCGGGGCTGGACACCGGCGTGCTCGCCCGGCTGGTCGCCGCCGCCGAGGCCGGCGGGCGGATCGCCGACGCCGGAGCCGCGCGGACCATCAGTGCGCCCGCGGACGCCGAGGCCGACGGGTGTCCCGTGGGGCTCGACGGACGCTCCGCGCTGACCGGCGTCGACGCCAACTCCCTGGAACTGCACGGGACCTGGGCCGACCAGGGCGAGGCCGCCGCGCAGCGGCAGCCCCGCCGCAGCGCCCGTACGCAGGCCCACGCCACCGACGTCCGGCTCGCGCTGCTCGACCTGGCCATGCCCAGGGACATCGACGCGGCCGTGCACCGGATCCCCGGCGTCCGGCTCGTGGACATCGAGTCCCTCGCCGAGGCGTCCGCCGACGCGCCGATGGCGGCCGACGTCGACGCCGTACGCGGGATCGTCGCCCAGGAGGTCGCCGCCTTCGGCGCGGCACAGCGGGCCGCCCACATCACGCCCACCGTCGTCGCCCTGCGCGCCATGGCGGCCGAGGTCGTGGCCATGGAAGTGGCCCGCCTCGACGGACGGCTCCCCGACCTCGACGAGCGACAGCGCGCCGAAGTCACCCAGACCGTGCGCCGCGTCGTGGACAAGCTCCTCCACGCCCCGACCGTGCGCGTCAAGCAGCTCGCGAGCGAGCCCGGCGGCGCCGGGTACGCCGACGCACTGCGCGAACTCTTCGACCTCGACCCTCAGACGGTTGCTTCCGTCAGCCGGGCGGACGCGGCCGATCCGAAGAACGACGACCCAGGACGGGCATCATGAACACACGTCCCGACCAGCCGCTGCGGCTCGGTACGCGGCGGAGCAAGCTGGCCATGTCCCAGTCGGGGCACGTCGCCGAGGCGGTCCGGGAGGTCACCGGCCGACCCGTCGAGCTCGTGGAGATCACGACGTACGGCGACGTCTCGCGCGAGCACCTCGCCCAGATCGGCGGGACCGGCGTGTTCGTCACCGCCCTGCGCGACGCGCTGCTGCGCGGCGAGGTCGACTTCGCCGTGCACTCGCTGAAGGACCTGCCGACCACGCAGCCGGACGACCTCGTGATCGCGGCCATGCCGCAGCGCGAGGACGCCCGCGACGCGCTCGTCGCCCGCGACGGCCTGACCTTCGAGCAGCTGCCCGACGGCGCCCGCATCGGCACCGGCTCGCCCCGCCGCACCGCCCAGCTCAACCACCTGGCACGCTCGCTCGGCAAGCGGATCGAGACCGTGCCCATCCGCGGCAACGTCGACACCCGCATCGGATTCGTCCGCGACGGCGAACTCGACGCCGTCGTCCTGGCGGCCGCCGGCCTGAACCGGATCGGCCGCGGTGACGAGGCCACCGACCTGCTGTCCGTCGACAGCATCCTCCCCGCTCCCGGCCAGGGAGCCCTGGCCGTGGAGTGCCCTGCGTCCTCCACGGACCTCATCGCCGCGCTCAGCAGGCTCGACGACCCGCACACCCGGGCCGCAGTGACCGCGGAGCGTTCTCTGCTCGCCGCCCTGGAGGCCGGCTGCAGCGCACCCGTGGGCGCGTTCGCCGACCTGCTGGCCGACGGACGGATTGTCAATGAAATGCGCCTGCGCGGCGTCGTCGGAACCCTCGACGGCTCGACGCTGGTGCAGCTGTCCACCACCGGTCCCGTGCCCCAGTCGTACGACGAGGCCATGGCGCTCGGCCGCGAACTCGCGGACGAGATGCTGGCCAAGGGCGCGGCCGGTCTGATGGGGGAGCGATCGCTTTGAACCCCTCAAGTCCGACCACCTCCGCTTTTCCGGCCGTCGCCGCCCACGGACGCGTCACCTTCCTCGGTGCCGGCCCGGGCGACCCGGGTCTGCTGACGCTGCGCGCCGTCGAGGCGCTCGCCGCCGCGGACGTACTGATCGCGGAACCCGAGGTGCTCGAGGTCGTACGGACGCATGCGCGCGCGGGTGTCGACACGCCGCAGCTGACGGTGGCTGACGAAGTGTCAGCAGCCGCCGGGGTCCCGGTGATCCGGGACGCGGCCAATCTTGTCATGGAGGCCGCACGCTCCGGCAGGCGGGTCGTGCGAGCCGTCACCGGCGACCCCGGACTCGACGGCAACGCCGCCGAGGAGATGCTCGCGTGCGCCAACGAGGGGATCCCCTTCGAGGTGGTGCCCGGCGTCGCGACCGCCGTCGGCGTGCCCGCGTACGCCGGTGTGCCGCTGCGCGACAAGCAGGGCGCGGACGTGCGGTTCGTCGACGCGAAGACCGCGTCGGCGCGCTGCTGGAGCGAGGCCGGGACGAGCGACGGGATCCTCGTCGTCTCCGCGACGCTGGAGACGGCCTCGGCCGCCGCCGCCGAGCTGGTGGGCGCCGGGCGCAAGCCCGACACCCCGCTGACCGTGACCGTCTCCGGCACGACGACGCGGCAGCGGACCTGGTCGGCGACCCTGGGCACGATCGCCCAGGTGTTCAAGCAGGGCAAGGTGCTGCCCTCGCCCGAGGGCGCCCGACCCGTCATATGCGTGGTCGGCGAGCACGGCGCCGCCGCGCGCCGCGAGGACCTGTCCTGGTTCGAGTCGAAGCCGCTGTTCGGCTGGCGGGTCCTCGTACCGCGGACGAAGGAGCAGGCCGCCTCGCTCTCCGACCAGCTGCGTTCCTACGGCGCGGTGCCGCACGAGGTGCCGACGATCGCCGTGGAGCCGCCGCGCACCCCGCAGCAGATGGAGCGCGCGGTCAAGGGCCTGGTGACGGGCCGCTACGAGTGGATCGCCTTCACCTCGGTCAACGCCGTCAAGGCCGTCCGCGAGAAGTTCGAGGAGTACGGGCTCGACGCGCGCGCCTTCGCGGGCATCAAGGTGGCCGCGGTGGGCGAGCAGACCGCGGCCGCGCTGGTGGAGTTCGGCGTGAAGCCGGACCTGGTGCCGAGCGGCGAGCAGTCCGCCGCCGGGCTGCTGGAGGACTGGCCGCCGTACGACCCGGTCTTCGACCCGATCGACCGCGTCTTCCTGCCGCGGGCCGACATCGCCACGGAGACGCTGGTCGCCGGGCTGATCGAGCTCGGGTGGGAGGTCGACGACGTCACCGCCTACCGGACCGTGCGCGCGTCGCCGCCGCCGGCGGACACGCGCGAGGCGATCAAGGGCGGCGGTTTCGACGCCGTTCTCTTCACGTCCTCGTCGACCGTCCGCAACCTGGTCGGCATCGCGGGCAAGCCGCACAACGTGACGGTCATCGCGTGCATCGGGCCGGCGACGGCCAAGACCGCCGAGGAGCACGGCCTGCGGGTCGACGTCCTCTCCCCGGAGCCGTCGGTGTCGAAGCTGGCGGAGGCCCTCGCCGAATACGGCGCGGCGCGCCGCGAGGCGGCCAAGGAGGCCGGCGAGACGGTCTTCCGCCCGAGCGAACGCCGGCCTGGCGCGCGTCGTCGTCGTACGACGTGAGCGGCTTAGCCGGCCGGAGAACGGCGGACGGTACGGGCGAGGGGCCCGGGTGCGGAGCGATTCCGCGCCCGGGCCCCTCGCACGTAATCCCGTTGTGCGGCGGGCCCCTGTCCGGAAAGGATCACCGCCGGACGGAACGGGGACACGGGAGCGGATGACGGACAGGGACGCGCTGCTGGTGGCGGCGGTTCGGGCAGGGAACCTCCGGGAGGTCAACGCCCTGCTGTGGCCCGGGGGTAATCCCGACGCGGCCGACGAGGGCGGCCTGCCGGTGCTGTGCACGGCGGTGGCCGCGTACGACCCCGCCGTGACCGAGGCCCTGGTCGAGGCCGGCGCGGACCCGGACCGGGAACTGCCGGACGGCACGACTCCGCTGCTGAGGGCGATCGAGGGCGGCTCCCCGACGGTGTTCGAGGCTGCCCTGGGCGCCGAGCCGCGGCTCCGGCTCGCACCGCAGCGGCGCACCGAGCTGCTGGAGGCGGCCCGCGGCTGGTACGAGGAGGGCCCGCCGGCCCGGCTGCGCCGCCTGACGGGGGACTCGGGCCCGGTGTGTGCACGGGCCGTCCGGGAGGGCGAGAGCAAGACCCTCACCGAGTACACCGCGGGCGGGCGGCGCGTCCGGGACGGCCACGGCGCGATCCTGACCAGCCTGGAATGGGCCTTCCGGATCCTGACGCCGGTCGCGGAACTGGTCGCCCGCGCGGTACGGCACGCAGACCCGGAACACGCCGACTGGTCGGAGTCCGAGTGGAACCTCACGCAGCGGCGCAGCGCCGAGACCTGGGCCGAGGTGGTGGCCTTCCACCGGCACCCCGATCCGCTGTCGCGTCTCTTCGTCGTCGACGTACTCGACATGCACGCCATGACGGGCGGACTCACGCAGCACGCCGGCTGGTACGAACGCGAACGCCTCAAGCTGCTGGGCGCCTGGGTGGAGGTGGAGGACGACGGCGCCGTCCTGGCCAGGCTGCTGCGGGCCCTGGCCGACGAGGGCCACCCCGGGGCCGAGGCCGTCGGGCTGCGCCGTGTCGGGCATGCCGAGGCGCGAGTACGCCGCGAGGTGCCGGGCCTGCTCGACCGGCCCCTGACCCCGCGGGGGGCCGGAGCCGTACGTGCCCTGTGCCAGGACCCCGACGCCGGCGTACGGTCGGCTGCCGCCGAGGAACTGGCCCGGGAGGCGTTGCAGGCGGAGGACCGCCCGCTGCTCCTGGCCCTGCTCGCCGACGCCGACCCGCAGGTGGTGCGCCGCGCCGCGTACGCCACCGCCTGGGGCGCCGACCGCTCACCGGACGTCGGCGAGGCGCTCGTACGGCTCCTCGGAGCCGAGGACCAGGACGTCCGGCTCAGCGCCGCCCACGGCCTGGCCCTGCGCGACGCCCCGCACACCCCGGAGGCCTACGCCCGCGTGGGACCGCTGGGCCCGGAGTACGAACACGACCACCGGGCCGACGGGCTGTGGCGCTGGAGGAGCAGGAACGAACCCGGCGGGTGAGACCCGTCCGAGCGGACGCGGGGCGGGCTCTAGGCTTGTTGCGACTGCTGTCGATGCTCGAAGAGGCGACTGGAACATGAGCGCGTACGGATCCTTCCCCGGTTCGCGGCCCCGGCGGCTGCGCACCACCCCGGCGATGCGGCGCATGGTCGCGGAGAACCGGCTGCACCCCTCGGACCTGATCCTCCCGGCCTTCGTACGCGAGGGCATCAGCGAGCCCCTCGCCATCTCGGCGATGCCGGGCGTGGTCCAGCACACGCGGGACACGCTGCGTAAGGCGGCCGTGGAGGCGGTCGAGGCGGGCGTCGCGGGCATCATGCTCTTCGGCGTCCCGGCCGACGAGAACAAGGACGCGCGCGGTACGGCGGGCACCGAGCCGGACGGCATCCTCCAGGTCGCGATCCGCGACGTGAAGGCCGAGGTCGGAGACGACCTGGTGATCATGTCGGACCTGTGCCTCGACGAGTACACCGACCACGGCCACTGTGGCGTCCTCGACGAGCACGGCCGCGTCGACAACGACGCGACGCTGGAGCGCTACGCCGAGATGGCGCAGGTCCAGGCCGACGCCGGCGTCCACGTGGTCGGCCCCAGCGGCATGATGGACGGCCAGGTCGGAGTCATCCGCGACGCCCTCGACGAGACCGGGCACGAGGACGTCTCGATCCTCGCCTACACGGCGAAGTACACCTCCGCCTTCTACGGCCCCTTCCGCGAGGCCGTCGCCTCCTCCCTCCAGGGCGACCGCAAGACGTACCAGCAGGACCCGGCGAACGCCCGCGAGTCCCTGCGGGAGCTGGCCCTCGACCTGGAGGAGGGCGCCGACATGGTGATGGTCAAGCCGGCCGGCCCCTACCTCGACATCCTGTACCGGGTCGCGCAGGCCGTGGACGTACCGGTGGCGGCGTACCAGATCAGCGGCGAGTTCGCGATGATCGAGGCGGCCGCGGAGAAGGGCTGGATCGAGCGCGACCGGGCCATCCTGGAGACCCTGCTCGGCATCAAGCGCGCGGGCGCGGACACGATCCTCACCTACTGGGCGACCGAGGTCGCGGGCTGGCTGCGCGAGGCCCGCTGACGCTCCTTTCGTCCTACGGCCAGTCGACGAGGCCGTGGAAGACGATGAAGTCGAAGACGACGGCGGCCGGGGCGATCACGGCCGGCCACACCCTGGCGGCGGCATTGCCCCGCCGCCAGGGCAGCGCCCACGCGGAGAGCAGCACGACCAGGACCACCACCAGGCCGAACCCGAAGACGGGGAAGGCGAGGTTGTAGGAGTCGTCGAACCGGTCGCTCACCGCACCCCCGCAGGAGTCGCAGGCCATCGGAGCCAGCCCGACGAAGAAGAACGCGACGGCCGCCATCGGCAGCGTCAGCAGGGTCGAGACGAGCGGCGCGACGAACGCGCGCGGATGCCGGTCGGCGCCGCTGTCCGGGGCCGGGGTCGGGTTCATGCCTCCAGTGAACTCCGCGACAGAACGGCGAACATGAGTGCGCGTACTCAGGTGCGCGGCGCGGAGGTCTGTGAACCTCATAGGCATACGTGCGCACTTGGCACGTCGTACCGAGAGGTTCTGTATGCAGGCTGAACACCTGTCCGTTGCCGACCAGGCGTCCTGGGAAGCGGCCGTCCGGCACCTGTACGAGGACGCGACCACGTTCAGTGCGACCGGTCCGCGCGCGCACGAGGACTGGCGGGCGGACGTGCTCGCCGTCATGGCGCGCGCCGTCCCCGACCCGCGCGGCTGGGCGGGGCTCGACGACACCGCGAACGAGCGCTCTCAGGAGCACCCGGACTTCCCGTTCTGCCGGCCGGCCGTCAGGGACGATCCGTCCCGCCCGCTCACCCCGGCCGACATCGGGGAACGGTTGCACGAGATCAACCGTGCGAGTGCCGAGAACCTCCTGTTGGCGCTCACCGACGGCGGCTGCACCCTGCAGAACCTCAAAAGGTTCACCGAGAGCTTCGACGAGCTGCGGGACATGGCCCGCACCATCCTCGCCCGCTACGGGGACACGTTCACGTGCTACACCAACGTCACCGTCGGCGCGCGCAAGGACGACACGCTGGACTTCGGAGCGTCCCACTGGGGCTACACCCCGATGACCTTCTACTGGGAGGACGCCGGCCTGGTCATCGTCTCCGACACAGAGGTCGGGTTGTTCTGGACCTTCGCCTGCTGAGCCAGAGGAGGAATCCATGCAGCCCCGATCCACCGATGCCGCCACCTGGGAAGCAGCACTGCTGCGGCTCCTGGAGGAGGTCTACACCTTCGCTTGGAGCGGGCCTCGGTTGCACGAGGACTGGGCCGAGGACGTCTGCGCCGTCATGGAGCGGTCGGTCGCCGACCCACGGGGGTGGGCCGTCCTGGAAACGCACACGCACAAGGTGGGACGGGAGAGCGGCTATCCCTCTTATCCATTCCATGCGCTGACCGCCGACGAATTGCGGGCCGGGCTCCGGCCGATCACGGCCGGCGCCGCCGTCGAGCTGCTCGCCTCGCTCGCGCAGGAATGGTTCTTCGAGAGCAACCCGGTCCGGTTGAGGGAAGACCGGGGCGTGGTGCTGGCGGACGCCCGGACCCTGCTGGACCGCTTCGGCCCGGACGCGGCGCTCTGGACCTCTTCCCGCCTCGCCCGTACTAGCGACGCGCCCGACTTCCTGGCACAGGACCTCAGAAGCGGCCACCCCTTCACCGGCTACATGATGGACCTCGGCCTGATCGCGGTGTCCGCCGACGAGGTCGGAGTCTTCTGGTCGTTCAACGCGCTGTGAGCGCGCGGCGGGGGCTTCGACAGTGCGGGGTGGTGTGGGGGCGGGAGCCGGTCGGGCCTTGGTCAGTGACGCGTATGGGGGTTTCCCGTCAGTCCCATCGTCTCTCCGTGTCGTGCCGGCCTGTCAAGAGCGCTCCTTCGTCACGTCGCTGCGCGATGTCGCTGCGCTCCACCCCTGACAGGCCGTCCCGCCCCGGAAATCCGAAAGACTGCCGGGAAACCCCCAAAGGAACGGGCCGGGAGCAGAAAGACACAGACGGAGCGGCCGGAAGGCGCGGGCGAAGCCCGGAGCGCCCCAAATCGCTACGCGCTCCTGCGATGAGGCGTCTGCCGGCCTCTTGGGCTGGACATAGGCCGCCATCGATCGCTACGCGCTTCTCGATCACGCGGCCGCAGACCGTCTGGGGCCGGTCATAGGCCGCAGAGGCCGGAATTGCCTCCCATGAACGGCGCCAGAGGGCTGTCGCGGGGAGGGAATCCGGCAGATGACGGCTGAGGCGAAGTCGATCCGGGTCTGGGGGGTGGGCGCCTCAAAGATGCTTCAATATGCCCCAAATGCCCCTGTCTGTGCGCGTGGATGGGATCTCACGGTGGCCCTGACAGGGATTGAGTTCGGCTGAGGCGATGGATCGGCCTTTCGGGCCTCTCATTCGCCCCGATCAGCCCCCCAACTGGGGGCGGACGCCCTCTCGGAGGAACGCGTAGCGATCGATGGCGGCCTATGACCGACCACAGGGGCTCGCAGTCGCGTGATCGCGAAGCGCGTAGCGAACTGTGGCGGCTTATGACCAGACCAAGGGGCTCGCAGACGCCTTCCGGTAGGAGCGTGTAGCGAATGTGGGCGGCTTATGACCAGCCCGCGGGGCTGGCAGACGCCTCTCGACAGGAGCGTGTAGCGATCGATGGCGGCTTATGACCAGCCCAAGAGGCTGGCAGACGCCTCTCCACAGGAGCGCGTAGCGATTGGGGGCGCACCGGGCTTCGCCCGCGCAGCGCCCCGCCCCGTCTCTATCTCACTCCCCCCGGCCCGTTCCTTTGGGGGCTTCCCGGCAGTCTTTCGGATCTCCGGGGCGGGACGGGCGGTCAAGGGTGGAGCGCAGCGACATCGCGCAGCGACGCGACGAAGGAGCGCCCTTGAGGGACCGGCACGACACGGAGAGACGATGGGACTGACGGGAAACCCCCATACCCTCTCTGATGCTGCCCGGCCGTACCGCCGCCCCCGTGCCGCCGCCCCACCGATTTCGCCCGGGCCGGCCCGCCCCCGTACCCCCGCCCCGCCGGCCCGTTGTGGTTGCGGTCGCGTCCGTCGGGGCGTGGGCGCACTCTGGAGGGAAGGGTGACCCCTGGAGGTGATGCACCATGGCCACGCTCGTCGGGTGGCATGTGGAGCTCGAATTCACCGAGGAGGGCCACCGCACCAGTGCGGCGGCCCTGGTAAGGCTCGGGGACGGCTCCGAGATCAGGGCGCGGGGCTATGCCTTGCGTCACCCCTCCGACCCGGAGCAGATGAGGGTCGGGGAAGAGATCGCGGGCGCTCGTGCGCTCATGGATCTGGCGCAGCAGATGTTGCAGAAGGCCCACTCGGAGATCGACGAGGCGACGGGCCGTCATTCCTACCCGCTCAACCGCTGAGCGGCGGGCGGACCACCGGCCCGCTGAGGGGCTCCTGCCGGAGCCGCTCAGCGGGTCCTGCTGCGGAAGAGGACGGCGGCCAGGGTCACGGCCACGGCCGTGATGCCCGCGCACCAGGTCAGGGCCGTCCAGGGGGCGCTTCCGGCGGGCTGCGCAAGGAGCAGCGCGCGCAGGGATTCGATCACCGGGGTGAGCGGCTGGTGCTCGGCGAAGCCGTGCAGCCAGCCGGGCATGGTCTCGATGGGGACGAAGGCGCTGGACGGGTAGGGCAGGAACATCATCAGGAAGGTGAAGCCGCCCGCCGCCTCCGGCGTCTTGGCGAGCAGTCCGAGCGTGGCGGCCAGCCACGAGATCGCCGTGATGTACGCGAACAGCAGGCCGGCCGCGGCGAGGAAGGCGGCCGGGCCCGCCTGGGGCCGGAATCCGATCGCGAGGGCGACGGTGAGGACCAGGGTGGTCGAGAGCAGGTTGCGCAGGACGGAGGCCGTGACGTGCCCGGCCAGGATGGGGATGCCGCCGATGTTGAGGGTGCGGAAGCGGTCGATGACGCCGTTGCGCATGTCGTCGGCGACGCTGACGGCGGTGCCGGCCGCGCCGAAGCCCGCGCAGAGCAGCATGGCGCCGGGGACCACGTACGTCACGTACTCCGTCCCGGTGTCGATGGCCCCGCCGAAGAAGTAGACGAAGATCAGCATCAGCATCACGGGCAGCATCAGCGCGGTGATCAGCGCGTCGGGCTGCCGGCTGCTGATGCGCAGGCTGCGGCCGGCCAGGGCGAGGGCGCTCACGGGTGCGGCGGTCATCGGTCGGCTCCCGTCAGGGTGAGGAACACGTCGTCGAGGGTGGCGGTGCGGACGGCGAAGCGGTCCACGGAGGTGCGGTCCGGGTCGAGTTCGTCGAGCAGGGCGCGGACGTGGGAGGCGCTGCCGTCGGTGGCGACGCCGAGGGTGAGGTCGTCCGGGGCGAGGTGGACGGCGCGCGGGACCAGGGCCTCGTAGGCGGCCTGTGTGGTGAGGGTGAGGTCCAGCCGGTGGCCCGCGACGCGGGCCTTGAGCTCGGCCGGGGTTCCCTCGGCGGCGATCCGTCCACCTGCGAGGACGGCGACGCGGTCGGCGAGCCGGTCGGCCTCCTCCAGGTACTGGGTGGTGAGCAGCACGGTCGTGCCGTCGGCGCGCAGTTCCCGTACGAGTTCCCACAGGTCCTGGCGGCTGCGCGGGTCGAGGCCGGTGGTCGGCTCGTCGAGGAAGATCACCTCGGGGCGGGAGACGAGGCTCGCGGCGAGGTCGAGGCGGCGTCGCATACCGCCCGAGTACGTCTTGGCCGTGCGCGCGGCGGCGTCGGCGAGGCCGAAGCGGGTGAGGAGTTCGTCGGCGCGGGTGCGGGCGGCGCGTGGGGCGAGTCCGCTGAGGCGGCCCATCATGCGGAGCATTTCGGCGCCGGTCTGGAGGTCGTCGACGGCCGCGAACTGGCCGGTGAGGCTGATGCGTTCGCGGACGAGGGCCCGCTGGGCGACGGTGTCGTGCCCGGCGACGCGGGCGGTGCCCGCGTCGGGGGCGGTGAGGGTGGCGAGGATCCGGACGGTGGTGGTCTTCCCGGCGCCGTTGGGGCCGAGGAGGGCGAGGACGCTGCCGCGGGGGACGGCGAGGTCGATGCCGTCGAGGACGCGGACGTCGCCGTAGGCCTTGGTCAGTCCGGTGGCGTGGATCCCGAGGGCGCCGGAGGCGTGCGTGGTCATGAGGGGATGTGCTCCCTTCGCGGGCTCTTCTGCGTATGCCTTACGCTCTTCTGTGTAAGTAATACACAGAACTAGGATGGGGGTCAATCGAGGAGTGGGCGGTCATGGCGGACGAGGACGACGAGGGCGGCGAGAGCGGCGGGACCGGCCTCCCGGCCAGCCTGGAAATGGCCTGGGGCCTGCGCGAACGCCCCGGCAAGGGGCCGCGCCCCACGCTCACGCTGCCGCGCATCGTGGAGACGGCCGTGACACTGGCCGCCGGTGAGGGGATGGACGCCGTCTCCATGGGCCGGGTGGCCAAGGAGCTGGGCGTCTCGACGATGTCCCTCTACCGGTACGTCACGGCGAAGGAGGAGCTCTACATCCTGATGTCGGACGCGGGCGTCGGCGCCCCGCCGGCGCTGCCGCCGGAGGCGGAGGGGTGGGGCTGGCGCGAGCTGCTGACCCAGTGGGCGTACGCGCAGCGGGCCGTGCTGATGGCCAACTCCTGGATCCTGCGCATCCCGATCACCGGGGCGCCGGTGAGCCCGAACCAGCTGGCCTGGATGGAGCGCGGGCTGGCGGCGATGGCCGGCGCGGCCCTGACCGAGGGCGAGAAGATCTCGACGATCATCCTGATCGGCGGCCTGGTCCGCAACGAGGCGACCATGGCCGCGGACATGATGGACGCCATCGTGAAGTCCGGCGTCGCACCGGACCAGGTCCTGGGCCAGTACGTGCGCACGCTGCGGCTGATGACGGGCCCGGACAGCCACCCGGCCGTGACGCGACTGCTGGAGTCGGACGCTTTCACGGGCTCGGACGAGCCGGACTTCCAGTTCCGCTTCGGCCTGGACCGGATCCTGGACGGGCTCGCGGCGCTGGTGGAGGGGCGGGCGGGGGACTGACGGGGGCTCCGGCGGGTCGGGATTGGAGACGCGACGGCGGCGGTGTGGGGAGCGGGATGCGCTCGGGCGGGAGTCAGATGCGTTCTGGGGTTTTCCCGTCCGTCCGATGGTTTTCCGGGTCGTGCCGGTCCCTCAAGGGCGCTCGTTCCTCGCGTCGCTTCGCGATGGCCTTCGGCCACCCTTGACCGCCCGCCCCGCCCCGGAACGACAAGGACCGCCGGAAAACCCCAAAAGAACGAGCCGGTCCAAGTTTCCAGGGACGGGTGTCGGCGCTGCCCGGGCGGAGCCCGGAGCGCCCCACATCGCTACGCGCTCCTGTTTGGAGGCGTCTGCGAGCCCCTGTGGCTGGGCACAAGGCGCCATCGATCGCTACGCGCTTCGCCCTGACCGCGTCCGGCCCTGGTCAGGGGCTGATGGGGGCGGAGTTCCGGCAGGTCAGACGGGTGGCAGTAGGTCGCTCTCGCTGACGGTGTACGTCAACGAGGGGTAAGTGAAGGCCGTTTCGTCGTTCTCGCGGCGCCGCAGTCGGTAGAACTCGCGCCGCTGCTCTGCGTCGGCTGATGTGAGGCGCGCGCCCTGCGGGAGGTAGGGGTGTCCGTCGCGAAACCGAAGGAAGGTCTTCGACGTTCTGAACGTCACGCCCAGCCAGTGGTTATCCGCCGTCGGGACGGCGTCCAGCACGATCTTGTGCTTGAAGCGCCGATTCGACTCGACGGAGAACACGACCACACTGTTGTGGGTGAGGGGGATCTCGAACCTGTCCGAATCCGACTCCTTCGATTCGAAGACCAGCTTCCGTGGGTCCGCTTCGGGGTGCTGGTAGCAGGAGAAGACGGCGATGAAGGAATCATCGGCCAGATCCAGGGCCTGGTCGGAATGGCTGCCCATGGCTCTGTAGGCGTTCGTGTAGCTCTCGATGAGCGCGTTGTTGAATCCGACAGGGATCGCCGCGTGTTCTTGGATCTGGTGCGCCAGCCATTCGTGCACCGTGCGGAAACGTTGTATGGGCCTGCTGTATTGGGTAGTGGTGCGTACGAGAGGGACTCCATTCGCCTCGTCGACCCTGGTGAGCGTGGCGCCTCGCCGGCCCTTCCCGACGTCTTCCCAGCAGATCGACGCGGACAGCTCCGCGAAGAGATCCCGCCCGGTCGGCACGGAATGCGAGGTGATCCTAGACCCGGGGGGCAACGTAGTCTCCCGTGTTCATGCTGAAGAGGAACCTGTCGCCGTAGTCGATGAAGGACGACGTCCTGTTCTCCTCGGCGTACAGCCCGCGCAGCTCGTCCATGCCCTCAGGTGTGGGCGGACCCAGCTCCACCAGTCCGTCTGCCACCTTGAGGAACGTACGGCCGCTCTTGTGGACCGCCTCGGCGCTCGAACAGCGCACCACGTATCCCAGTCGGGTCGGGAGCATGTCGGCGTCCAACGTCGAGGGTCGGATTTCGTGCGTGTACAGACGGTTGGTGGACAGGGGCATGAAGAACACGGAGCCGGGATAAAGGGTGACGGTGAACTGCGAGGGCAGCGCGTCCGTTGCCGGTTCCTTGAGACGGAAATGCAGCCGGGTCAGCCCGCTGGCGCGCTTCACACCGTAGTCGAAGGCGTCTTCCGCCATCGGATGGAGCTTGTCGAGACCGTCGTAGAAGGTGCAGAAGGCCATGATTCCGTTGGCGGGCATGTCCTTCGTCTTGTCGGCATGGGCCGATATCTTCGCCTTGGACTGCTTGCGCTCGGCCGTGGCCAGGGTGTTGTGATAAACCTGCGCCAGCACGTGATTGAGCGGTGCCTGATTCCGGAATACGGTGGAGGCCTCGCGGTTCAGAGCCTCGACGATTCGGTTGTCCGTCGGACGAAACCCCTCGGTCGGTCCCGACAGATTCGTGGAGCACCGCAGCAGACGGAAGTGCAGGTCGTCACCGTCCTGTGTGACGGGTGTCAGATAGATCCCGCTCCGACGAGCCGTTCCGGGCTTGGTGGACTCCGTCAGCGACTGAAAGGCGTGCTCCGCGCGGATCCGCCCGAAGTGATCGGCGTCGAGGTCGAAGAAGCGGCGGTAGTACACCCCCGCGCCGTGCGCCCGAAGGGGAACCCGGCCGCCATCGACGACGGTCCACCCCGTGTCGATGTCCCCATGGAACAGCTCGCGGACGACGAACACCCGCTCCGCCGAAACCAGTTGCTGTCTGCCGATCTCGGAGGCGTCCCCGCACAGGTAGACGGTCTTCTGCGCGAGGTCTGCCGACCCCAGCTGCTCCGGCGTGATCGTGGACCCGAAGAAGTCCCTGACCAACTGGTCGTCCTGCAACGCCGAGGGCGCCACCAGGATGTTGCTCGCATCATCGATGCAGGCCTCTGTCAGCCCTGCCGGGTGCATCGAACGGCACCTCCCCTTCGTAGATCTTGATCGAGTGAACCGTGGACCAGCCCAAGACGGCCTGCGGACGCCGTCTTGGAAGAGCGCGTAGCGATCTGGGGCGTTCCCCGACCGCCCCGCGCATCGCTGATCTCCCCGATGGTCTCTTGTCGCCCGGCTCGTTCTTTTGGGGTTTTCCGGCGGTCCTTGTAGTTCCGGGGCGGGACGGGCGGTCAAGGGTGGCCGAAGGCCATCGCGCAGCGACGCGACGAAGGAGCGCCCTTGAGGGACCGGCCCGACCCGGAAAACCATCGGACGGACGGGAAAACCCCAGAACGGCCCCGACTCCCGGCCGGCGCAGATGCCGTCCCCGTGCTGCGGCTCCGGTTCGCGACGAGCCTCTCTCTGTCTGCCGCCGCTCACCGCGGGCTAGCGAGCGAGCCAGCCCGTCAGCGCCGTCCAGCTCGCCGGCGCGAGCGCCAGGATCGGCCCGTCCTGGACCTTCGAGTCCCTGACGTGCACCGTGTCCGGGCCGGTGGCCACCTCGACGCACTGGCCGCCGTCGCTGCCGCTGTACGAGGACTTGCGCCAGCCCACGGCGACCTCCAGGCAGGCGCCGCCTTCACTGCCGCTGTAGCTGGACTTGAACCACTTCAGTGCGGTCGTGGCGCTCATGTCTCTCCTGCCAGGCGGTCCAACAGGCCCCGTGTCTGCTCGGTGTTGAGGGCCTGAGTCCGCAGCATTGCATACTTGCGCGCCATGATGCTGACCTCATCGGGGGCGGAGATGAGCTGGCTGCCGCGTTGGGTTTCGGTGTAGCCGAGGTGCTGATGGTCCGGTGTTTCGAGGAGGATGAACGGGCCGTCGAGAGCGGCATGCGAGGTCCGTCCCAGCGGCAGCACCTGGAGGCTCACGTCCGGCAGACCAGTGCACGTGTGGAGGTGGCGCAGCTGCTCCGCGTACACCTCGTCCCCGCCGAGCCGGTCGCGTAGTACCGCCTCCCAGACCACGAAGCTCAGCGTCGGAGGAGTGCTGCGGCGCAGGATTTCCTGGCGGGCGAGGCGGCGGGCGGTCAGGGCCTCGATCTCCGCCTCCGGGTAGGCCGGGACGCGGCACCTGAAGACGGCCCGGGCGTAGTTCTCCGTCTGGAGCAGGCCAGGTACCACCTGGTTGTCGAACCAGGACAGCGCGACCGCGCTGTCCTCAAGGTCCATGTACTCCTCCGCCCACGGTGGAGTCGCATCGATCGCCGGCATTCCGTTGGCCGCCAGTGTCAGCAGTCCCGGCAACCCCAGGTGCTGGTCCATCAGTTCGGCGACGTTCGGCATCAGGGCCCGCCGTCCCTGCTCGATCGACGCGATCGTCTCCGCGTCCAGGCGGACCAGCTCGCCCAGCTGGCGCTGGGTCAGGTTCTTGGCGACTCGGCCGGCGGCCACCTGCGAGCCGACCATCTTCATGGTCGTCGCGTTCGGCCGTGCGCGTTTCCTCGGTGGCATGACGACGAACTCCCCACCCGAACATGCGGAATACCCCGTGCGGACCCGTACTCATCGAGGAGTACGGGTCGGCGCTCAGCCACACGCTAGTGACGCAGCGCGACGATCGTCCCGTGAATCCAACTATTCAGGCGGCGCTCGTGCGCGAGCGGCTCTACCTGCGCTCACCCCGGACCGTCGCAGCTGCGCGCCAGTTCACACGTGACACCTTGCGGGCGTGGGACGCCCACGACCGCCTCGACGACGTGTTGCTCTGTGTGAGCGAGCTGGCGACCAACGCCCTCCGCTACGGCGTCCCGCCCGGCCGCGGTTATCTCCTGCGGCTGTTCGGCTTCGAGGACGCGACCGTGCGGGCCGAGGTGCACGACAGCGGGCCGGGCCTGTCGCGGATCACTGACCGGCCGCACGGGCGGGGCCTCACCCTCGTCCAGGCGCTCGCCGACGAGTGGGGGGTGCTGGCGCGCACGCCCGGAAAAGTCGTCTGGTGCGAGTTCCGGAACGCCCCCGACTGCCGGAATCAGCCGGGGGGTACTCGCGCACGGGGTGACCGGATCAGGCGGGCTGCTCCGGGGCGGTCGCCTTGATCACCGAGAACGTGCCGCCCTGGGGGTCGGCGAGGACGGCCATGCGGCCCGCCACCATGTCGAAGGCCGGGGCCATGACGTTGCCCCCTGCGCGCACCGCGGCGGCCTGGATCTCGTCGACGTCGTCGACGTGGAAGTACGGCATCCAGTGCGGCGGCACGCCGGCCGGCAGCTTGGCGAGGTCCATCATCCCGCCGACGGCGCGGTCGCCGACCTTGAACTCGGTGTACTCCCCGGCGTCCGGCATCTCGGACCTCGCCGTGGTGACGGGGAGGATGGAGGTGTAGAAGGCGGCCGCGGCGGGGACGTCGCCGGTGCTCAGCTCGTTCCAGATCAGGGCGCCGTGCTCGTTGACGATGCCCGCGCCGTCGAAGGTGCCGGCCTGCCACAGTCCGACGACGGCGCCGGTCGGGTCGGTGATCACGGCCATCCGGCCGAGGTCCATGACGTCCATCGCGCCCATCATCACCGAGCCGCCCGCGTCGGTGACCGACTTCAGGGTGGAGTCGATGGAGTCCGTGGCCAGGTACGTGGTCCACGCGGTCGGCGGCATCGGGTCGGGCACGGTCCCGTCCGGGTTGCTCGCCTTCATGATGCCGGCGACGGGCTTGCCCTTGAGGAGGCAGACGGAGTAGCCGCCCTGCTCGGCCGGGCCGACCTCGCCCTGCCAGCCGAAGAGGTCGCAGTAGAAGTCGAGGGCCGCCTGCTGGTCGGGGACCATCAGGTCGATCCAGCACGGGGTGCCGGGCTTGTAGGGGCCGTTCATGTCGGGCACGGATGCCTCCGCTGGTGGATGGGGGAAGGACGCGCCGTCCCCTACCCGGCCCGCATACCCCGAATCGGCCCATTCGGGTGACCGTCGAACCCTTGGGGCGGCTCACCAGCCGCTGATATCTTCTTCTCGGATCGTATATACAGCGGCGTTGCGACCTGGAGGCGGCCATGTCCAGAACGGTGATCGACCTGGACGACGACGCGCTCGCCGAAGCCGCGCAGCTCCTGGGCACCACGACGAAGAAGGACACCGTCAACGCGGCGCTGCGGGAGATCGCGGACCGCAGGCGACGGGCGGCGGCCATCGAGCGGATGCGGCAGATGGTCGACGAGGGCGAGATCGACTTCAGGACGATCGAGCACGGCGACGCCGACGCCGACGCCGACGGTCTGGCCGACGGCAAGGGGCAGTCGGCCGCGTGAGCGAAAACTTCCTCATCGACACGAGCGCGCTCGTGCGGTTCTACCGGCGGCAGGCCGGATCCGAGTGGGACCAACTGGTCGAGTCGGGCCGCGTGGGGCTGTGCGAGCCGGTCCGGCAGGAGTTCCTGCGAGCGGTCGGCGGCCGGCCCGCCTACTACGAGGCCGACGGCCTCCTGCGGGCGGTGTTCCCCTACTGGACCGCACGCGATGCGGTGTGGACCGGGACGGAAGCCCTCCAGCGGCAGTTGGCGGACGCCGGTGCGCACCAGTGCGCGAGCCCCGTGGACCTGCTCGTGGCCGTCATCGCGCAGCAGCACGGGCTGACGGTCCTCCACCAGGACGCCGACTTCGAGACGATTGCCGAGGTCACGGGGCAGCCGGTACGGCGCATCCTGGGCTGACGGGAACGCGACGGCCCCCGGCGTATCCGCCGGGGGCCGTCGCGTGGATCAGGGGATGAGGTCAGAGCTTCTCGGGGGTGCGGATGCCCAGGAGGGACATGCCCTTCGAGAGGGTGCGGGCCGTCAGCTCGCACAGGAACAGGCGGTTCTCGCCCACGACGAGCTCCGGCTCCGGCTTCACGACCGGGCACTC
The DNA here is from genome assembly GCF_036170895.1 of Streptomyces erythrochromogenes. Taxonomy (NCBI): domain Bacteria; kingdom Bacillati; phylum Actinomycetota; class Actinomycetes; order Kitasatosporales; family Streptomycetaceae; genus Streptomyces; species Streptomyces erythrochromogenes. Next base: position 3,721,950 of record NZ_CP108036.1, on the reverse strand, counting down.
GGTGTAGAACGTCGTGAACAGCGACGACAGCTGGTAGAGGTACGCCGCCACCTTGTGCGGGGCGTGCTCCGCGGCCGCCTCGGCGATCAGCTCGCCGAAGCCGTCCAGGTGCAGGCCCAGCGCGCGCTCCGCCGGGGCCAGCTCCAGCTCCGGGTGGGCGACCGGCTTGCGGTCACCGGCCCGGCGCAGGATCGACCTGATCCGGGCGTACGCGTACTGCAGGTACACGGACGTGTCGCCGTTCAGCGAGACCATCTGGTCCAGGTCGAACTTGTAGTCCCGCGACGCCGACGTCGACAGGTCGGCGTACTTCACCGCGCCGATGCCGACGTACTGGCCGTTCTCGACGATCTCCGCCTCCGTCAGGCCCACCTTCTCGGCCTTCTCCCGGACCACGGCGGTCGCCCGCTCCACCGCCTCGTCCAGCAGGTCCACCAGCCGGACCGTCTCGCCCTCACGGGTCTTGAACGGCTTGCCGTCCTTGCCGAGTACGGTGCCGAAGGCCAGCTGCACGGCCTTGACGTCGTCGTTCAGCCAGCCCGCCCGGCGCGCCGTCTCGAAGACCATCTTGAAGTGCAGCGACTGCCGCGCGTCGACCACGTAGATCAGCTCGGTCGCGCCGAGGTTGGTCACGCGGTCCCGGATGGCCGACAGGTCGGTGGCCGCGTAGCCGAAGCCGCCGTCCGACTTCTGCACGATCAGCGGGGTCGGGTTGCCGTCCGGACCCTTGACGTCCTCGAAGAACACGCACAGCGCACCGTTGGAGCGGACCGCGACGCCCGACTCCTCCAGCAGCTTGCACGTCTCGACCAGCATGTCGTTGTAGCCGGACTCGCCGACCACGTCCGGGTCCTGGATGTCCATGTCCAGCTTGTTGAAGACGGAGTAGAAGTAGATCTTCGACTCGTCCACGAACCGCTGCCACAGGGCCAGCGTCTCCGGCTCGCCCGCCTGCAGGTCCACCACCCGCGCCCGGGCCCGCGTCTTGAACTCCTCGTCGGAGTCGAAGAGGGCGCGCGAGGCCTTGTAGAGGCGGTTGAGGTTGGACATGGCCTCCTCGCCGGAGACCTCCGAGTCCGACTTGTGGTCCAGCTCGTGCGGGTGCTCCAGCAGGTACTGGATGAGCATGCCGAACTGGGTGCCCCAGTCGCCGATGTGGTGGCGCCGGATCACCTTCTCGCCCGTGAACTCCAGGATCTCCACCATCGCCGCACCGATCACCGCGGACCGCAGGTGCCCGACGTGCATCTCCTTGGCGACGTTCGGCTGCGCGTAGTCGATCACCGTCGTGCCGGCGGAGGCGTTCAGCGGGACGCCGAGCCGGTCGTCCGCCGCGCGGGCGGCCAGCGTCGAGATGATCGCCCCGTCGGCGACGGTGATGTTCAGGAAGCCCGGGCCCGAGACCTCGATCTCCTTGATCAGGTCACCGGTCGGGATGCCCTCGACCACGGTCGTGGCCAGCTCGCGCGGGTTGGCCTTCGCCTTCTTCGCGAGCGCCAGGATGCCGTTGGCCTGGAAGTCGGCCCGGTCGCTTCGTCGCAGCAGCGGGTCGGCGCCACCGGCCTCCGGCAGGGCGGAGGCGAGGGCGTCGGCGACGCGCTGGTTGACGGACGAAGCGAGCGAAGGGACCGAGGCCATGAGCTGCCGTTCCTGTGAGGTCTGGTACTGGGGTCGGACTTGGGTCTTCCGACAAGTGCCGAGTATCCCACGGGGGCGCCATCCGTTTCGCGGGATATCACTGTGCGGAAGCAACCCCGGAGTGGCCCGTTCCGTCTGGGAGAATGGCCAAAGCCATCATTCGAGATAGAAGGACGTGTCGTGGCTCAGAGCGCGCAGAGCAGCACCGAGACCGACTGGGTCTCCCGTTTCGCGGACGAGGTCATCGCCGAGGCGGAGCGCCGAGCCCCGGGCAAAGCCGTCGTCGTCGCGTCCGGACTCTCCCCCTCCGGCCCGGTCCACCTGGGCAACCTCCGCGAGGTCATGACCCCGCACCTGGTCGCCGACGAGGTCCGCCGCCGCGGCCACGAGGTCCGCCACCTCATCTCCTGGGACGACTACGACCGCTTCCGCAAGGTCCCCAAGGGCATCCCCGGCGTCACCGAGGAGTCGCACGCCCAGCACATCGGGCGCCCGCTGACCGCCGTCCCCGCCCCCGAGGGCTCCGCGTACCCGAACTGGGCCGAGCACTTCAAGGCCGCCATGGCCGAGTCGCTGGCCGAGCTCGGCGTCGAGTACGACCCGATCAGCCAGACCGAGCAGTACACCACCGGCGTCTACCGCGAGCAGATCCTGCACGCGATGAAGCACCGCGGCGACATCGACGCCGTCCTCGCCCAGTACCGCACCAAGGTCAAGCCGGGCGGCAAGAAGCCCCAGCAGAAGCAGGTCGACGAGGCCGAGCTGGAGGCCGCCGAGGGCTCCGGCGCGGCCGCCGAGGACGACGGCAGCGCCGGCGAGGGCGGGTACTTCCCGTACAAGCCGTACTGCGGCCAGTGCGGCAAGGACTTCACCAAGGTCACCTCGTACGACGACGACACGACCGAGCTGACCTACGTCTGCACCGAGGACGAGTTCACCGAGACGGTCAAGCTCAGCGAGTTCAACCGCGGCAAGCTCGTCTGGAAGGTCGACTGGCCGATGCGCTGGGCCTACGAGGGCGTGATCTTCGAGCCCTCCGGCGTCGACCACTCCTCGCCTGGCTCCTCCTTCCAGGTCGGCGGCCAGATCGTCCACATCTTCGGCGGCGAGCAGCCGATCGGCCCGATGTACGCCTTCGTCGGCATCAGCGGCATGGCGAAGATGTCCTCCAGCAAGGGCGGGGTCTTCACCCCCGGCGACGCCCTGAAGATCATGGAGCCGCAGCTCCTGCGCTGGCTCTACGCCCGCCGCAGGCCCAACCAGTCCTTCAAGATCGCCTTCGACCAGGAGATCCAGCGCCTCTACGACGAGTGGGACAAGCTGGAGGCCAAGGTCGCGGACGGCACCGTGCTGCCCGCCGACGCAGCCGCGCACGCCCGCGCCGTACGCGTCGCCTCCCACGAGCTGCCGCGCACCCCGCGCCCGCTGCCGTACCGCACCCTCGCGTCGGTCGTCGACATCACCGCAGGACACGACGAGCAGACCCTGCGCATCCTTTCCGACCTGGAGCCGGAGAAGCCGCTCACCTCCCTCGACGAGGTACGGCCGCGCCTGGACCGCGCCGAGAACTGGATCACCACCCAGGTCCCGGCCGACCAGCGGACCCTCGTGCGCGAGGACGCCGACACCGAGCTCCTGTCCTCCCTGGACGACGAGGGCCGCGAGTCCCTGCGCCTGCTCCTGGACGGCCTCGACTCGCACTGGTCGCTCGACGGACTGACCACGCTCGTCTACGGCGTCCCGAAGGTCATGGCCGGGCTGGAGCCTGACGCCAAGCCGACCCCCGAGCTCAAGGTCGCGCAGCGCACCTTCTTCGCCCTGCTCTACCGGCTCCTCGTGACCCGGGAGACCGGGCCGCGACTGCCCACGCTGCTGCTGGCGGTGGGCGCGGACCGCGTGCGCAAGCTGCTCGCCGTCTGACACCCGCCGCGGGCCGTGGCCAGGCACGCGGAAGGGCCCGCACCCCGAGGGGTGCGGGCCCTTCCCGCGTCCGCGTCCGGCGAGTCGGCCGCTAGGCGATGTGCTCGTTCTCCAGCTCCCGCTGGTAGCGCAGCTTCAGCTGCGGGAAGATCTTGCGGATCAGCGAGCCGCTGCGCGGGTGGACCACCCCGTAGCGGTCGGCCAGCAGTATGTCGAGCTGCTCGGCGGTCAGCACCTCGCCGCTCTCCACCAGGTGGGTGCGGAAGACCTCGTACGCCGCCTCCGCGAACTTCTCCGCGTCCCCGTCGACGTCGGCTCCCGCCTCGGCTGCCGGGTCCGCCTCGGAGCGGGGACCGGGTACGGGCACCTGCGTCTGCTGCTCGTCCGGGCCCATCGGGGCCAGGACCGGGGTCGGCTCCAGGCCCTCGACGTACTGCGGGTTGTAGCCGCCCTCGTACGCGGCCTGCGGCGCCAGCGGCGCCGCGAACCAGGCGCTGTTGTGGGCGGCGGGCATCGCCGTCGGGTCCACGGCGAACGCCGGCGGGGTGTGGGCGGCCGCTGCCGAGGACGCCGCCTGCTGGGCCTGGGCCTGGGCCGCGGACTGCTGTGCCTGGGCCTGCTGAGCCGGGTCCTGCTGCTGGAACTGCTGGGCCTGCGCGCTCTGCCCGTCCAACTGCGGGGCACCCGCCACGGCACCCGTCACCGGGGCCTCCAGAGCAGGAGCCGCACCCGCGAGCTGCTGCTCCAGCGGAGGCAGCACCGCCGGGTCGATCCCGGTCGCCGCCAGCGCGTCCGGCGTCGTCTGCGAGAGCGGGACACCGATCCGGGCCAGCTTCAGCGGCATCAGGGCCTCCACCGGCGCCTTCTGCCGCCAGAAGCGCCCGTACCGCGCCTGCAGGCGCGCCTGGTAGATCAGCCGGTCCTGCTCCATGCCGATCGCCTGCTCGTAGGAGCGCAGCTCCCACAGCTTCATGCGGCGCCACAGCTTGAACGTCGGCACCGGCGACAGCAGCCACCGCGTGATGCGCACGCCCTCCATGTGCCGGTCCGCCGTGATGTCGGCGATCCGGCCCACCGCGTGCCGGGCGGCCTCCACCGTCACCACGAACAGGATCGGGATCACGGCGTGCATGCCCACACCGAGCGGATCCGGCCACGAGGCCGCGCCGTTGAACGCGATCGTCGCAGCCGTCAGCAGCCACGCCGTCTGGCGCAGCAGGGGGAAGGGGATCCGCATCCAGGTCAGCAGCAGGTCCAGAGCCAGGAGCACGCAGATACCGGCGTCGATGCCTATCGGAAACACCAGGGAGAAGCTGCCGAAGCCCTTCTTCTCCGCGAGCTCGCGCACCGCGGCGTACGAGCCCGCGAAGCCGATGCCCGCGATGACGACGGCTCCGGCGACCACGACACCGATGAGTATTCGGTGCGTACGAGTCAGCTGCATCGCGGCCACCCGCGATCCCCTCCCCTTGTCGAGCACAGACCGAGCGCTTACCGCGCCTTTACGGAGCTGCGGCAGGCACAGCGTACGGGTGACCGGAAGTCAGCGCTCCACGAGGCCCCGACCTGCCGCCGCTCCTACTGGGGCTGGGGGGACTGGGGCTGCTCCGCAGGCTTGTTGGCGCCCGCGACCGAGCCCACGGCCTCCTTGGCCGCGGTGATCGCGTCCTGGAGCAGCTTCGCCTGGTCCGGGGCGCCGGCGCCCTCGTAGGCGGCACCGTTGTAGTCGAGCGTGACGACCACGTTCTGGGTGCGCGCCACGATCGTCGTGTTGAAGAAGTCGACGTCCTTCTTCACCGAGTAGACGATCGACGTGCCCTGGTCGCCCAGGCCCTCAGCGGCCTCGGCCTTCACGTTCTGCGCGCCCTCGGAGGCCTTCGCCGCCTCGACCTGCTTGCCGTACTGCTCCTCGGCGCGCTTGTTGGCGCCGCCGAGCGAGGCGTGCGAGTCGGTGCGGAAGAAGGAGAGCGACAGCCAGCGGTACTGCGAGCCCTTCAGACCGTCCTCGTCCAGGCCGTTCCAGGAGCAGCTGGCGCGGGTGGCCAGGTCGTTCGACTTGGTCGCCGTACCGTTCTTGTCCTTCGCCTCCGGGACGAGGGTGTCTATCGTCCCGGCCTGGAGCGCCTTGCAGGGGTCCGGGAGCGTGGCGAAGGCGGCCTTCTCCAGCTCCGGCTTGGGCTTCTCGCCGGGCTTCGAAGAGGCGGACGAGCCGGACTTCTTCTCGTCCTTCGCGGCCGATTCCTTGCCCGAGTCGGACGAACACCCGGCCACGGTGAGGATCACCGGGACGGCTGCGCAGGCGAGAACGCGGGTGAGGCGCGAGGCTGATCGGTGCATGGTTCCTTCAGTGCTCGGGGGTCTTCTTCGGACGCGGGACCCGGTCAACGGTAGCCCGACCGGGCGTCGCACTGCTGTGCGCGCCGTCACGTGGGGGTGTGGGGCGCCCCGCTCACTCGTTGAAGCGTTCGGCGAGAGCCTGCGCCAACTGCCTTGCCCTGTCCTGGGTTTCGCCGCTCGGCGGGATGGTGCCGGGCAGGGTCGGCTGCACGCTGTATTCGACCTTGACGATGACATTCGAGGTGCGGAACACAATCCGCACGGTGCGCGACTGCGCGGCCGTGGCCCCGGCGGCGCTCAGCTTGTCGTCCAGGAACGCCTCGGTGCCGAGCCCTTCCAGGACGCGGGAGCCGAGCTCGGGCTGGGCGGACGGACTGGTGCCGGGAGCGGGCGTCCCCGCGGCCGGTGCCCCGGCCGACGGTGCCCCGGCCGACGGCGCGCCGCTCGCGGGCGGTGCGGCGGGCGGGGGCGGGGAGGCGGCGGGGCCGGCCGGGTTGGCGGCGCCCTGGCCGGGGGTGGTGGCGGGGCCGGGGAAGGGCAGGTGCGCGTCGGTGAGCAGGCGGACGTAGACCTGCTTCGCCTTGTCGTCGTCGCTGGCGGCGCCGCGGTCGTAGGAGACCACGCGCTCGAAGCCGACGGACAGCAGCCGGGTCTCCTCGGGGGTCTGCGAGGTCCAGCGGCAGCCGACGTGCCGGTCGCCGTCGTACGAGGCGTCGGCGACGCCCGCGTACAGCTGGTCGCGCTGTTCGGGGGTGAGGCCGTCCGGCTCGGGGAGCATGGCCTTGAGCTTCTTGCTGTCGGCGGCCGCCCTGCAGGGCGCGGGCAGGCTGCGGTACTTCCCCGGCTGGGCGGGCGCGGCGGAGCTGCCGCCGGCCTTCGAGTCGCTGGTGCTTCCCCCGTCGCTCGCGCCGCTGCACCCGGTCAGGCCGGCCGCACCGGCCGCGAGCGCGGTGAGCATCGCGAGGCCGGGCAGGACTCGCCGTACCGCTGTGCGCTGCACGTCCACTGGCTCCCTTCGACCGGCGGGCCCCCGACGGTCAGGAAAATGCGTTGCCGCGACTTGGGCGCGGCTGGACACAATGTCTATCGCACACGCTGGTGCTGGCGCCGGTCCCCTGTCGTATTTGGGATCAAGAGCGAGGCTTTTGCGCATTCTCACCTTTCTGTTGGTTTCGGGGGATTGATTCCTATGTCGTATGTAGAGGTACCGGGGGCGCAGGTCCCGATCCGGATGTGGACCGACCCGGCGTCGGTCGAGGCGGGAGCGATGCAGCAGCTCCACAACGTCGCCACGCTTCCGTGGATCAAGGGCCTGGCGGTCATGCCGGACGTCCACTACGGCAAGGGGGCCACGGTCGGCTCGGTGATCGCCATGAAGGACGCGGTCTGTCCGGCGGCGGTGGGCGTGGACATCGGCTGCGGGATGTCGGCGGTGAAGACCTCGCTGACGGCGAACGACCTCCCGGGCGACCTCTCCAAGCTCCGCTCGAAGATCGAGCAGGCGATCCCGGTGGGGATGGGCCTCCACAAGGAGGCGGTGGACCCGTCGCGGCTCTACGGCTTCTCGGTGCCGGGGTACGAGGACCTGTGGAAGCGGTTCGACTACCTCACCGATGCGGTCAAGTTCCGTCAGGAACGTGCCACGAAGCAGATCGGAACGCTCGGATCCGGGAACCACTTCATCGAGTTCTGTCTCGATGAGTCAGGTTCGGTCTGGCTGATGCTGCACTCCGGCTCCCGGAACATCGGCAACGAGCTCGCCGCGCACCACATCGGCGTGGCCCGGGGTCTCGCGCACAACCAGAACCTGGTAGACCGGGACCTGGCGGTCTTCCTCGCGGCGACGCCCGAGATGGCGGCCTACCGCAACGACCTCTTCTGGGCGCAGGAGTACGCGAAGTTCAACCGCGCGGCGATGATGAGCCTCTTCAAGGAGGTCGTCCGCAAGGAGTTCCGCAAGGCCAAGGTCTCCTTCGACCGCGAGATCAGCTGCCACCACAACTACGTGGCGGAGGAGCGGTACGACGGCATGGACCTGCTGGTCACCCGCAAGGGCGCGATCCGCGCCGGCAGCGGCGACTACGGGATCATCCCCGGCTCCATGGGCACGGGCTCGTACATCGTGAAGGGCCTCGGCAACGAGAAGTCCTTCAACTCCGCCTCGCACGGTGCGGGCAGGAAGATGAGCCGGACGGCGGCGAAGAAGAAGTTCTCGGCGCGCGACCTGGCGGAGCAGACCAAGGGCGTCGAGTGCCGCAAGGACTCGGGCGTCGTGGACGAGATCCCGGGCGCGTACAAGTCGATCGAGCACGTCATCGACCAGCAGACGGACCTCGTCCAGGTCGTGGCCAAGCTCAAGCAGGTCATCTGCGTCAAGGGCTGAGGCCCGGGCGCGGCTGTCGGGGGAGTGGAGGGGCCCGGACCGATCACGATCGGTCCGGGCCCCTCCGCGTCGAGCTTCAGGCCTTGCCTGTGCGCAGGCGCCGGAGTCGCATGGTGCAACTCTGCTCGGTCCGGTCGAGTGCGACGGCTGCGGCGGCGGGGTCGTTCAGCCGCGAAAGGGTCTCGTCGTCCTGTGGACTCCACCTGCGGCAGGGTGGGGCCGCCCGCATGCCGAGGGCCGCCGGGCTGAAGCCGGCGGCCCTGATGCCGCACCTGAAGAGTGCCGGGGTGCTGTAGGCGGACGACCTAGAGCTCGCGGTGGACCTTCGTGTTCGAGGCCTGGGCGCGGGGGCGGACGACCAGGAGGTCGATGTTGACGTGGCTGGGGCGGGTCACCGCCCAGGTGATGGTGTCGGCCACGTCGTCGGCGGTGAGGGGCTCGGCGACGCCCGCGTAGACCTTCTCCGCCTTCTCCGCGTCGCCGCGGAAGCGGGTCTTCGCGAACTCCTCCGTCCGGACCATGCCGGGGGCGATCTCGATGACGCGTACGGGCTGGCCGACGATCTCCAGGCGGAGGGTCTCGGCGAGGACGCGGGCGCCGTTCTTGGCGGCGACGTAGCCGGCGCCGCCCTCGTACGTGGCGTGGCCGGCGGTGGAGGAGAGGACGACGACGGTGCCGTCGCCGGAGGCGGTGAGGGCGGGGAGCAGCGCCTGGGTGACGTTGAGCGTGCCGATGACGTTGACCTCGTACATGGTGCGCCAGTCGGCGGGGTCGCCGGTGGCGACGGGCTCGGCGCCGATGGCGCCGCCCGCGTTGTTGACGAGTACGTCGCAGCGGTCGAGGGAGGCGGCGAGGGCGTCGACGGCGGCGCGGTCGGTGACGTCGAGGGCGTGGGCGGTCGCGGGGTGTCCGGCCTCGGTGAGCTCGGCGGCGAGGGCCTCGATGCGGTCCTTGCGGCGGGCGGTGAGGACGACGTGGTAGCCGGCTTCGGCGAGCTGCCGGGCGGTGGCCGCGCCGATGCCGCTGCTCGCGCCGGTGACTACGGCGGTTCGGGTGCCGGCCGTGCTCATGTGCGTGCTCCTCGGTCGTTCGTACGGGCGATTAACCGCCAGCATAGGCGCGGCCGGGTGGCTCAGCGGCCGCGCGGGGCGTACATGATCACGGCCATTCCGGCGAGGCAGACGAGGGCGCCGGCGATGTCCCAGCGGTCGGGGCGGTAGCCGTCGGCGACGGCGCCCCAGGCGAGGGAGCCGGCGACGAAGACCCCGCCGTAGGCGGCGAGGACCCGGGCGAAGTCGCCCTGGGGCTGGAGGGTGGCGACGAAGCCGTAGAGGCCGAGGGCGATCGCGCCGGCGCCGATCCAGGCCCATCCCCTGTGTTCGCGCACGCCCTGCCAGACGAGCCAGGCGCCGCCGATCTCCAGGAGGGCTGCGAGGGAGAAGAGGGCGGCGGAGCGGGCGATCAGCATGGCTCAAAGGTACGCAGGGCAGATGGGGGAGGGCGCGCCCTCGTTCGTGTGATGGTCCGACTTTTCGGGGCGGGTGGGGGCTAGCCTCCGCGCGAGACGCGAGGAGGTGGTGGCGGTGCGCCGTGTCGCCGTACGGAGTGTGGTGGTGGCGGGGTTGCTGGCGCTCGGGGCGGGTGTGCCCGGGCCGGCGCAGGCGTGGGGTTCGGGGTGGGCCGGGCCGGAGGCCGACGTGTCGTACCGCGGCCGGGTGGCCCTGTCCGGGGCGCAGCTGCGGGTGTGGCTGGTTCCGGAGAACGACGGGCCGGCCGCGCTGCCGAACGCGACGCTGCGGGTGCGGCTGTCGGCGGACCTTGCGGACCGGCAGCAGCTGGCGGAGGGCTGTGCGCGGGCCGGTCTGCGCGAGGTGGTGTGCGAGACGGGGCCGTTGCCGCTGCACGGGCGGGGCCGGCACGTGGGGCTGGCGCTGGAGCTGCGGGAGCCGGCGGCGGAGGTGGTGGTGCGGGTGGACACGTGGTGGAACGGCGGTGCGACGGACCGGAACCGCGCGAACAACGAGCACGTGGTGCTGGCTCTGGACACGGGTGACGCCTACGCCTTCTAGGGCCCGGAAGGCGCGGGCGTCCGGTCGGGCCTTCCGTCAGGCGGTGCCGAATTCGACCAGTGCCTCGTCGACGATCCGCTCCAGGCGGGCGTGGTGGGCGCCGCGCCAGTAGACGCGCTCGCATTCGGTGCACTGCGCGAAGACGTCGTAGGAGCGGTGCGTGCCGTGTTCCAGGCGGTCGCCGACGCTCTCCTTGTCGGCTTCGTGGAGCGGCCCGTTGCAGGCGGTGCAGCGGGTCCACGGGGCCAGGGCGGGTGCGAAGCGGCCGAGGACGTCGCGCAGTTGCTCGTCGGGGTTGTCGCTGTAGACGTACGCGCCGGCGAAGATCTCGCGGCGGCGGAGCAGGCCGCGGTCGCGGGAGAGCAGGACACGCCGTTCGGCGGCGGAGCGGGTGGCGAGGGCGGGGTCGCCGATGTCCTCGTTCTCGTAGGCGGCGTCGACGCCGAGCAGGCGCAGGCGGCGGGCGAGCGTGCCGAGGTGGACGTCGAGGAGGAAGCGGAGCGGGGCGCCGGTGATCTGTTGGGGGCGCTCGACCCCGAACACCTCGACGTTCTGGCCGTCTTGGGGCACGTAGGAGACGGGGACCTCCTGGCCGTCGACGAGGAGGCGGCCGACCTCGGTGAGCGGGACCCCGGCGGACTCGACGACGTGGCCGAGGCTGGAGGCGCCGTCGGTCGCGGTCGGTACGCGGTCCGTGCGCCGGCTGGGCGGGGCGAAGAGGCGCAGTTCGGGCGCGAGGGTGAGCTGAATGCCGGGTCCGTTCACCCTGTCAGCATGCCATTGCGGGGTGGGTGGTCGCGCCTGATTTCAGGAGGCCGCGGCGGCCCGGTCGTAGGTGTCGCGGTGGGCGCTGACCTCGTCGAAGTGGTTCTCGGCCCAGACCTTCACGGAGGAGAGCAGGCAGCCGAGGCTGCTGCCGAGGTCGGTGAGCCGGTAGTCGACGCGGACGGGGACGGTGGGGGTGACGTGGCGGGTGATGAGCCCGTCGCGTTCGAGGGAGCGCAGGGTCTGGGTGAGCATCTTCTGGCTGACGCCGGGGATCTTGCGGCCGAGGTCGCTGTAGCGCATGGAGCGGTCGTCGGCCTCGCCGAGGGCGCTGACGATGAGGCCGACCCACTTGTCGCTGATCCGGGCCAGCAACTGGCCGGTGGGGCATTCCTTGAGGAAGGCGTCGTAGGCGGAACGGGCTTCCTCGCGGCGGGCCGCGGCGGTGCTGGTGGCCATGGGCACCCACTTCCAGGTCCGGTACGCACCTTGGAGTACGCACTTACGAAAGGAGAGTACCTCTCCCTAGGTTAGTGGTCATCGGAACGAGCGAAGACGACGGAACGGGGAGAACGATGACCGAGCGGACGAGTGCCGGGCGGACGATGCTGGCGGCCGTGGTGACCGGGTTCGGCGGCCCGGAGCGGGTCGAACTGGCCGAGGTGCCGGTGCCGCGTCCGGGGGCGGGCCAGGTCAGGATCCGGGTCGTGGCCGCCGGGCTCAACCCGGTGGACGCAGGGGTCCGCGCCGGGATCTTCGGCGGAGCCGGGCAGCGGCTGGGCCTCGGCTGGGACGTCGCCGGGGAGATCGACGAGACCGGCCCGGAGGTGACCGGCTGGAACCGCGGCGACCGGGTGGTGGGCCTGCACTACGGCACGGTGAAGCCGCTGGGCACGCACGCCGAGTACGCGGTGCTCGACGCCACCGCCGTGGCCGCCGCACCGGCCGACGCTGACGACCTGGCCGCGGCGGCGCTGCCGCTGGCCGGCCTGACCGCCGCCCGCGCCGTGGAGCAGCTGGGGCTCGCCCCCGGAGCCTCGGTGCTGGTCACCGGCGCGGCGGGCGTGGTCGGCGGCCTGGCGGTGCAGCTCGCCGCGCGGGCCGGCCTGGTGGTGACGGCCCTGGCGGGCCCGGGGGACGAGGAGCTCGTACGGTCGCTGGGCGCGGCCGCCTTCGTCCCGCGCGGCGGGGCTCCGGCCGGGCCGGTGGACGGGGTCCTGGACGCGGCCGTCCTGGGCGGGGCCGCGCTGGCCCTGGTCCGCGACGGCGGGGTCTACGTGGGACTGATCCCGAACCACGCCCCGGCGGCGGAGCGCGGGATCCGGGTGGAGGAGCAGGAGGTCGCCGCGGACGGGGAGCTGCTGGCCCGCCTGGTGTCCCTCGTCGAGGAGGGCGCGCTCACCCTGCGGGTCGCGGACGTCTTCCCGCTCGCCGAGGCGGCGAAGGCGCACGACCGGCTCGCGACGCCGGGCGTGCGCGGCCGGATCATCCTGACGGCGTGACCGCGGGCCGCGGCCCCACCCGGTAGCGCCAGTCGAGGCTCGGGTGGGGCACGCCGGGCGGGTACTCGAAGTCGACCTCGCCGAGGCATTCGAAGCCGGCGCGCCGGCAGACGGCGTTGGAGGCGGGGTGGTCCGTTCCGGGGAAGGCGTGCACCCGGTCGCGGGAGCCGTGGGCCCGTACGTAGGACAGGAGTTCCGCCAGGGCCGCCACGGCCAGCCCCCGGCCCTGGAACTCGGGCAGGATGCCCCAGCCGGCCTCGTAGACCGGCTCGCCCCGCCACTGCCGCTCCCAGAAGCCGATGGCCCCGGCGCTGTCGCCGGAGGCCTCCAGGACCACCCGGAACATCCGGCCGGCGGCCGGCTCCCGCGCACTCAGGGCCTCGTAGCGCCGCTGGCGGTCGCGGAGCCGCTCGTCGGACTCGGGGCCGCCGAGGTGCTCCGTCATGACCGGTTCGTTCGTGCGTTCCAGCAGCCAGAAGTCCCGGTCGGACCACGGTTCGAGTCGTAGGCGTGTCTTCTCCACGGGCCCACCCTACGGACGGTGCAGGAGGGGTGCCGGCCGGCCGGTCCTGATGTCCCCGTCCCGGCCGGGAAGCCTGCTGCCCGTGGCCGTTGACCGCACGTCAGGGGTCGGTTTCGCGGTGTGACGAGGGGTGTCGGGCGCCGAGATTTTGTTCGCGTGTTCGCGCCTCGTCCGGGCGCCGGGGATCCGGACAGCGCGCACCCCTCGGGTTCTGCCTCTCCCGCGGCGTGGCTGACCTGCGCCGGTCCCCCGGGCGGAGCGCGGGTGGCGCGCCGAAATGGAAGACCGACGAGCCGGATATCGGACACTGAATGATCAATTCCAAACGCCAACGATCCCTGTTGCAAAGGGAATTGACCTTTGACTTCCGATCGGCGTGGCCTAGCCTGGCTCTCAGCCGACCGGGGGGAAGGGCTTCGGCTGCCCTGCCCTCTCACTGCATCAGTCACCACCCGAAGAGGGGGAGTAACGAGTGCTCAGTAAGAGGATTTCGGCCGGATTCATCGCGATGGCGGCGGTCGTCGGCGTCATCGCCGCGGCGCCGTCCGCATCGGCCGTGGACCGCACCTGCTACGACGGCAATTTCTGCATCTACAAGGACCGGGACTACTCCAAGAACAACTCGATGTACCGGACGAAGTACGAGTCCGCCCGCTGGGACATCGACATGCCGGCCGTGTACGAGGCCGACAGCTCCTGGTGGAACCGGCGTGGCCAGTCGTCCAAGACCTACGGCGGTCGCTGGATGTCGTTGGGCGTCGAGATCTGTCTCATTCCCGGCGGTTCCGTGAACTACTACTGGGACGCCAACGACGATGGTGCGAGCAACACGCTGAACGACGGCTCCCGCTGCTGACCATCGCTCGAAGGCCGGGCCCGCCCCCGCCGCGCGGGGGCGGGCACGGCCGCACCTTCCGGAGGACACGGACATTGAACAAGCGCACCCGGGTTGTGACGGCGATCGCGGTGGTGGCGGTCTTGGCCGGCTCCGCCACAGCCTGCTCGGAGGAGTCCCCCAAGGACATGGAGACGGCCCGAAGGGCGCAGGCCGCGCTCGACAGCGCCGGCGAGGCGCTGGATCAGGAGCGTGAGGCCGAGACCAAGCTGATCCGCAAGTGCATGAACGACCAGGGCTTCAAGGTCTTCCCGTCCGACGGTGCCAACAGCAACAAGGGCCAGAAGCGCAGCGAAGACCTCACCCCGTCGCTCGAGACGGCGCGCGCGGTGGGCTACGGCGCGGACCCGCGCCGGTCGGAGAACCAGAAGGCCCAGGAGGTCGGCGACGACTTCGACGCGTTGCCCGAGGACGTCAAGCGGGCCCACAGCATGGCCATGGACGGCTACGTCGACAAGCCCGAGGGCGGGGTCGAGTTCGACTTCGGCGGCGGCAAGGTCATGGTGCCGTCGAAGGGCTGCCGCGGCGAGACCCTCAAAGCCGTGTACGGGGACGTGAAGGAATACCTGCGCCTCAACTGGACGGTGTACAACACCGTGAAACAGGACAGCGCGCGCATTCTCGCCGACGACGACGCGTACCAGAAGGCGTTGTCGGAATGGGCCTCCTGCATGAAATCCGCCGGCTATCCGGAGATTCCGACTCCCGAGAAGGCCAGGGAGGCGGCGCTTTCGCATTATGCGAATGTTCCGGACGGTGACACCGCCGCGCTCGACAATGCCCAGCGTGCCGAGATCAAGCAGGCCACCACCGATGCCGAATGCGGTACGAAGGTCGGGCTCAACACGAAGGCGCGGGAGGCCAAGAGCAAGGCGTCCGCCGATTCGCTGGTGAAGCACGAAGCGGAGATCACCGCCTGGCTGGAACTCGTCACGAAAGCCAAGGGCAGGGCACAGGAACTACTGCGAGAGACGTCCTAACACCGTGATGAGCCTCGAACACCCCGAGCGCCCCGAACGGTCCCAGCCGACCGAGCCGGCCGGCGGGCGGGCCCGGCGCAGGTCCAGGCGGGGCCTCGTCATCGCCGCCGCCGTCATCGTGCTGTTCGGAAGTTCCGGATCCGTCTGGTGGATCGCATCCCAGGCCAGAACACCCGAGCAGCGTGCCTCGAACGCCGCGGCGCCTCCGCCCTCCCGCATCACGGGGAAGGTCTCCGACCAGCAGCTCGTCGAGAAGATGGAACTGACCGGGAAGGTCGAGACGGCCTCACGGACGACCATCACCGGCGTCCAGCCGCAGGGCACCAGCCGCGCGGTCGTGACCGCCCTGCCCGCGACCTCGGGCAAGAGCCTCAAGGCCGGCGCGGTCGTCGCCGAGGTGTCGGGCCGCCCGGTCCTCCTCCTTCCAGGACGCTTCCCCGCGTACCGGGATCTGAAGGCGGGCGACAAGGGCCCGGACGTGCAGCAACTGCAGCGGGCGCTGCAGCCGTTGTACGGGACGGCCGTGAACGGCACGTACGGACAGGCCACCGTCGAGGCGGTGCGCAAGCTGTACGCGGCGGCCGGGTACGAGGCGCCTTCCGGGCAGGAGCAGGGGCAGGGGCCGAGCCAGGGCGCCAGCGGGGCGAGGGGTGGCGGGGCCGCGGCCCCCCGCGGCGGCGCGGAGACCGACGGTGGCACGGGTGCGGCCCCCGCTGCGAACGGAGCCGCGAGCACGGCGCCCGCCCGCGGCAACGACGCGCCGCCCGCCTCCGGGGCAGCCAAGCCCGGGGAACTGCTGCCGGCCGCGGAAGTCGCGTACGTCAGCGCCCTTCCCGCCACGGTGGTGCAGGTCACCGCGGTGGTGGGTGACGCGGCCGACAAGCCGCTCGTCGTCCTCGGCAGCGGCGGCCGCCAGGTGCGGGCGACCCTCACCGCGGACCAGCGCACCCGGCTGCGCGATCTGCCGGACGACGCTGTCATCCGCTTCGGCACCGGGCCCTACGAGGGCCGGGAGGGCAGCCTGGGCTCCCTCGCCGACCCCTCGGACGCCAAGAGCGGCGACCAGCAGCAGGGCAACGCGAAGGCGGGCGGACAGGACGGCGGGGGCACCTCCGGCGCCGCGGGTAACGCGGGCGCGGGCGCGGGAGCAGGAAATGCCAGTGGCGGGGGAGGTGGGGGCGGCGGTGGAGCGGGCCAGCACGAGGCGCTGTTCGTCCCCAGCGGCTCGGAGGCCAAGGAAGGGGCGGTCCAGCAGATCAGCGTCGAACTGCGGCGCAGCCCCAAGGGCGCGCTGACCGTGCCGGTGTCGGCCGTCTGGACCGACCTCGGCGGCGCGTCCACGGTCACCGTCGCCGAGAACGGCAAGGAGCGCAACGTCCCCGTCGAGGTGCTGTTCACCCATGAGGGCCTCACCGCGCTCAACGCGCTCGACGCGAACCTCGGCGCCGGCCAGACGGTCGTCCTCGTGCGCCGTGGAAAGGCCGCGGACGGCTCCGAAGGGGGCTCCGATGGCTGACCCGGCCCCCGTCATCGAGATGGCCGGCGTCGCGAAGACGTACCCGGGACCGCCGCCCGTGCACGCGCTGACCGACGTCACCCTCGACATCCGGCCCGGCCGGCTCGCCGCCATCGTCGGCCCGTCCGGTTCGGGGAAGTCCACGCTGCTGAGCGTGCTCGGGCTGCTCGACGTCCCCACCCGCGGCCGCTACCTGCTGGAGGGCAGGGACACCACCGACCTGTCCGAACGGGCCCGTACCGCCCTTCGGGCCTCGACGCTCGGCTTCGTCTTCCAGGCCTTCCACCTGGTCCCGCACCTGACCTGCGTACAGAACGTGGCACTCCCGCTCGTGCACCTCGGTGTGCCCCGTGCCCAGCGGCGGCCCCAGGCCGTGGCGGCCCTGGAATCCGTAGGACTCGGGCACCGGCTGGACGTCAGGCCCACCACCCTGTCGGGCGGGGAGCGGCAGCGGGTCGCGGTCGCGCGGGCGATCGTCCACCGGCCGGCCGTCGTGCTCTGCGACGAGCCGACCGGCAACCTGGACACCGCCAACTCGGCCCGCGTCATGGACCTGCTGACCGGACTCGTGGCGCAGGACCGGGCCGTCGTCGTGGTCACGCACGAACCCGACGTGGCGGCCCGCGCCGACCGGGTGTTCAAGGTGGTGGACGGCCGTGTTGCGTAGGCGCGGGACGCGCGAGCCCTCCGCGGAGGGGACGGCGGCCCCCCGGACGTCCGCCGCGGACCTGCTCGTCCAGGCGTTCCTCGCACTGTTCGGCCGCCGGTTCCGCACCCTGCTGACGATGGTGGGCATCTCCGTGGGGCTGGCCGCGGCGCTCGCGACGCTGGGCATCACCGCCAGCGCGGCCGGCGCCGTCTCCGACCAGTTCGACTCCCTCAAGGCGACCCGGGTCACGGTCAAGTACCCGTCGGAACCCGTCGCGGGGATCCGGCCGAGGCCCGACGGCGGCGACACCCAGCAGGTACGGGGCCTCAACGGGGTCCGCACCGCAGGTCTCGTCAGCAAGGCCGGTGAACAGCCGCTGGTCTCCAGGCTGTCGTCGGGCACGTCGAACGACCTGCCCGAGGGCACGGTCCTGGCCGCGCAGCCCGACGCACTGCTGGCCATGTCGGCCGAACTCACGCAGGGCCGGTGGTTCGACACCGGGCACGACGCGCGGCGGGAACGGGTGGCCCTGATCGACACGGCCGCCGCGTCCCGGCTGACCGTCGACGGCGGTGCCGGCAACTCCGTGATCCACGTCAACGGCGTCGCGTTCAGCGTGCTCGGCGTCTTCCGCGCCCCCTCCGGCGACACGAACCTCACCGGCTCCGTGGTCGTCCCCTACTGGGCCGCACTCCAGGACCCGGCCGGGCTGAGCTTCGCCCCCGCGGAAATGATCATCCGTACGGATCTGGGCGCCGCCGACCAGATCGGCGCCGAGGCCCCCTTCGCCCTGGCCCCGGGCGCCCCGGACAAGCTGGTCGCGCTGGTGCCCCCGGACCCCCGGTCCCTGCGCCGGGGCGTCGAGTCGCAGACCCGGGCCCTGTTCCTGGGACTGGCCGCCGTCTCCCTCGGCGTGGGGGCGCTCGGCGTCAGCAACACCGCTTACGTGTCCGTACTGGAGCGGCGCTCCGAGATCGGCCTGCGCCGCGCCCTGGGCGCCTCGCGACGGGCGGTCGCCGGGCAGTTCTGCATCGAGAGCGGCCTGGTCGGGCTGGCCGGCGGTGTCGTCGGCACGGTACTGGGCATCCAGATCACCGCCGTGACCTGCCTGGCCAAGAACTGGCTGGTGGTCCTCGACCCCGCCCTCACGTCGGCGGGGCCGCTGGTGGGCCTCGTGGTGGGTCTGGCCGCAGGGCTGTACCCGGCCCTGGCGGCCGCCCGCATCCTTCCCGCCGAGACGCTTCGCGCGGGCGTCTAGCGGGCGCTCGGGCGGGCGGACGCCTGAGCGGGCGGGCGCCCGCGCGGGCGTCCGGGCGTCAGCTGCGCTGGAAGAACTCCACCTCCGCGAGGGCGAGGGGGCCTTGCGGGGCCGAGCCGGCGGGTTCTTCGAGGGTCAGCCGGATCGTCGTGGCGTCGCTGATGCCCGTGGGGAACGTCTGGGGTCCGGGCTTGTCGCTGAGGACGAGCTTCTTGTGGACCGTGGCGCCGTCCCGGTCCGTGACCTCCATGTCGATCCGCAGCGCCCGTCCCTGCTTCGCGTACTCCTCGGGTGCCGGCGAGGCACCGTTGGTGACGATCACGGCGACCAGGCGGAACGGCTTGCCGAAGGTGTACGTCGCCGAGGTGCCGGGTCCGGGCGCGCCCCAGTAGCGGTTGCTGAGCCCGTCCGTGCTCTGGCCCACCGGGTGCCCGGGGAGTTCGGCGCTCGCCCGGACGCGGGTCGGGGTCACCGCCTTGGCCTTGCCGAGCTTGTCCAGGGTGTCCTGCACCAGGTGGCGTCCGGCCGGCAGGAGCAGGAAGCCGGCCGCGCACAGGGCCAGTACGACGGTCAGGACCACCAGGAAGCGGACCATCCGGCCGGAGCCGGCGCGTGTGCGGCGGCGGAACGGCCAGACCGTGCGCCACCAGGGGAGGGGGGCGGCGGCGGTGGAGGGCGTCAGCGGTGTCGCGCAGCGGCGGCAGAAACGGCGGTCGGGCGGGTTGGGTGTGCCGCAGGCCGGGCACGGCACGCCGGCGACGTCGTCGTTCACCGCGAGGGGACGGATGACGGGACGCGGTGCGACGGGCATGGCGGGCAGCACGGGAGCGGGGGACGCTGCCGCTGGGGGTGCGGGGGGCCGCGGCGCGGGCGGTGCCGGGCGTGCCGGAGCCACGGGCGCGGGCCCGGCGGCTACCGCCGCCCCCGAGGGCGCGACCGGTCCGGGCTCGGCGGGCGCCGCCGCCGTCCGGCCGGCCTCGGACGCGGCCCCTGCAGGCTCGGCGGATTCGGCCGCGTGCGGCTCTGCCCCGGCGGGTGCGGGCCGGCCGGGCCGCCTGCGCGGCCATGCCCACCGCCGGTCCGCGGCAGGGCCGGACTCCGTCCCGGCGGGCGCGGCCGCGGAGGGCCCCCTGCGCAGCCGGGAGAACCACCGATCCGCAGCGCCGGGCGCGGGTGCGGCCGACTCCGCCCCGTCCTCCGTCGCACTCTCCTGTGCGGCGCCCTGTCGGGGGTTGGCCCCGTGGGGGGTGTCCTGCCGGGACGGCGTTCCGCCGCGCGGGGTGCCTTCTTGTTCCGTGCGCCCGTGGGGTGTTGTGGCCTCGGGCGTACCCTCCCGGGCGGTCCCGCCCTGCGGTGCGCCGCCAGGGTGCGCCGGATCCTGGGCGGCGCCCCTCCCGGGCGTGCCGCCCAGGGGTGCTGCCTCCTGCGTTGTGCCCGGTCCGGGGGTTCCGGTCTGAAGGGTGGGTTCCTGGGGCGTCCCGCCCAGGGGCGCTGCTTCTTGTGCTGTGCCCCGTCCGGGGGTCCCGCCCTGCAGGTGGGCCTCCTGGGGCGCGGTGCCTCGGACCGTGTCCTGCCGAGGCACGTCGGCGCGGGGGGCGCCGCCCAGAGTGGTGCCCTCCGCGTTCGTGCCCTGCCGGGGCGTGCCGCCCTGGGCCGCGGCCTGTCGGGGGGCGCCTTCGTGGGGCGTGGCCCCGGGGTGCGCCGCCCCTTCGGCCGCCCCCGGCCGGGACGTGCCGCTTTGAGCCGTCCCGCCCCGGGCCGCCCCCTGCCGGGCCGTGCCCCCCTGGGGGGTGGTCTCCGGGGTCGTTCCGCCCTGGGCGGTGGCCTGTTGGGTCGTGCCTCCTTGGGCCGTGCCCTGCCGGGCCGTGCCCCGCTGGGGGGTGGCCTCGGGGGTCGTTCCGCCCTGGGCGGTGGCCTGTTGGGTCGTGCCTCCTTGGGCCGTGCCCTGCCGGGCCGTGCCCCGCTGGGGGGTGGCCTCGGGGGTCGTTCCGCCCTGGGCGGTGGCCTGTTGGGTCGTGCCTCCTTGGGCCGTGCCCTGCCGGGCCGTGCCCCGCTGGGGGGTGGCCTCGGGGGTTGTCCCGCTCTGGAGGGTGGTCTTCGGGGTCGTTCCGCCCTGGGGGGTGCCCTGTTGGGTGGTGCCTCCCCAGGGCGCACCCGCCTGGGTGGCCGTCCCGGGGTGGGGCGTGCCCCGCTGGGGGGTCGCCTCTTGGGCTGAGGTGCCCTGAGCCGGGGCGGCCTGGTGGGTGTCCTGACCGGTGGTGTCGTTCTGGGGCGTTGCGTCCCCGGGGGCGCTCCCCTGGGCAGTGCCTTCCCGGGGTGTGCCGGCCTGGGCCGTACCGCTGGGGTGGGTGCCGTCCTGGGGCATGCCCTGCCGGGCCGTTCCGCCCTGGGCCGCGCCCCGGGGCGTGTCGCTCCGGGCTGGGGCCGGCTGGGGTGGGGCGGGCTGAGGGGTGGGCCCCTGGGCAGTGTTGTCCCCGGGTGTCCGACGCCGGCCCGTGGCTCCCGGGGGCGGTCCGCTTCGGGCCGGACCGGTCCGGCCGGGCGTCGTGCCCTCGGGGGCGTTCCCCTGGGCCGGAGCGGCCTGGGGCGTGCCCTGCTGGGGGGCGGGCTCCTCGGCAGGGGGTGCCGTTGGGGTGGGGGAGGACCAGTTGAGGTAGGCGCCGCAGTTGGTGCAGAAGTCGTCCGTCGGGGCGTTGGAGGCCCCGCACGCGGGACACGTACGCATGGCCGTCAGCTCCCTTCGGGCGCGGGCGGGCCGGGCAGGATCTCCACCCGGCAGACCGTGTGCACGGGGCACAGGGTGCGGACGAGTGCGCGGACCCGGTCGGCGTCCACCCCGTACGGGGCGTCCGCCTCGCGCGGCCACACCCGTACGAGGACCTCGCCGGCCGCCACGGGGGTCGGCTCGGTGCCGGCCGTGCGGGACCAGACGGCCCCGCCGTCCCCGCTGACGTCGGCGGACACGCCCAGGACCAGGCGCAGGGCCTCCACCAGGCCGCGCCGGGTGCCCCGCCACCGGTGCAGTTCCACCGCGCGGGCCACCGCCTCGCGCCGCAGTGCGGTCGGCCAGTCGGCGTCGTCCGCGGCGCCGACCCAGGAGGCCAGCCAGGACAGGAAGTCGGCCGGGGCCAGCCGGGGGTCGAAGTACGCGGGCAGGTTGTCGAGGGTCGTGAACATCGGGGCCAGGACCGTGTCCAGGCCCGCCGTGAACCGCTGGGCGAAGTCGTCGTCGGCGTACAGCGCGGGCAGCTGCTCGCCGATCGGATGCCGGCTGGGGAGGCCGGGTACGGCGGCCCGGTTCATCCGTGCACCCCCGTCCCCGGCTCGGGCTCGGTCACGACCACCTGGTGCTGGTAGGAGAAGACGAGCGTGCCCGCGCCGATGTCGATGCGGTCGACGGGTGCGCCGCGCCGTCCCGTGATCGGGTCGGCGGCGAACAGCCTGATCTCCTCCACCAGCACGTCCCCGACGGCGCGTTGCAGTACGCCGAACACCTCGCCGTACTGCACGGGCCGGCCGAACGGCCAGCCGGTGCCGTCGGGTCCGCCGTGCAGCGGGTTGAGGTGCCGGAACAGTGCGGCGAGCGCCGCGTCGCGCACCCGGTCGGCGTCGGCGGCGGGCGCCGACAGGCGGGCGACGACGGTGACGCCCTGGTAGACGGGGGGTTGCACGACGAGGCCGGTGCCGATCAGGCGCCTTTCGTCGAGGGTCGTGGTGATCGCGGCGAGGACCTGGTCGGAGGGGATCAGCTGCTCGAAGCGGAGCCGGTCGCCCTCGTCGGCGACCGCGTCGGGCACCACGAGGACGCGTACGGAGCCCGCGCCCTGCCCGCCGTCCGTGGCGGGCAGGCAGCGCACGCGGCGCACCGAGGGCGCCGCCCGGCGGGCGATGATCTCGTAGTCCTCGGCGGTGACCGCGCGTTCCTGCATGCGCAGTGCCTCGGGAGCGCGCAGCTTGGCGTTGTCGATGGTCTCCCCGGCGACGCCGCCGCGCGCCGCCTCCCGGTTGACGACCCGGGCTATGTACGGGACGGAGCTGCGCAGTACGGAGATCGCGCCGCGCGAGACGTTGCCCGCCGGGCCGCCGCCCGTGCGGTAGCGGGCCACACGGATCTGGGAGCCCTTGGGCGGTACGGCGCCGCAGGGGCGCAGGCTGCCGTCGGCCTCGCGCAGCACCGGCGGGAAGGAGAACTCGCCGGTGGTGGCGTCCACGCGGACGTGCCGGTCGTCGGGCCCGGAGCGGCCGAAGTGCTCGACGACGTCCCAGCGCTGCCAGCCCTCGGGAGAGGACACCTCCACCACCGGGGGCTCCCCGTCGAGCAGTACGGGCGGGCGGCCGAGGCGGAAGCTCTGCCCGGCGACGCCCTCGGACGCGCCGAGCGGTACGTCGGCGACGCGCTCGGCGTGCTCCACGGTCATGGTGCCGCCGACGGTGAAGACGGCGGCCTCGCGCACGGTCGGGGATTCGGAGTAGAACGGCTGGCCGGGCTCGGGCTCGGTGACCCGGCAGCGCAGCCAGCCCGCGCGGGTCCCGCTGACCACCGACGCGGTGTGTCCGGCCGGGACGTAGACGATGATCTCGCCGGGCCGGTTGAGGCCGCCGGTGCTGTCGGAGTCGGTGGCGCAGCGCTGCCAGCGGCCGCCGTCCCAGGCCTCCCACACCAGCGGGGGCTGGCGCGGGTCGACGCCGACGCCTTCGACGCGGCTGTCGAGGCGTACCGCGACCACGCAGCGCGGCACCGCCGTCGGCAGGCCGAAGAGCAGGGCGTCGCCGGGTTCGGGCGTCGCCTGGAAGCACGGTATGTCGCGGCCCTCGGTGAGCGCGCCGGTCCGGTCGGCGGGCTCGCCGGTGCGGGGCGCGGTGACCAGTTTCGTCAGCTCGCTGGGCAGGATCCGCAGGTCGTCGGTGGTGGCGAAGACCACGGCCTCCTCGGTGTCGCCGGCCGCGGTGGTCACCTCGGTCGTCACCTCGGTGCCCGCGGGCAGGGTGACGGTGTCGGGCTGGGGTGCCGACAGCCAGAAGTCGACGTCGGCGGCGGCCGCCGCGGGCGGGTACAGCTGGATGCCCAGCAGGTCGAGGAACGCCAGGTAGTTCTTGTCCGGGACCCGGTTGAGCCGGTACAGCAGCTGGTCCACGAGGTAGGCGAACGTCTCGATGAGGGTGACGCCCGGGTCGGAGACGTTGTGGTCGGTCCACTCCGGGGCGCGCTGCTGTACGTACCGCTTCGCCTCGTCGACGAGCTGCTGGAACCGTCGGTCGTCCAGGTTGGGGGAGGGCAGGGCCATCAGTCCGCGACCATTTCCTCGGCCCCCTCCTCGGAGGGGATCGTGTAGAAGGGGAAGACCAGGTTGCGCCGGTCGTTGGTGGTGCGCACCGTGTAGTGCACATCGATGTAGAGGGTGCCCGCCTCGACGGCGTCGAAGGCGACGACGACGTCGTCGACGGTGATCCGGGGCTCCCAGCGTTCCAGGGCCTCGCGCACCTGCTGGGCGACCCGGCCGGCGGTGTCGCCGTCGCCGGGGGCGAAGACGTACTCGTGGATGCCGCAGCCGAATTCGGGCCGCATGGGCCGTTCGCCGGGCGCGGTGCCCAGGACGAGGCGGATGGCCTCCTCCAGTTCGCGTTCGCGTTCGACCATGGCGATGCCGCCGGTCGGTCCGACGCGCAGGGGGAAGGCCCAGCCGCGTCCGATGAACCGTTCGCTCATCACACGCCTCCGATCAGGACGTCGAGGGCGCCGGTGAGGACCATCGCGCCGCACGCCGTCTGGTCGCGGGCGCGGGCGGCGGGCAGCCCGCCGATGAGCACCGTGCCGGAGGCGAGGGCGGCCGGGTTCGGCATGATCACGTTGGCCGGTCCGAGGGCGGCGTGCGGCGGGACCACGCAGACGTGCAGGCTGCCCACGACGGCGGCGGGTCGGCCGCCGATCAGCACCGTGGCCACCCGCGCGGCGGCGCCGGGCGGTGGCGTGGCGAGCCGGCCACCGTGGTTGGTGGGGTCGCCGGTACGGGCTGCGGCTGGCATCGGGTGCTCCTCGGGGACGGCGGGCGTGGCGTAAGGGGGCTGGGGCGGGCGTCAGTTGATGCGGATGAGGCGGGCCTTGAGGACGGCGAGCAGGCCGCCGTTGACCGTGACGTCCGCGGTTCCGGACACCTTCACCGACCGGCCGCCGATGCTGACGCCGGCGGTCCCGTCGATGTCCACCTGGCGGCCGGACACCTTCACGGTGCCCTGCCGGGCGTCCAGGGTGATGCCGTTCTTGTCCATGAGGACGGAGGTCAGCGGGCGGCCCCGGCCGGCGTACACGGTGAGCTCGATGCGGTCCCGGCGGTCGTCCATGCGTACTTCTAGCCGCTCGTCCCCGGTCACCAGCCGCAGCCCGGAGGGGCCCGGCGCCGCCGCGTCCAGCAGTTCCACGCGGTGGCCCGAACGCGACACGATCGAGCGGCGGTTGACCTTGCCGCTGGTCTTGTCGACCAGCGGCACGTCGTGCGGCGAGGGCTGGTCGACGCCGTTGTAGAGGCCGCCGATGACGTACGGGCTGTCGAGCAGGCCCTGCTCGAAGCCGACGAGCACCTCGTCGTTGACCTCGGGGCTGACCACCCCGCCGCCGCCCTTGCCGCCCCACTGGACGGTGCGCACCCAGTCGGAGACGTAGGTGTCGTCCAGCCACGGGAACTTCAGCCGGACCGCGCCGCGTTGGGAGCCGTTCGGCTCGCGCACGTCCGTCACCACGCCGATCGCCAGCCCGGGGATGCGCGGCCCGCGCCCCGGCGCGTTGGCGCCGGTCACCAGGCCGGTCAGGGAGCGGTCCGGGCTGGCGCTGACCCACACGGTCGTGCGGAAGCCGCCGTGCGGCTCCAGGACGTGCTGGACGGCCGTGGCCGTGTACCGGCCGGAGAACGCCTGCCCGACGTTGCCGAGCGCGACGGGCTTGCCGGCCCGCAGCAGCGGGTTGCCCTCGGCGACCGCCTCCAGTTCGCCGAAGCCGGCGCTGATCTGGGCCGCCGTCGCCTTCGCGACCGCCGCCGTCTCGGCCTGCGTGCGGTAGGGGGTGTCGGTGACGGACACGGACGCCGTCCCGAAGCGCGCGGCGGTCTGCGGGCCGAGGCCCGGCACCACCGTGTCGCTGACCACGGACGGCTGCTCGGCGACGAGCGGCCGCTTCGTGGTCACGTCCCAGCCGCGCACCTGCACCTTCGAGGCGCCGTCGGCGGCCGACAGGGCGGCCCGCAGGGCGAGGAGGTTGCGCCCGTACTCCAGGACCATCGGGTCGCGCACCGCCGACGTCGACGGGGCGGGCGCCCCGGACGCCTTCACGGGCCGGGTGAACTGGAGCAGTCCCTTGTCGTCGACGCGTACCTGTGCGCCGCTCTCGCCGGCGAGGAACTGCAGGAAGTCCCAGTCGGAGACGTTCGCCTGGGACAGCTGCTTGTACGTGACCGGTGCGGCTTCGACCTTCCCGACGGACAGGCCGGCTCCGGCCGCCACCTTGCGGACGATGGCGGCGGCCGTCATGTTCCGGTACGCGACGACCTTGCGGCCGCGCTGGAGGCGGTGCGCCTTGGAGTAGGCGCGCACGACGGTGAACGAGCCGGTGCGGTCCCGGTCGATCTCCAGGGCCGTGACCTCGCCGTTGAACAGCCGCTCCCGTGCCTGCCCCTTCACGGTCGCCACCGACACCCGCAGCGGGGTGCCGATGGTGATGCCGGTGGCGCGCAGGAACTCGTGGTCGGGGTCGCGGTAGGTGAGCAGCGCGGTGTCGGGCAGGCCGACGTTCTCGTCGACGACGCAGGAGACCAGCTGCGCCGCCCAGATCTGCGGCAGTTCACCGGGGGCTTCCACGATGGGGTCGGCCGCGAACGACCGGCCCCCGGACTCGGACCCGCTCACCGCTGTTCCTCCTCGCCGTGCTGGTCCCGCGTGCCCGGCACCACGATCTCGGTGCCGGGGACGAGTGCCATCGGGTCGTCTATGCCGTTGGCCTCCGCGATGACCCGCCAGGCCGTCGCGTCGCCGTATTCGCGCCAGGCCAGCATGGCCAGGCTGTCGCCCGCCACCACGGTGTGCGTGCTGCGGGCGGTGCGTGAGCCGGAGGTCGGGTTCTGGCCGGGCGGGTCGACGCTCGCTTCCTCGATGGACAGCGAGCAGGTGGCCCGCAGCGGCTTGCCGTCCACGTCGAAGAGCGTGTACGACACCGACAGGTTCGACAGGACCCCGTCGAACGACGTCGTCCGCGCGCTGCCCCACTCGAAGCGCACCCAGGGGCTCGCCGGCTTCTTGCGGCCGAGGCTGGCCGGGGTCGGCACGCACGCCTTCATCAGCTTCTCCACCGCCTGCTCGACCGAGTTGTCGTGGGTGGCGGTGGCGTCCAGGAACACGTCCAGGCTCAGGGTGCGCGGTCCGCTGCCGACGAACTCGGGCAGCGCCGACTGGCCCGCCATCCTGGACGGGGAGCGCCGCCACTCGGTGGTCTTGCCCAGTTGCAGGGTCGACGGGTTGAACTGCAGGTCGAGCCGGGCGATCGTCCCGCCGGGCTTGGCCCCGACGGAGGCCGGGGGCTCCTTGAGGGTGAGCTGGGCCCGGGCGCGGCTGGCGCGTGCCGATGAGGCCATGCCGTGGACTTCCTTCCGGGGCGGCGGGGACGGGGACGAATGGGGGGCGGAGGGGGCGGACGGGGACGGTGGGAGGTCAGGAGGGCAGCAGCCCCTGGTGGGCGATCTCCAACGTCTCCACCGCAGCTGCGGAGTTGGCCGGGTCGAAGGACGGCCCCTGCCAGCGCACCGGGACGATCCCGAACACCTGCCAGCTGATGATCCGGCTCAGGTCGGGCCGCAGCGCCACGATCTCGCCGTCCTTCGGCTCGACCCGGCGCAGCGTCTCGTCCAGCCAGCGGCCGATCTTCGCCGTGTCGGCGGTGACGGGCCGGGTGAGGGTGATGTTCGACCAGGTCACACGGCCGGGCAGCTGCCAGGTGAAGCCGTTGTTGCCGCCCTCGGCGTAGCTCTCCATCTCGACCTCGGCGCCCATGCCCGAGCAGGTGTGGAAGGCGCCCAGGTCGTTGCCGCCGATCGCCAGCCGGAAGAACACGCTTGTCGCGAAGATGTTGTCCGTCATCGGTCCGTCGTCGTCCGTTTCTCGTGCGTACGTGTTCTCAGCGGCGCCCGTCGAAGGGCCTGCCCGCGCGTTCCCGACCGCGCCGCAACTCGGTGCGCAGGAGGCGCGCGACCGGGTCGAGCAGCCGCCGCGCCAGGTCGTCCAGGTCGAGGTCCCCGCCGCCGTGGGACGCGGCGTCGCGCGCGCCCTCCGGCCGGCGGGCCGCGGCGGCGGGGCCGGCCGGGCCGGGACCGGTCCGGCCGGTCCGACCCGTGTCGCGCTGTACGGGGGGTGGCGGGCCGGTGCCCGGCGGGGGTACGGGGACGGCCGGGCCCGGGACGGCGGCGGGGGCCGACGCCCTGGGCCGTACGACGGGTACGGATCCGGCGGCCGCGGCGGCGGGGGCCGGCTGGACCACGAGCGGTGGCGTGTACGGGCCGGTCACGGGCAGGGGAGCCGCCGCCGTGGCGGGGGCCGCGGCCGACGCGGGCGCCGGGCGCACGGCGCGTGCGGGGCGCGGGGCGGCGGTACGGGGGGCCGGGGCCACGGCACGCTGGATCGGCTGCGGGGCGGCGGCGGACGGGGCCGACGGGGCCGACGGCGCGGACCAGCGCGCCGGGACCACGGGCCGACCGGCCGGGCGGGGGGCGGCGGGCGCGCTGCCCATGCCCGCCACATCACGGGTGCCGAGGGCCAGGGGCCGTGCCGGCAGCAGCTGGAGGGACCGGGGCGCGTCCGGCGCGGCCGTCGCTCCGACCGCTCCGACGGCTCCGACGGCGCGGGCGGCGACGAGCGGGACCGGGCCCGACCGCGGCGGGGCGGTGGCGGTGGCGGTGGCCCGCTGGACCGGCGGGGCGCCGGTACGGCGGTGGGCGCCGCCCGCGCCGCCCAGCAGGGGTGCGTGGACGGAGGGCGCCTGCGGTCGCGCGGCGGCGGCCCGGGGCACGTCGGCGCTCGCCGGCAGCGAGGACAGGGGCGCCCCCAGCCCTGAGCGCACGCGCGGCACGGACCGCTCCGCGGGTCCTGCCCGGTACTGCCCGGCGGGGGAGGTCGCGGGGCCGCTCGCCGCGGGCTCTGCTTGTCGCTGCACGGTGGGCATGGCGGGGCCCGGGGCCGTCGGCGCGGGCCTGGACGGCGTCGCGGTGGCCGGGAGTTCGGTGAGCGGGGCGCCGAGCGGGGCGCGAGTGCGCATGGGCTTCTCGGCCGTCGGGCCGTTCGCCGCAGGTTCTGCCTGTCGCTGCACGGTGGGCATCGCCGGGCCCGGGGCCGCCGGTGCCGGTCCGCTCGCCGCATGTTCCGTGCGCCGTTGCACGGTGGGCAGGGCCGGGGTGGATTCCGGCGCTGCGGGGCTCGACGGCGTTGCCGTGGCCGGGAGTTCGGTGAGCGGGGCGCCGAGCGGGGCGCGGGTGCGCATGGGCTTCTCGGCCGTCGGGCCGTTCGCTGCGGGTTCTGTCTGTCGCTGCACGGTGGGCATGGCGGGGCCCGAGGTGGTCGGCGTGGGGTTCGGCGGCGCCGGGGTGGGCGGGAGTCCGGTGAGCGGGACGCCGAGGGGCGCGCGGGTGCGTACCGGCTTCTCCGGATCGGGTGCCGGGCCGTTCGCCGCGGGCTCGGCCTGTCGCTGCACGGTCGGCATGGCGGCCGCCGGTGCCGGGCCGCTCGCCGCGGGCTCCGCCTGGCGCTGCACCGAGGCCGTGGGCGGGAGCTCGGGAAGGGGTGCGCCGAGCGGGGCGCGGGTGCGCATGGGCTTCTCGGCCGTCGGGCCGTTCGCTGCGGGTTCTGTCTGTCGCTGCACGGTGGGCATGGCGGGGCCCGAGGTGGCCGGTGCGGGGTTCGGCGGCGCCGGGGTGGGCGGGAGTTCGGTGAGCGGGGCGCCGAGCGGTGCGCGGGTGCGTACCGGCTCCTCGGCCGCCGGACCGGTGGCAGTCGGTTCTGCCTGGCGCTGCACCATCGGCATGGCAGGTGCGGCAGGGGGGACGGGGGCTGTCGAGGGCGTGGCCGCGGGCGGCAGCTCGGTGGGCGGGGTGCCGAGCGGGGCGCGGGTCTGCGCACGCTGCACCGGTGTGTCCGGGCCGGACGCGGGCGCGACGGGGGGTCGGACAGCGGCCACGCGGCGTCGGGGTGTGGCAGGGACCCGGGCGGCGGTGAGCGGGCGCCCGACCGGGCGCGGCCGGACCACGGCGGTGTGGGCGGTGTCGGGAGCCCCCTCGGCCGTACGAGCGGGCCGGGCGTCCGCGGCGCGCTGGACGGGCGCGCCGGACACGCCTTCGGCGGCGGATGGTCCGGGGACCACCGCGATCCGGCGGACCACCGGGAACTGCGCGGGCGTCGCCGAACGGCCGGGCTCGGCGGCCCGCTGCACGGCAGGCGCGGACGCCCCGAGCACGGCTGCGGAGTGCGTGGACGTCAGGCCCCGCGTACCGGCCGCAGCCGAGGACCCGCCCGACGTCGCGGCGCCGGAGGCCGTGGTCCGGGGCTGTGCGCGATCGGTGCCGCGGGACGGTGCCGCGGTGCCCGCCGCGGATGCGGACGCGGACGTGGGTTCCGGAGCCGTCGCGGGCGGCGGGGACGTGCCCGCGTTGCCGCGGGTCACGGCGCGCGAGACGACCGGGCCCGGGGTGCCGGTGGGCGCGCCGCGGTTCTCGGCCGACGTGGACCCGGACCCGGACCCGGACCCGGACGCGGGCCGGCTCGGCGCGGTGGTGCCGGGGCGGGTGCGGCGCTGGATCTGGGGGGTTTCGCGTGCGGGCGGTCCCGCCTGACCGGGCTGCCGGTCCGCACCGGGCTCGGTGGGCTCGGCGGGTAGTGCCCGCAGCAGCAGCGGGCCGCCGCCGCTGTGGGTGGGGTGGGCGGTGGCGGGGCGGGCGACCCCGCGGACGAGTCCCGCGGGGGCGGACGGCAGCAGGCCGTGGGCGAGCCCCGTGTCGAACGACGGGTTGCGCCACGCGGCCAGGCCTGCACGGAAGGCGAGACCGTCGCTGACGCCCGTGACCGACCGCGAGACGGTCAGCAGGGGCGGCGCGGTCATGCGCCAGCCGCCGTCCCAGTCGCCCGGCACGGCGGATCCGGAGGTCCCGGAGGGCCCGGCAGACCCGGCGTCCCGCGCGGCGGCGCCGTCCTGGGCCGCGGCCGCCCCAGCGGCAGCGGCGTCCGGCACGGCGGTGCGCCGGCGCAGCCTGTCCCGCCATGCCATCTGCTCAACCGCCTTCGTTCACACGGGTGTTGATACGAGCTATCTCGGTGACCCAGTCCTGGCGCTCGCCGTGGGTCAGGTCGAGGATCTCGTCGCGCCGCCAGTGGAAGTGGTAGGCGATGTACGCGATCTCCTCCCGGAGCCGGGGGAGCGCGTACGTCACGATTCCCCCAGGCGCCCACCGGAGAGGTCGACCTCGAAGCCGCCGTCGCAGTGCGGGCAGGTGACCGCCGCGCGGGTGTGGCCCTCGCTGTTGACGCGCCGGTAGAAGTCCTGGAGGAACGCGACGTCGGTCGCGTACATCCGCTCGACGACCCCGGCGTGCACGTCGGTGATGGTGCCGAGCCGGGTGATCACCTGGCTCAGCAGCACCACGCTCAGGTACGCCGGGTTCTCCTTGACCCGCAGGTCGATCTGCGGGCGGAGCTCGTCGCGCGCGGTGGCCAGGCGCATCGAGCCGTGCCGGTGCACCGTGCCCGCCTCGTCCACGTAGCCGCGCGGGAGCTCGAACTCGAACTCCGTGCGCAGCCCGTGGTCCTCACGGGGGGCCGGAGCGGCGGCGGCCGGGGGTGCCGCCGCCTGCTCCGGGGCCTGGGCGGGCGCCGTGACCTGGAGGATCTCCTCCAGGCTGCCCGCGGTCACCGTGCGACGCCTCATTCGACGATGATCTCCTCGAACACGATGGTCACGGACTCGGTGGCCGCGGCGGACTCGCCGGCCTTGAGGGAGGGGCCCTCCCACTTGGAGGCCCAGCCCTGCATCAGCTGGATGCGGCGGATGGTCGCGCCCGTGGAGTCCTTGATCTCGATCGTGAGGTTCTGCCGAGCGGTGTCGACGGCGCCGTTGTTCAGCGTCTCCTTGATCCACTTGGTGAACTCGCTGCTCTTGTCGAGTCCCCGGGTGATCGTGACCTCGCCCGCCTGGCGCGCGCCGGGCTGCTTGCGGATGATCTGCTTGCCCTCCGCGCTGACCTGGCGGACCTCGACGACCTCTTCCTCGACGGTCAGGCCGCTGATCTCCTGGATCGATTCGACCAGGTAGCCGCCGAGCTGCACGCCGAAGATATGGGTGGAAAGAGCATCGCCCTCTGCCATGACTGTCCTTCACCTTTCCTTGCTGCCGGTGATGCTGGTGCCGCCGACCGGCAGGGTCACTCGTCGACGAGGCTGGTGCTGTCGGAGAACTGGGCCAGCCGGAACACCACGAACTCGGCCGGCTTGACGGGCGACACGCCGATCTCACAGACCACGCGGCCCTGGTCGATCGACTCCTGCGGGTTGTTGTCCCGGTCGCACTTCACGTAGAACGCCTCCGCCGCCGTGCGGCCGAACAGCGCGCCGCGGCGCCACTCCTCGGTCAGGAACGCGGTGACGTTGCGCCGGATGCTGGACCAGAGCCTGTCGTCGTTCGGCTCGAAGACCACCCACTGGGTGCCCAGGAGGATGGACTCCTCCAGGTAGTTGAAGAGGCGGCGCACGTTCAGGTAGCGCCAGGCCGGGTCGGAGGAGAGGGTGCGCGCACCCCAGATCCGGATGCCGCGGCCGGGGAAGGCCCGTACGCAGTTCACGCCGATCGGGTTGAGCAGGTCCTGCTCGCCCTTGCTCAGGCGCAGTTCCAGGTCCACCGCGCCGCGGATGACCTCGTTGGCGGGGGCCTTGTGCACGCCGCGCTCGGCGTCGCTGCGCGCCCACACGCCGGCGATGTGGCCGCTCGGCGGGACGGTCGTGTTGCGGCCCGAGGCGGGGTCGAAGACCTTGACCCACGGGTAGTAGAGGGTGGCGTAGCGGGAGTCGTAGCCCGCCTCGTCGTTGCGCCAGGTGCGGACCTGCTGCGCGGACAGTGCGGGCGGGGTGTCCAGTACGGCCACCCGGTCGCCCATCTGCTCGCAGTGGGAGATCACCGCGAGCTGTACGGTGCGCACACCCTCGGCGTCGATGTCGCCGCGCTGGTAGGCGCTCATCAGGTCCGGCACCGCGACCATGGTGATCTCGTCGATGGTCTCCAGGCCGGCGAAGCCGGTGCGGGCGCCCGCGTCGCCGACGTACTCGGCCGGGTCGAGCCGGGACACGGTGCCCTGGCCGGTCGCGGCGGCCGTGGCGCCCGGGGCGTCGGGCAGGGCCACGGTCTGGCCGGCGGGCCGGGTCTGGGTGGCGGACCGCTGCTCGGTGACCTCGATCAGCTTCGAGGCGCGCGCCTGGGTGACGAGGTAGCCCTTGACGTTCTTGCGGGCGGAGACCTCGTACGTCTCGGCGATCTGCTCGCCCTGGCGGACCAGGAGCTTGAAGCGGTCCTCCGGCGGGTTGTCCCCGTCGGCGTCGGCGATCTCCACGGACACGCCGGTGATGCCGGGGCGGGCCGTGATCAGGAAGCCGCCGAGTTCGACGGGCTCCGCGGCGCGGGGCCGGGGGACCGCTCCCGCGGCGGCCGGCGCGGAGGCGTCAGGGGCCGGCCCGCCGATGCGGACGACGTACGCGGCGCCGCCGCCGTTGGCGAAGTAGCCGTAGACGGCATGGGGCAGGTAGGTGCCCTCGGTGAAGCCGCCGAAGTGCTGGGAGTACTGGTCCCAGTTGGTGACCAGCGTCGGTTCGTGGAAGGGCCCGCTCTGGGCGAACCCGACGAACGCGGCGACGGCGGTGCCGACCCCTTCGATCGGGCGAGCACCGGACTGCACCTCCTCCACGTACACGCCCGGGGTGAGGTACGTCGGCATGCTCGCTCCTTCGTCACGTCTTGCAATCAGGTCTGGGTCACAGCCTTCCGCGCGCAAGCCGTCGCAGGCAGGGGAATTCGATCCTGGTCAGGGGCAAGTCCGCTGCCCTCTCGGGCACCCCCGCCCGGCCGTCCAGGCAGCGGGACCGCCCGGCCCGCCCTCCTGGTCACACGTCCGTGACCTGTCCCAGGTACGGTCCGAACTCGCCCTCCAGGACCAGGCGTCCGAGCTTGCGGTACTCCTGGGCGACGGCGGTCATCACCTGGCGCATGGTCAGCGGCTCACCGGACGCGGCCGCGAAGTAGGCGGCCGTCACCGCGCAGGCCCGGATGGAGCCCCCGGCCAGTTCGAACCGGTCGGCGCAGAAGCCGAGATCGACGTCGTCGGCCCGGGGCAGCCGGTCGCCCAGGCAGCGTTCCCACAGGGCGAGGCGCTGGGCGGCGTCGGGCACCGGGAAGTCCGCGATCACGTCGAGGCGGCGGGTGAACGCCTCGTCGAGGTTGGCCCGCAGGTTGGTGGTCAGGATGGCGATGCCGTCGAAGGACTCCATGCGCTGGAGCAGGTAGGCCGACTCCATGTTGGCGTGCTTGTCGTGGGAGTCCTTCACGTCCGAGCGCTTCCCGAAGATCGCGTCGGCCTCGTCGAAGAGCAGCACGGCGTTGACGGCCGACGCCTCGGTGAAGATCCGTTCCAGGTTCTTCTCGGTCTCGCCGACGTACTTGTCGACGACCGTGGACAGGTCCACCACGTACAGGTCCATGCCCAGGTCGGCGGCGACCACCTCGGCGGACATGGTCTTGCCGGTGCCGGAGGAGCCCGCGAACAGTGCGATCACCCCGCGTCCGCGTCCGCCGCCGGGCCGCATGCCCCACTGCCCGAGCACCTGGTCGCGGTGGCGCGCGCGCACCGCGAGGTCGCGCAGCCGGCGGTGGGTGGGGGCGGGCAGCACCAGGTCGTCCCAGCCCACGGCCGGCTCCACGCGGCGGGCGAGGCGGGCCAGGCCCGCGCCGTTCTGTGCCCGTACGGCGGTCCGCAGGTCGTCGGGGGAGACGGGACGGCCGTCGAGGGCGGCGGTGCGCGACGCGGTGTCGGCGGCGCGCCGCAGCTGCCCGGCGTCGAGACGGTGCGCGGACACGGACCGGGCGAGCGCTTCCGCCCCGCCCGCCGCACCCTCGCCGCCTGCCTCGTCCGTACCGCCGTGCTCGGCGGCGGCCCGCTCCAGCGCGTGCCGCCAGCGCACGGCCTGCCGGTCGGGGGAGGGCGCCGCCACCGTCAGGGAGACGGGGGTGGCGGCCGCCCAGGCGGGCTCCCAGCCGCTGGTGCCGTGCGTGAACAGGGGGATGCCCCGCAGCACCGTGCACAGGGTGCGCAGTACGTGGGCCCGCTCGTCGGGCTTGTCGGGCAGTGCCTCCAGCGGCCCGAGCAGCACGCCGCCGCCCAGCAGCCGGGCTTCGCGGGCCGCGGCGCGGGCGAGCGCGGGCAGGGCGTGGGCGCGGTGGGTCAGCGCCGCCGGGTCCAGGACCAGGGGGCGCAGCCCGCGGGCGCGCAGTGCGGCCGCGGCCAGGCCCTCGGGGTCGCCGCCACGGGTGCGCAGGTGGACGTGGCCGGTGCCGCTCCCGGCCGCGGCGGCGGCCCGGTGCAGCTCGCCGGGGTCGACGGCCGGGTCGTCGGTGGCCTCGCCGAGCACCTCGGCCAGGAGCGGATCGGGCGCGGCGGCGCCGAGCAGGTGGGCGGTGACCCGGTCCGGGACGGCCAGTACCCGGGACAGGGGCGGCCGTTCGGGCTCGGTGACCTCCAGCAGGCCGCCCGCGACGAGCGGTGCGCCGGGGGAGAGCCGGAAGCGCGCGGCGGCGGACCGGCCGCGGCCGCACAGTTCGAGGGCGAGCCCCACCGTGGGCCGGCGGCGCGTCAGGTCGTCGTTGAGGTAGCCGTAGAGCCGCTCGAACCGGGCGTCCAGGTCCGGGGCCAGGGCGACCAGGAGCAGGTCCACGTCGAGGGGGTCCAGCCCGAAGCGCGTGGCGAGGACGCCGAGCGGCGAGCCGGGCGGCGGCGGGCCGGCCGGGGCGAGGGCGGGCAGGCCGGGGCCGTGCTCCTCGCCCTCGTCCAGGATCCGGGCGACCGCCTCGGGGGTGAGGTACTGGCCCCGGTAGGGGTCGTCCGGGTCGGGGTCGACGGCGCGGCGGAGCTCCACGGCCAGCCGGACCCGTTCCTCGACGAGCCGGAGCCGTGCCCACAGGTACGGGACCTCGTCCCCGCGGGCAGGGTCCAGGTCCAGGTCCCGGTCCCGGTCCAGGTCCCGGTCCGGGTCCTGCTCCCGGGCCTGCTCCCGGTCCGGTGCCGGGGGCCGGAGGGTGTGCGTCACGGCTGGCGTTCTCCTCGTCGGCGGCGGGCGGGAGCCTTGGGCCGTTCCCGGGAGCCGCCGAAGCCTTCCGGCCCCGGCGCGCCCAGTTCGACGTAGCGCAGCCGGCGCGGGCTCCCGTCGCCGTCCGGTCCGGCCTGCGGTACGGAGTTCACGACGAGGCCCTGCGTGACCGGCGGCGCCGTGACCTTGCTGATGCCGGCCAGCGGGGCCTTCACGCGCAGCCCGAGGGACGGCTTCAGTTCGCCGCCGAGCGCCGACCACACGTCGGAGGCGGCCGGCGCGTCCATGCCGGTGCCGCCCCCGTCCACGTCCACGAGCAGGCCGAGGTCGGCGAGCGTCCCGGTGAGCAGGCGCGGGGGCAGCGTGTCGGTGGCCACGAGGCAGGAGAGCACCTGGGACAGCAGCCGGTGCTCGTCCTGCGGCCGGCTCGCCCAGGCCGTGACCAGGTACGTCAGCTCGAACCAGCGCGGCGGGGTGCGGCGCGCGACGACGAACCCGTCCGCGTCGTACACCTCGCCCGCGCCGCTGCCGCGCCGGGTCGGGTCCTCCCGGATGTCGTACAGGAACACGCAGACGGTGGGAGCGCTGCGTCGGGCGGCCCAGTCGCGGGTCGGCGCGTCGAAGACGACCTCGACGCCCGACGCCTCCAGACCGGATTCCGCGAGCAGCCGCCGCAGCCCCTCGTCGACCTCGTGGATCACCGGCGGCTCACCTCGTCGGGCGGCTGCACCGTGCCGTTGACCACGAGGAAGTCGGTCTGTACGGGGGAGAAGCCGGGACCGCTCGCGGTGATGACGCGCGGGCCGGTCTGGTCCTTGGCGAGGATCAGCAGCTGGCCGATGAACGTGCCGTCGGCCTGGGGGACGGTCGGTGCCGCCGCGGCCGTGATCCCCGGCTTCCAGGCGAACCGCACCGGCACGCCGGGCGGGAAGTCCTCGCCGCGTACCGAGGTGACGAAGCCGGGCCTGCCGATCGGCGGGACGGCGACGATGCGCGGCTGGAGGATGCGCAGCTGCTGCTGGGCGGTGTTGTCGCCGGGGTCGGCGTCCGTGCCGGTCGTGGTGAGGTTCGCGGTGACCTGGCCGGTGAGCGCCTTGTCGGGGCTGAGGACGACCCGCAGGACGCTGCGGGCGCCCGGTGCCAGGTCGGGCAGCGTGCACGTCCCGTTCCGGTCGCAGCCCGGCGGCGGCCCGTCGTGGGGTACGCCCTCGGGCAGCGCGATGCGCAGCCGCAGGCCGGTGGCCAGGGCACTGCGGCCGTTGGCGACGGTGAAGGTGACGACGACGCGTCCGCCGACGTAGCCGGGGTTCGGCTGCGCGGTGATGCTCACCCCGGGGCCGGCCTTGGGCGCGGGCGGCTGCGGTGCGGGAGTGGGCGTCGTGGGCGGGTTCGTCGGCGGGGTCGTGGGCGGGGCCGGCGTCGGGGTGGGCGGAGTCGGCGTCGGCTTCGGGGGTACGGGGGCCTCGCGCACCGGCACCACGGTCCGGCCGGCGTTGTCGCTGGGGCGGGGGTCGAGGACGGTGCCGGTGACCGACCACTCCACGGGCTGGTCGCCGGGGGTGACACCGGTGAGGGTGACGGTCACCGGGACGGTGGTGCCGGGCGGCACGATGCCCAGGGTGCAGGTCAGCGCGGCGGCGTCGCAGGTGGCGCCGGGCGTGCCGGGTGCGGTGAGCGCGGTGACGCTCACGCCGAGCGGGGGCGCGACGGTCAGCCGGGTGCCGGGGGAGGCCGCCGGACCCTGGTTGACGACGTCCACCCGGACGGTGGCCGATCCGCCGACGGTGAGCGGCGCGCTCTTGTCGGGCGCCCGCACCGCGAGGTCCACCGACTGCTGCACGCCGGGTTCCTTCTGACGGCCCGGCAGGCCGGTGACGAGCAGGTTGTGGGCGCCGGTCGCGACGTCGACCAGCTTCAGCTTCTCCGGGCTGTTGGCGGCCCGGGAGCCGCGGCCGGTGAGCACCAGGGACTTGCCGTCGGCGGTCCAGGCGGCGTCGCGGGGCTGGTAGGGGCCGTTGCCGGTGGTCTCGGGCAGTTCGCGGCCGCAGGCCCCCGGCCTGTCGCGGGCGGCGTCGGGCAGCAGGACCCGGCAGGTGCCGCCCGCCGCAGAGGCGAGCAGGATGCCGCTGCGCTCGTCGACGCGGCCGCCGCCGTTCTTGCGGTTGAAGGCGACGGTGGTGCCGTCCGGGGAGAACGCCGGGCTGTCGTCGATGACTTCGCAGGCACCGAAGCAGATCGTGGCGCTCAGGTCGCGCTGCCGGTCGAGGTGGTCCACGGGCACGGTCCAGATGTGCTTGTTGCCGCCGTTGCCGTTGATCACCAGGTTGCGGGTGAAGGCGAGCGTCGTGCCGTCGGAGGACCACGTGGGCTGGGCGTCGCCGCCCTTGGGCTGGTCCGCGGGCGGGACGATCTCGCCGCGGATCGCGCCGGTCGCGGCGTCCGCGATCAGGATGCGCCCGGGGCCGGCGGCCTGGCCGACGCCGCCGGGCGACGTACGGGTGAAGGCGAGGTACCTGCCGTCGGGGGAGAACGTCGGGTCGGTGTCCCAGTCCTTGGGGCCGCGGCCGGCGAGCGGCAGGGCCGCGGCATTGGTGCCGTCGGCGTCCGCCATCCAGATCCGCTGGATCCGGCTGCCGGGCTTGCCCTCGAAGCGGGTCACCACGATCCTGCGCCCGTCGGGCGTGTAGTTCTGCCGCTCCGTCCACGGGTCGAAGTCGGGGCCGGGCTGGAACAGCGGGTCCTTGGCCGGGTCGGTGTTGGTGTCGGCCGCCGGGTCCTCGTTCAGGATCGTCAGATTGAGGTCACGGGGGTCGGAGCCGTCCATCCGCGCGTCCTGCAGGGTCACGACGTGCGGGCCGCCCGCCGAGATCCGCTCGACGACGGCGCCGCCGCCGTTGAGGGGGCCGAGCCAGGTGGGCGAGCCGACCTCGCGGTCCTCGCTGTACACGAGCTTCGGGGTGCCCGCCGAGTGTGCGGGCACCTGGAAGACGTGGTCCCAGTCGCCCTTGCAGTCACAGGTGCGGTCGGGGCTGAGGAAGAGCAGGCCGTTCCCGTCGGGCAGCCACGCTGCCCCCCGGGTCCGCCAGCCGGCCTGGGCGCCGGCCAGCAGCTGCCCGTCCGTGCGCCCGTTCGTCCACCGCAGGCGGGGCCCGGAGGCCCCGGTGGCGGTGTAGGCGATCACGTCGCGGTTCGTCGCGTCGTCGACCGGGTTCCACACGGGCTCGGTGGCCGAGCCGCCTGCCGGGTCGGTGAGCCGGGTGGCGGCGCCGCCGCGCAGGGGGCGTACGTAGACCTGCGCTCCGGCGGCCCGGTCGCCGTCGGAGGAGTACGCCAGGCGTCCGCCCTCCGCGGAGACGGTCGGGTGCTCCTCGTTCGCGGGGGTGTCGGTCAGCCGGGTCAGGCCGGTGCCGTCGGTGCGCACGAGCCACAGGTCGCGCTGGACGCCGCCGGCCGCGGCGCGGTGCGCCGAGTCGAAGACGACCGACCGCCCGTCCGGGGTCAGCCGGGGGTTGCCCGCGTCCATGCCGCTGGTCAGCCGGCGTACCGAGCCGTCCGCGGACCGCAGGTAGACCTGCGGGGTCTTCTCGTCGCGGCGGCTCGCGAAGACGAGCTGGTCGCCGAGCGCCGACGGCTGGACGTCCAGGTGGGCC
Organism: Streptomyces erythrochromogenes; assembly: GCF_036170895.1. Taxonomy (NCBI): domain Bacteria; kingdom Bacillati; phylum Actinomycetota; class Actinomycetes; order Kitasatosporales; family Streptomycetaceae; genus Streptomyces; species Streptomyces erythrochromogenes. The sequence goes on along the minus strand of NZ_CP108036.1, from coordinate 3,682,507 downwards.
GGTCCGTCGCCGAACAGCGGGGTGCTGGCGTCGGTCTTGTCGCCCGCCACCCGCCCCAGGCTCCGGTGGCGCGTACCGGCGTACGCGACCCGGCTGCTCCCGGCGTCGGCCGCGAGGGGCTGCGCCCCGGCGTCGCCCGGTCCGGCGGCCGCCGTCACCGCGAGCAAGGGCGCCAGCAGCAGCATCGACGCGCCGGCCCTCCCCCAGCGGTGTCGGCGACGGCCGGACCCCTCCGTGCCCCTCACGGCCCACCTCACAGTCCGGTCCCGCATCCTGCCTGTCACCCCGCCACCCTGCCGGTCCGGCCGCGCGGACCGGGAGGGCCGCGGGGCCGCACCCGGGGGAAGCGTCTCTTGCGCTTTCGGGCAGTGGCGGGCGGTCGCACCGCCCGCGACCGCCCGCCGCCGGCCCGCGCGTGCGGTCAGATCAGCCCGTTGCGCAGGGCGTATCCGACCGCGTGCGTCCGATTGCGCAGCTGCAGGCGCGTGATGACCTCGTGCAGGACGTTCTTGACGGTCCGTTCGGAGTACGAGGTCTTGCGTGCGATCTCCGCGGTGTCCAGGCCCTCCGACACCAGGCGCAGCATGTCCGCCTCGCGCGAGGTCAGGGTGGACAGGGACACCGAGCGCGGGTCGAGCGCGGAGCGCTGCAGGCTGCCCATGTGGTCGAGGAGCTTCGCGAGGAGGTCGCCGGGCAGCACGCCCTCGCCGTTCGCTATCGCCAGGACCAGCCGCAGGAGGCGGTCCTGGTCGGCCTCGGCGCGCCGCAGCACCGCGCTGACCCCGCATTCGATGGCCCGCTGCAGTGCGTCCCCCGACTCGAAGGTGCCGACCACGAGCCCGGTGCGGGTGTCGGGGTTGTGCCGCAGCCGGTACAGCAGGGCGGCCGTCTCGTCGTCGACGCTGTCCACGGTCACCAGCGACACCTGCGCGGCGTCGGCGTCCGCGTCGGGGACGAGCTCGATCTCGGGGCGTTGGCGCAGCTGGTGGACGACCCCGACGCGCAGGATCGGGTCGGAGGCGTACACGGCCACGGTCACCCGGCGGCCGGTTCTGCGGGAAGGGGCCGGGGTGAGGGGCTGGGGTATGCCGGTGCCGGGCGTGAGGACGGGGCTGTTGTTGTCAGCGCAGCGCATGTGTCGTACCTGTTCCGTGATGCGTATGTGGGGTAGCGGAATTGGCCGGCCTGAACGGATCTCGACGCTGAGATCCAACCGACGCCCGTACATGAGGAGTTGAGAAAGTCTGTGGGGGCATCCGGACTGCCCGGGGCCTTGCCCCCGCGTCCGTGGTGGCGGCCGGGGCGTCGCCGTAGCGTCGTGGCGTGACATCCCCAGCTGCATCTCCCAGCCCTGGCGCGCCCGTCCTCGACATCGAGCCGGTGTCGGTGATGCCGGGCGGTATCGCCACCACGAGCCTGACCGTTCGCAACGACAGCGACATCGTCGAGGCGTACCGCCTGGAAGTCGTCGGCGACTGCGCTGCCTGGACCACGGTGGAACCCGAGCGGGTCTCGCTGTATCCGGGAACCTCGGAAACGGTGACGATCCGTCTGGCGCCGCCCCGCTCGCCCCAGGTGCGGGCCGGGGACGTACCGCTCGCCGTGCGCGTGCTGCCCACCGAGCAGCCCGAGGCGGTGCGGGTCCCCGAGACCACCGTGCACGTGGAGCAGTTCCGGGAACTGCGCGCAGAGAGCGCTCCCAAACGCCGCCGCGGATGGCTTCGGGGTCGCTACCGCATCGCCGTGCGCAACGAGGGCAACGCCCCGGTGAAGGTGGGCTTCACGCCCGCGCAGCCGGGCGAGGAGCTGAAGTTCGACTTCGCCCCGCCCACGCTGAAGCTGGAGCCGGGCGAGTCCGCCGAGGTGGTGCTGAAGGTCCGCACCGGCAGCCCGGTGTGGTTCGGATCCCCCGTGACCTGGCCGTTCACCGTGGAGGTGGCCGAGACCGCGGAAGGCGGGGACGGCGAAGAAGCCGCGGCGCGTCCCGAGCAGGAGGCCGTACGGGCGCCGCTGGAAGTGGAGTTCGTCCAGATCCCGATCTTCCCGACGTGGCTGCTCGCGGTGCTGGCCGCACTGCTCGCGCTGCTGCTCGCCTGGTTCATGCTGGTGCGCCCGGCCGTGCGCAGCACCGCCAAGGAGGCCGCTGCCGAGGCCGCCAAGAACCCGGCGCCCGCCGCGGACGCGGCGGGGCAGACCCCGGTGACCGGCGGCGGCAAGCAGCCGGGCGGCGCGGGTGCGGGCCCGGGCGCGGCCAAGGGAAACCAGCCCGGGGCGGGCGGCGGCGGTTCGGGTACCGGAGCCGGCGGCGGTGGCGGGGGCGGGCTGCAGAGCTCGGCCACCATCGACCTGCAGACCGGCGGCGGCCAGAGCAAGACCGGCTCCTACACGGTGCCCGCGGGCAAGGTGTTCGGGATCACGGACCTCGTGGTCGCCAACTTCCAGGGCGACGAGGGCGTGGTGACGATCAGCTTCGGCGATCGGAAGATCACGACGATCGCGCTGGAGACGTTCCGAAACCAGGACTACCACTGGGTCACCCCCATCAGCATCACCGAGAGCCAGACTGTGACTGTCCAGGTGACCTGTGCAAAGCCGGGCACGCCGGCCACCGGCCGTCAGGCGCAGGAGTGCCACGAAGTCCTCAACGTGAGTGGTGTGCTGAGCGACTTCAGGTGACCCGAGCGGCACGGACATCGTCCGTCAGGCTCGCCCCCGAACAAAGCGGACCCGCATCGGTCCGTCCGGAAAGTGCTTACCGGACGGACTGGTGACGGGTCGTCGGCATTCCCGCCTTCCGGTGCGGTTACGCCGTTCCACGGCTATTGCGTGCCTACTGGGCGGTAGCAAGACAGCTGAAAAAATATGGCTGTATTTCGACTCTCGCTTCCCTTTCCCCACCCCGACGGAACCCTGCGCGCCCCGTGTGAACCACGGTCCATGGCACGGGACCGAACCGGATCAAATTCTGCCGACCGTGGCAACCTGTCGGCCAGCGCAAGGTTCGGGCTGTGACGCGTCGTGGGCAGCCCCGAGGTACAGGCCCGGACGTTGCGTCCGGGCCGCACGCGGCGTTTCCTCGAGGAAGTCGTCAAGTCGGAGGCCGCGAGTGAGTTCCTGCCGGACGGCCGCACACCGTCCCTGTCGAACGTGTGACCTTTTTCCCGACATCGATCACCACGGGCACCGCTGAGCTCCCGGACGGATGTCCGGGAGCTCAGTTGCAACGATGGACCGAAGGGACGGTCATGCCTGCGACGGGCTAGTCCTGCCGGGTTGCCGTACCGCGCCGGGTCCTCTTCATGGCGAAGAAGGCCGAGCCTGCGACGAATGCGAGCGCGGCCGCAGTGGCGGCCATGATGCCGGTCCCGCTGCTTGAGCCGGTCGCGGCGAGGTTTGCCGACGCTTCCTTCGGCTGCGCGCCGGTGGCGGCGCTCACGTGGGCGAAGTTGACGCTCTTGGCGGTGTGACCGGGACCGAACTGGCCGAGAGCATCATCGAGGCCGCCGGGCAGGAAGCCGGCCCACGGGGGCTTGCCCTGGTCGTCGTGACCGTGGCCGGGCCTTCCGTGATCGTGGTCGTCGTGACCCTGGCCGGGCGGCCTTCCGTGGTCGTGGTCGTCGTGCGCGTGCTCACCCTCGTCGTCGTGACCGTGGTGGTGATCACCCGAGTCGCCCTTTTCACCCTTGTCGCCGCGCGGCCCCTTGGGTCCGGCGGGTCCGGCGGGTCCGGCAGGTCCGGCAGGTCCGGCGGGTCCGGCGGGTCCGGCGGGTCCGGCAGGTCCGGCAGGTCCCACGGGGCCTACAGGTCCGGCGGAACCGACGGGGCCGGGTGCGCCGGTGGGGCCGGGTGCACCTGTGGGGCCGGGGGCGCCGGGGCTGCCGTCGGGGCCGGGTGCGCCGGTGGGGCCGGGTGCACCTGTGGGGCCGGGGGCGCCGGGGCTGCCGTCGGGGCCGGGTGCGCCGGTGGGGCCGGGTGCACCTGTGGGGCCGGGGGCGCCGGGGCTGCCGTCGGGGCCGGGTGCACCTGTGGGGCCGGGTGCGCCCGTCGGGCCGGGGGCACCGGTCGGGCCGGGAGAGCCGGTCGGTCCGGGCTCACCCGTCGGGCCAGGGGCACCGGTCGGGCCGGGAGAGCCGGTCGGTCCGGGCTCACCCGTCGGGCCGGGGGCACCGGTCGGGCCGGGAGAGCCGGTCGGTCCGGGAGGCCCGGTCGGTCCGGGAGGCCCAGGCGGGCCGACGGCACAGGCCGCCCTTGTGATGGTGTTGGTGTCCAGCGTGACCGCGCCATTGCGCGCCAGGGCGCGGCCTTCGAGCACGGCGCCGGTGTTCAGCGTGATGGACGTCAGGGCAAGGATGTTGCCCTTGAACTGGGTGTTCGTGTCGAGCGTGGCGGAGCTGCCCACCTGCCAGAACACGTTGCAGGCATTTGCTCCGTTGATCAGGGCCACGACGCTCGCCGGAGCCGTGATCAGGGTCGAGGGGATCTGGAAGATGAAGACGGCCTCGGGGTTGTTCTGGCCGTCGAGCGTGACCGTTCCGGTGAGGTTCAGTGTCGACGAGGCCGTGTAGACGCCGGGCGCCAGCGTTTGTCCACCGATGTCGGCCGGAGTGGCGGTGCCGGGTCCCCGGCTCGCCGCGTCGTTGTACGCGATGACGAGGTCGGACTTCGCCTGAGCGGCGGCGGCGTCGGTGATGTGCTGCGTTCCGTTGACGGTGCCGGGCGGGAAGCCGGTCACCGATGTGCCCGGGTGGAGCCCCAAATCGCCGTTGATGACGGTGGGGCCAGTATTGGTGACCGTCGAACCGGCCAGGACCGCGTAATTGGTGGCGGTCCCCAGGTTCACGGGGGCTTCCAGAGCGTGAGCGAGGTTCGGGACCAGGGTTGCGGCCGCCAGGAGCGCTGCCGGGAGCAGGACGAGGACTCCCCGTTTGAACAGATTGCGTCTAGGTCTTTTGTCGGGTGGACCCGACCGGATGACATCCAATGCCACAGCAGGACCTTTCTTGTTGCTTCGGGTCTCAGTCCTCCCGGAGGAGGTGCCCGAGCGCCCGCGACGATGGCTACTCAGGGCCGCAAGCCCCTACCTGCGCAGGCGCGCAGGCTCCCCTGAGCGGGGAACTGCAAAGCGGCTACCTGCCCGAGGTAGTGATACGCCGTCACGCGCGAGTAGTCACGCATATTTCACAGCAATAGGGCGGAAACAATGAAAAAAGGCCTATGTGAGTGACGTACCGTCAGGAAGCGTGATCACATGTCCGTGCGAATCAGCGGTGCCGTCACGGCGGAGACCCGCCGCCCGAACCTCAGGTCGCGTGGGGCGGGACATGGCAGAGCCCGGCCGGAGTGAGTGGCCCCGCTGCGGCTCCTGTTCGCGGGTGCCTTGTCCGGCTGGGAGCGTGCGGGGTCTCCGGGGCGATGACGCGCCTGTGCCTCGAGCCCCTTGCCCGGCTCCTGCCGTTTGTCCTGCTTGCCGGCCACCGCGACGACGCCTCTGCGTGGTGCGGATTCCTCTCCGACCACACTGATACGCACCGTGACGTTCTGTAGCAACGGTGGCGTCGAGGTGAGGCGTACGGGTGACGCCCGTCCCCCGATGCGGCGGTGCCTGAAGCGCCAGACCGCAGAGGACCGCCCAGGTCGACGAAAGGCCGGCTCAGGGCCAGACCAGGCAGTACGGCTGGTGGCCGGCCTCGTGAAGGCGGTGGCTGAAATCCTGCCACTCGTGGAGCAGCTGGTAGACGTTGAAGGCGTCGCTCGGGCCGCCGCGGTCCGGGACCGTGGACCAGATGAAGGCGGCGGCGCCCACGGACTCCTCGCCGATCCCGCGGAGCGGGTCGACCACCGTCATCGGGAGCTTGACCACCGCGTAGTCGGGGTGGAGGACGACCAGCTCCAGCGGGGGCACCTTGTGCAGGGGTATGCCCTCGATGCCGGTCAGGACCATCGCGGCCACCGTCTCCGGCTTGATCTTGGTGAAGAGGCCGCCCATGCCGAGCTCGTCGCCGCCGAGCTCCTCCGGCCGCATCGTCACCGGGACCCGGGCCGCCGTCGCGCCGTCCGGCGCGCCGAAGTACTTGTACGTCACTCCCATGCCGCGACCCCTGGGCACGTCCTCCGGTGTCGTCGCGGGCTCCGGTACGGCGTCGGCTGCCTCGGTGGCGCGCCGGCGGTGCTTGCCCCGGCGGCGGGCCTCGCGGGCTTCGCGGGCGCGCTGGGGATCGAGGCCGTCCGTACCCTCGCCCGGTCCACCACCGCGTTGCATATCTCCACCCGACTGGTCTTGCTTGCCACGGCCCCGCGGCCACCGCCACGCAGCCTGATCATCATGGCAGTGACCTCCCCCGCGGCGACGCGGTGAAACGCCCGCCCGCAAGTCTGTCGCAGCCTCTGAGACCATGGCTGGTGTGAGCTACCCGTACCCGTATGAAGCCCCAGTTTCGCAGACGCTCTTCGAGCGCGCCTCCCTCGTGACCCCCGGCGGCGTGAACTCTCCCGTGCGCGCCTTCCGCGCCGTGGGCGGTACGCCCCGGTTCATGGTGTCCGGCACCGGTCCGTACCTCACCGATGCCGACGGTCGCGAGTACGTGGACCTCGTCTGCTCGTGGGGGCCGATGATCCTCGGCCACTCCCACCCCGAGGTGATCGAGGCCGTCCAGGCGGCCGTCGCACGCGGCACCTCCTTCGGTACGCCCGGTGAGGGCGAGGTGGCGCTCGCGGAGGAGATCGTGGCGCGCATCGCACCCGTGGAGCAGGTGCGCCTGGTGTCCTCCGGGACGGAGGCGACCATGTCGGCGATCCGGCTGGCGCGCGGCTTCACCGGTCGCGCCAAGATCGTGAAGTTCGCCGGCTGCTACCACGGTCACGTGGACGCGCTGCTGGCCGCCGCCGGTTCCGGGCTCGCCACCTTCGCGCTGCCGGACACCCCGGGCGTCACGGGTGCGCAGGCCGGCGACACGATCGTGCTGCCCTACAACGACCTCGAAGCGGTCCGGGCGGCCTTCGCCGCGCACCCCGGCGAGATCGCCTGCGTGATCACCGAGGCGGCGCCCGGCAACATGGGCGTGGTCACCCCCGCCGAGGGCTTCAACCAGGGCCTCGCGGACCTCTGCCGCGAGAACGGCGCGCTCTACATCTCCGACGAGGTCATGACGGGCTTCCGCACCTCCCGCGCCGGCTGGTACGGCGTCGACGGGGTCAAGCCCGACCTGATGACCTTCGGCAAGGTCATGGGCGGCGGCTTCCCCGCCGCGGCGTTCGGCGGCCGCGCCGACGTCATGGGCCACCTCGCCCCCGCGGGTCCCGTCTACCAGGCCGGCACGCTCTCCGGCAACCCGATCGCCACCGCCGCCGGCCTCGCGCAGCTGCGCCTGCTCGACGCGGCCGCGTACGAGAAGGTCGACGCGGTCTCGGCGGAGATCCAGGGCCTGGTCACCGGGGCGCTCGCCAAGGAGGGCGTGGCGCACCGCCTGCAGACCGCGTCCAACATGTTCTCCGTCTTCTTCACCGAGGACGCGGTGCGCAACTACGACGACGCGAAGAAGCAGGAGAGCTTCCGCTTCAACGCGTTCTTCCACTCGATGCTGGCGCAGGGCGTCTACCTGCCGCCGTCCGCCTTCGAGTCCTGGTTCGTGTCCACCTCCCACGACGAGAAGGCGATCGAGCGCGTCGCGGCAGCCCTGCCGGCCGCCGCCCGGGCCGCCGCGGAGGCCACCGCATGAGCGCCGACGGCCGCGACGTGAAGTCCGACCTCACCGTCGTGCACCTGGTGCGCCACGGTGAGGTGCACAACCCGGACGGGGTCCTGTACGGGCGCCGCGAGGGCTACCACCTCTCGGAGCTGGGCCGCCAGATGGCGGACCGGGTCGCCGAGCACCTGAAGGGCCGGGACATCGCCTACGTGGTGTCCTCCCCGCTGGAGCGGGCGCAGGAGACGGCCGAGCCGATCGCCAAGGCCCACGGCCTGGACCTGGCGACGGACTCGCGGCTGCTGGAGGCCGAGAACGTCTTCGAGGGCAAGACCTTCGGCGTCGGCGACGGCGCGCTGCGCAAGCCCGGCAACTGGAAGCACCTGACGAACCCGTTCAAGCCCTCCTGGGGCGAGCCGTACGTCGAGCAGGTGGTCCGGATGATGAGCGCGCTGGAGGCGGCGCGCGACGCGGCCCGCGGCCACGAGGCGGTGGCGGTCAGCCACCAGCTGCCGATCTGGATCGTGCGCAGCTTCGCGGAGAAGCGCCGGCTGTGGCACGACCCGCGCCGCCGCCAGTGCACCCTCGCGTCGCTGACGTCCTTCACGTTCCAGGGCGACAAGTTGGTGTCGGTGGGCTACAGCGAGCCGGCCCGGGACCTGGTCCCGGCGCACCTGCTGGCCGGGGCTAAGCCGGTGAAGGGCGCCTCCAAGGCGTTCGGCGCCTGATCCGACGGTCTGTTACGGACCGTTACAGGTCTGTCTAATTAAATACAAGATGCGCGGGAATCACCGTGTCAGCACACATGTCCGGTCAACTTGTCCGTTTATATGGACTTTGGGTCGGGTGTGGTGACGACGATGGGGACGGTGACATGCGCGACATCAGGGGAGTCAGTCGGAGGGGGTTGCTGGGACTGGGACTTGGCGCCGCGGCCGCGATGGGAGTCGCCGGCTGCGGATTGCCCGATGTGTCCGGTCCCGGCGCTCCCGGACCCGTGAAGAACCCGAAGCCCGGCGAGAAGACGCCGGCCAGGCCCATCGGTGACGGCTCCACCGCCGACACCGGCCCGCAGCCCAACCAGCCCGACCGGCCCGTGCCCCTCCAGCCGGGCGAGGCGCCGCCGCAGTTCGTCGTCTTCAGCTGGGACGGCGCGGGCGAGATCGGCAACGGTCTCTTCCCGCGCTTCCTCAAGCTCGCCAAGGACCACGGCGCGGCCATGACCTTCTTCCTCTCCGGCATCTACCTGCTGCCCGAGTCGAAGCGGAACCTCTATCAGCCGCCGAACAATCCCGTCGGCGCATCCGACATCGGCTACCTCAAGGACGAGAACGTCCGCGCCACCCTCCGCCACGTCCGCGAGGCGTGGCTCGACGGGCACGAGATAGGCACGCACTTCAACGGCCACTTCTGCGGGGGATCCGGCTCCGTCGCCCGCTGGACCCCGGCCGACTGGCAGAGCGAGATCGACCAGGCCGTGTCCTTCGTCACAGGCTGGCGCACGAACACCGGATTCACCGATGTGGAGCCGCTGCCCTTCGACTACCGCAAGGAACTGACCGGCGCCCGCACCCCCTGCCTCCTGGGCCGGGACAACCTCCTGCCGACCGCCCAGAAGCTGGGCTGGCGCTACGACTCCAGCTCGCCCGGCGGCCTCCAGGTCTGGCCCGTGCGAAGGTCGGGCGTCTGGGACCTGCCGCTGCAGTCCCTGCCCTTCCCGGGGCACTCCTTCGAGGTGCTGTCGATGGACTACAACATCCTCGCCAACCAGTCGAAGAACACCACGAAGGGCGTGCCCGCCCACTACCCGGCCTGGCGCACCCAGGCCACGGCCACCTACCTCGGCGGCTTCCGCCGGGCCTACGAGACCAACCGCGCGCCGCTCTTCATCGGCAACCACTTCGAGGAGTGGAACGGCGGCATCTACATGGATGCCGTCGAGGAAGCCCTCAAGGGCATGGCGGACAAAAGGGATGTAAGGCTCGTGTCCTTCCGGCAGTTCACCGACTGGCTGGAGGTCCAGGACCCCAAGGTGCTAGCCCGGCTGCGCACCCTCGGCCCCGGCCAGTCGCCCTCCGGTGGCTGGAACGCGTACCTCACCGCCGCCTGACCATCGCCTGACCAGGGCATTGACTCCCGGCCGGGGGGTGCGGAAAATCCGCGAATTGCTCATGCGAAACTTTTCACATGAGCCTTAGCCGCGCCCCCCGACGCCGCTCACCCAGCGGCCGCGCCCTCCTGCTGACCGCGGTGACCGTCACCGGCGCCCTCACGCTCACGGCGTGCAGCGGTTCGGACAGCGGCAAGCCGACCGGCAGCGGCGGCAACTACGTCACGGGCGCGAGCGGCATCTCCACCTCCGCCAAGGGCGAGCGCACCGAGGCCCCCAAGCTCGACGGCGAGACCGTCGACGGCAAGAGCCTCGACACCACCGCCCTCAAGGGCAAGGTCGTCGTCCTCAACGTGTGGGGCTCCTGGTGCCCGCCGTGCCGCGCCGAGGCCCCGTCCTTCGCGAAGGTGTCCAAGGAGCTCGCCGACGCCGGCAAGGACGTCGTCTTCGTGGGCGTCAACGTCCGCGACAACAGCAAGCAGAACGCCGCCGCCTTCGAGGAGACCTTCGGGATCACCTACCCGAGCCTCTACGACCCGGACGGCAAGCTGCTGCTCCGCTTCCCCAAGGGCAGCCTCAACCCGAACGCCATCCCCTCCACGCTCGTCCTGGACCGGGAGGGCAGGATCGCCGCACGCACCCTGGCCCCCCTCAGTGAGGAGCAGCTGCGCTCGATGATCGACCCCGTCCTCGCGGAGCAGTGACCTCGTGGTCGAGTACGTCCTCGCCGCCGAGGCCACGGGTGTCAACGAGACGGTCCTGAACGGCGCACTGCTGCTGGCGCTGCCGATCGCGCTCCTCGCGGGACTCGTCTCCTTCTTCTCCCCCTGCGTGCTGCCGCTGGTCCCCGGCTACCTCTCCTACGTCACCGGCGTCAGCGGCGCCGACCTCGCCGAGGCCCGCCGCGGGCGGATGCTGGCGGGCGCCGGCCTGTTCGTCGCCGGGTTCACCGCCGTCTTCGTCTCCACCGGAGCGCTCTTCGGGTACTTCGGCTCCGAGCTCCAGGAGAACAAGGCGATCATCTCCCGGGTGCTGGGCGGCGTGGTGATCCTCATGGGCCTCTTCTTCATGGGAGCGATCCCGGGCCTGACCATGCGGGAGTTCCGCTTCCACAAGAAGCCGACGGCGGGCCTGCTCGGCGCGCCGCTGCTCGGCGTGCTCTTCGGCGTCGGCTGGACCCCCTGCATGGGCCCGACCCTCGCGGCAGTCAACACCCTCTCCATCGACCAGGCGAGCGCCGGCCGCGGCGCCCTGCTCACCGTCGTCTACTGCCTGGGCCTCGGCGTGCCCTTCATCCTCGCCGCGATCGCCTTCCGCAAGGCGCTCGGTGCATTCGGCTGGGTGAAGCAGCACTATGCATGGGTGATGCGCATCGGCGGCGGCATGCTGATCCTCACCGGCCTGCTGCTCGTCACAGGTTTGTGGGACAGCATCGTCACCGACATGCAGAGCTGGACCCAAAGCTTCACGGTGGGGATCTGAGGAACCGACGGACATGAGTACGACAGACAAAGCGTCCACCGAGACGTCGCCCGAGCCCTCCCCGGCGGACCCCGCCGAGGCCGCGGCCGGCTCCCAGCTCTCCACCGCGCCCGTCGAGGACAGCGGTCCCGTCGGCATCGGCGTGATCGGCTGGGCCCGCTGGTTCTGGCGGCAGCTCACCTCCATGCGGGTGGCGCTGATCCTGCTCTTCCTGCTGTCCCTGGGCGCCATCCCCGGCTCCCTCGTCCCGCAGACCAACGTCGACGCCCTGAAGGTCGTCGAGTGGAAGCGGGAGCACTCGTCCTACGTCGGCGTCGCCGAGGCGCTCCAGCTCTTCGACGTCTACAGCTCGGTGTGGTTCTCCGCGATCTACCTGCTGCTGTTCGTCTCGCTGATCGGCTGCATCGTCCCGCGCTCCTGGCAGTTCGTCGGCCAGCTCCGCGGCCGCCCGCCGGGCGCCCCCAAGCGGCTCGACCGGCTGCCCGCCCACACCACGTGGCGTACCGACAAGACCCCCGACGAGGTCCTCTCGTACGCGAGGACGCTGCTCGCGGGGAAGCGCTTCCGCACCGAGGCGGGCAGCGGCACCGTCGCGGCGGAGAAGGGCTACCTCCGCGAGGCCGGGAACCTGATCTTCCACGTCGCGCTGATCGTGATGCTCGTGGCCTTCGCCTGGGGCCAGTACTTCAAGTCCGAGGGCGGCAAGCTGGTCCTGCGCGGCAGCGGCTTCTCGAACACCCTCACCCAGTACGACGACTTCAAGCCCGGCACCCTCTTCCACCCGGACGACCTGCCGCCGTTCAGCTTCACGCTGGACCGCTTCGACGCCACCTACGAGATGTCCGGCCCGCAGCGGGGCACCCCGCGCGACTTCAAGGCGTACGTCACCCTCAGCGAGGGCGCCCACGGAACGCCGCAGAAGCGCGAGATCCAGGTCAACAAGCCCCTGGAGATCGACGGCTCCAAGGTCTACCTGCTCGGCCACGGCTACGCGCCGATCATCTCGGTGACCGACTCCACCGGGAAGGTCGTCTACAAGGACGCCGTCCCGGTGCTCCCGCAGGACGGCAACCTCACGTCCACCGGAGCCGTCAAGGTCACCGACGGCTACAAGGACAAGGACGGCAAGCCGGAGCAGCTCGGCTTCACCGCCGTCTTCGTGCCGACCTTCGCCGGCGAGGGGCACGGGACGATGTTCTCCCAGTTCCCCGCCCTCCTGAACCCGCAGCTCATGCTCAACGCCTGGCACGGCAGCCTCGGCGTGGACTCGGGCCTGCCGCAGAACGTCTACCGGCTCGAAACCTCCAAGATGGAGATGTTCAAGGACGAGTCGGGCCAGCAGCTCATCAAGAAGCTCGCGCCCGGCGAAACGATGGACCTGCCCAACGGCGCGGGCACCGTGAAGTTCGAGGGCATCGAGCGCTGGGCCACCTTCTCCGTCACCCAGCAGCCCGGCAGCGGCCTCGCCCTCGCGGGCGCGATCGCCGCCATCGCGGGCCTGGCCGGATCGCTGTTCATCCAGCGCCGCCGGATCTGGGTGCGCGCGGTGGCGGGCAAGGACGGCGTGACCGTCGTCGAGATGGCGGGCCTCGGCCGCAGCGAGTCCGCCAAGCTCCCGGAGGAACTGGCGGACCTCGCCGCCACGCTGCACCAGCAGGCGCCCAGCGTGTCTGATCCTGTTGAAGAAACCCCTGAAGGAGAGCGCGGATGACGCCGCTCGCAGCCGCAGCCAACGAGAACCTGGCTGAGATCAGCAACTACCTGGTCTATTCGTCGATGGCGGTCTACACGCTCGCCTTCTTCGCGCACATCGCCGAGTGGACCTTCGGCAGCCGCAGCAAGGTGGCCCGCACGGCCGCCGCGCTGACCGGTACCGCCGAGGCCGCGGCCCCGGCCGTGCAGGTGCGCGGCAAGGGCGGCGCCACCGCCGTACTGGACCGGCCCAAGGTCACCACCCGCTCCGGCGCCGGCACCCGTGACGTCCCGGACGGCCCCGGCGCCGCCGGCGGCACCGTCCAGGGCGACCTGTACGGGCGGATCGCGGTCTCGCTGACCGCGCTCGCCTTCCTCGTCGAGGCGGCCGGCGTGGTCACCCGGGCGATGTCGGTCGAGCGGGCCCCCTGGGGCAACATGTACGAGTTCTCGATCACCTTCTCCACGGTGGCCGTCGGCACGTACCTGGTGCTCCTCGCCCTGAAGAAGAACGTCCGCTGGCTCGGCCTGATCCTGGTCACCACCGTCCTGCTCGACCTCGGCATCGCGGTCACCTGGCTCTACACCGACAGCGACCAGCTGGTCCCGGCCCTGCACTCGTACTGGCTGTGGATCCACGTCTCCACCGCCATCTTCTGCGGCGCCGTCTTCTACCTCGGCGCGGCCGGTGCGGTCCTCTACCTCTTCCGCGACTCCTACGAGGCCAAGCTCGCCGGCGGCGGCGAGCCCGGCAGGATCGCCTCCTCCGTTCTGGAGCGCCTGCCCTCGGCGGCCTCGCTCGACAAGTTCTCGTACCGCATCAACGCGGCCGTCTTCCCGCTGTGGACCTTCACGATCATCGCGGGCGCGATCTGGGCGGGCGACGCCTGGGGCCGCTACTGGGGCTGGGACCCCAAGGAGGTCTGGTCCTTCGTGACCTGGGTGGCGTACGCCTGCTACCTGCACGCCCGCGCCACCGCCGGCTGGAAGGGCCGCAAGGCCGCCTACCTGGCGCTCTTCGCCTTCGCCTGCTGGATCTGGAACTACTACGGCGTGAACATCCTGCTCAGCGGCAAGCACTCGTACGCAGGCGTCTGACCGGCGGGAGTGGGACGCTGGTGGCATGTCCCTCGTGAGCCATGCCACCAGCGAACGGCGCGGCGAGAACCACTGGCTGCTCCGCTTCGAGCTCCACCTGCCGTACGCCTACGAGGCCCTCTGGCACGCCCTGACCACGCCCGACGGGCTGCGCGGCTGGCTGGCCGCCGCCGACGTCCTGGAGCGGCGGCTCGGCGGGGCCGTCACGCTGCGCTGGCTGAACACCGGAACCGTGGTGACCGGCCACGTCACGGCCTGGGACGTGGAGCGCGTCGCCGAGTACACGGTGAGCGAGCACGGGCGGATCCGCTTCCACCTGGAGGCGGTCGGCACCGATTCGACGGTCATCCGGTTCGTGAACGAGCGCGGCGGCTCCGACGAGGACCGCCTCGACTGCCTGGCCGGCTGGCACGAGCACTTCGAACTGCTGGACGCCGCACTGGCCGGACGCCCGACGGACTGGTCCGCCTGGACGGACACCCGCTGGGCGCGGCTGCGCGAGTCCTACGGCTCCTTCACCAGCGTCCGCAAGGCGTCCTGAGGCCTTGCGGCCGCACGCCGCCCCCCTTCACCACACCGGGCGCAGGGGCGGCAGCCCGTCCTCCCCGTGGAGCGTGCGCACGACGCGGGCCAGTTCCCGGCGCAGGGCGCCGACGTCCGCGCTGCCGGCGAGCTCGGCCTCCAACTCGTGCAGGACCCGGCCCGCGACGGCGAGGTGGTCCCGGGCCGCCCCGGTCAGGACCACCAGCTTGCGGCGGCCGCCCTCAGGGTGCGGCTCGCGGCGGACGTAGCCGCGTCGCTCCAGGTCGTCGACGATCTGCCCGGCGGCCTGTTTGGTCACCCCGAGCCGCTCGGCCAGCTCGGTGGCCGTCGCGCCACGGCCCTTCAGGGCCTGGAAGGCCATGCCGTGCACGGGCCGCAGGTCCCCGTACCCGACCTCGGCGAGGCGCCG
Organism: Streptomyces erythrochromogenes; assembly: GCF_036170895.1. NCBI lineage: Bacteria > Bacillati > Actinomycetota > Actinomycetes > Kitasatosporales > Streptomycetaceae > Streptomyces > Streptomyces erythrochromogenes. The sequence continues at coordinate 3,667,491 of NZ_CP108036.1, read as the reverse complement.
GGTGAACTCGCCCAGCACCAGCTGGAAGCCCAGGCCGAGCAGGAAGGTCAGCTCGACGCCCTCGCCGGCCCCGCTGCCCCCGCCGCTCTTCGTCGCGTCTTCTCTCGTCACGTAAATATGGTGACACGTTCGGGTCAAGCTGCTTTACTCGTTGAGTAAAGCAGCTTGACTCACTCGACGGAAGGACCCGCCTTGTACGTGATCACCGCTTCCCCCGAGCACGTCACCGCCACCCCGAACGCCACCATGACCGGCTTCGCCGCCCCCAGCCGCGGCAGCTCCGAGCTGAGCACCTGGCACGTCGACATGCCCGCCGGGGCCACCGGCCCCGAGCACTCCGTCAGCCGCGAGCAGGTCTGGACCCTCACCGCCGGCTCCCTGGAGGTCACCTTCGAAGGCCGCACCGAGAAGGTCACCGCTGGCCAGACCCTGGTCCTCCCGGCGGACGCGGCACGCAGGATCCACGCCACCGAAACCTTCCAGGCCTACGTGGCGATGCGCGCGGACGGCGTGGTGTCGGTGCCGGGCGAGGATGAGCCCCGCATCCTCCCGTGGGCCCGCTAGGCCCGGCCGCCTAGTCGGCGTCCTTGCCCTGGTCCTTGCCCTGGTCCTTGCCGTTGTCCTTGTCCCGGTCCTTGTTCTCCTGCTCCTCGCGCAGGGACTTCAGGAACTCCGGGTTGTCGTCGGGGGCCACCCACTGACCGCGGCCCCTGGACCCGCGCCCGCCACCGCCGGAGGCCACCCGCTTCTTGCCCGCGAACAGCCACACCACCGGCCCCACGATGGAGAAGAGCAGGATGATGATCACCCACATCGCCTTGGGCAGGTGCTTGACCTCTTCCTCCGGCGTGTTCAGGCAGTCGATGAAGGCGTAGATGGTCAGCGCGATGATCAGCAGGAACGGCAGATAGCGCAGCACGGTGTGGGACCGACTCCCGGGCAGTGGCGGCGGACCCGCAAGGGGCCCCGGTGACGTTCCCAGCGTAGTTGGTGACGGATACTGGCCCCTATGGCTTACGACGATCTCCGCTCGCTGCTCCGGGCTCTGGAGCGAGAGGGCGACCTCAAGCGCATCAAGGCCGAAGTCGACCCGTACCTGGAGGTCGGGGAGATCGTCGACAGAGTGAACAAAGCGGGCGGTCCCGCGCTGCTCTTCGAGAACGTCAAGGGCTCGGCGATGCCGCTGGCCATGAACGTCTTCGGCACCGACCGCCGCCTCCTCAAGGCCCTCGGCCTCAAGTCGTACGCCGAGATCAGCGAGAAGATCGGCGGTCTGCTGAAGCCGGAGCTGCCGCAGGGCTTCATCGGGGTCCGCGAGGCCTTCGGCAAGCTCGGCTCGATGGTCCACGTCCCGCCGAAGAAGGTGAAGGGCGACTCCGCACCCGTCCAGGAGGTCGTCCTCACCGGCGACGACGTCGACCTGGACCTGCTGCCGGCCCTCTTCACCTGGCCCAAGGACGGCGGCTCCTTCTTCAACCTCGGCCTCACCCACACCAAGCACCCCGAGACGGGCGTGCGCAACCTCGGCCTCTACCGGCTCCAGCGCCACGACAAGCGCACCATCGGCATGCACTGGCAGATCCACAAGGACAGTCGCAACCACTACGCCGTCGCCGCCGCCAAGGGCGAGCGGCTGCCGGTCGCGATCGCCTTCGGCTGCCCGCCCGCCGTCACGTACGCGTCCACCGCGCCGCTGCCGGGCGACATCGACGAGTACCTCTTCGCCGGCTTCGTCGCGGGCAAGCGGATCGAGATGGTCGACTGCAAGACCGTCCCGCTCCAGGTCCCGGCCAACGCGGAGGTCGTCGTGGAGGGCTGGCTGGAGCCCGGGGAGATGCTCCCGGAAGGCCCCTTCGGCGACCACACCGGCTTCTACACCCCGCAGGAGCCCTTCCCGGCCCTGAAGATCGACTGCATCACGATGCGCAAGCGGCCGCTGCTGCAGTCGATCGTGGTGGGCCGCCCGCCGACCGAGGACGGTCCGCTGGGCCGCGCGACGGAGCGGTTCTTCCTGCCCCTGCTGAAGATCATCGTCCCGGACATCGTGGACTACCACCTGCCCGAGTCGGGCGGCTTCCACAACTGCGCGATCGTCTCGATCGACAAGAAGTACCCCAAGCACGCGCAGAAGGTCATGCACGCCATCTGGGGCGCCCACATGATGTCGCTGACCAAGCTGATCATCGTGGTGGACAAGGACTGTGACGTCCACGACCTGCACGAGGTGTCCTGGCGGGCCCTCGGCAACACGGACTACTCCCGCGACCTGACCGTCGTCGAGGGACCGGTGGACCACCTCGACCACGCCTCGTACCAGCAGTTCTGGGGCGGCAAGGCGGGCATCGACGCCACGAAGAAGCTGCCCGAGGAGGGTTACACCCGCGACGGCGGCTGGCCCGACATGGTGGAGTCCGACCCCGCGACGGCGGCCCTCGTGGACCGCCGCTGGAAGGAGTACGGCCTGTGAGCCCGATCGCCGTCGACGGCCCGGAACTGAACCTCGGCACCGCGGAGGCGTACGTGGTCCTGGCGCGTCCGAAGATCGACCCGACCCAGCCCGGCGTGATCGTCGCGGCCCGGGACGCCGGCGTGAGCCCGGAGGAGTTCGCCGGCCCCGGCGATGTCTGGACGCTGATGTACGACGCGGACGGCGACGGCGACGGCTTCGAACTGCCCGGCGCGCGCGACACCGAGGCCGACGCCTTCGCGGAGCAGTTGCAGCAGGCCCTGGCCGCGGCCGAGCCGTTCACCGTCGAGGCCGGCAACTTCCTGCGCCTCGACGCCCGGCCCGTCGGCGCCGACTGGACGGTCACCGCGCACGTCACCCCGCCCGAGGGCGAGGAGGACGGCCCCGCCGCCCGGACGCTGGAACTCGGCGCGCTGCCGGCGTCGGAACTGCTGGCCGAACTCGAACGGTTCCGGAGGGAACTCGCATGATGACCACCGCCGACGGAGTGGTCGGACAGGGCCCCGCGCCGGAGGCGGCCAACAAGGTCAAGGCCTTCCTGCGGCTGGTGATGATCGAGCACTCGGTCTTCGCGCTGCCGTTCGCCTACATCGCGGCGCTGACCGCGATGTTCCAGCTCGATCGGACCGTGCACTGGGGCAAGCTGCTGCTCGTCACCGTCTGCATGGTGGGGCTGCGGACCTTCGCCATGGCCGCGAACCGGATCATCGACCGCGAGATCGACGCCCGCAACCCGCGGACCGCGGGGCGCGAGCTGGTCACCGGCGCGGTGTCGGTCCGCTCGGCCTGGACCGGCGCGGCGATCGCGCTCGTGGTCTTCCTCGGCTCGGCGGCCCTGCTGAACCCGCTCTGCCTGGCGCTGGCGCCGGTCGCCGTCGTCCCGATGGTGGTCTATCCGTACGGCAAGCGGTTCACGAACTTCCCGCACGCCATCCTCGGGCTGGCCCAGGCGATGGGCCCCGTCGGGGCCTGGCTGGCGATCACCGGCGAGTGGTCCTGGGACGCGGTTGTCCTGGGCCTTGCGGTCGGCGTGTGGATCGGCGGCTTCGACCTGATCTTCGCCTGCCAGGACGTGGCCGCCGACCGCGCGGAGGGCGTCAAGTCCGTCCCGGCCCGCTTCGGTGTCCCCGCCGCCCTCTGGGGCGCGCGCGGCTCGCACGTCGTGACCACGGCCCTGCTGGCCTGGTACGCGCTCGCCACGGACGCGGGCCCGCTGTTCTGGACCGGCCTGGCGATCGTCGTCGCCGCCTTCGTCTACGAGCACACCATCGTGACGCCGCACGACCTGTCCCGCCTGAACCGGGCCTTCTTCACGGTCAACGGCTTCATCGGCATCGCCCTCTTCGTGTGCGCCCTGGCCGATCTGGTGGTCCGCGGACTGACGGTGTGAGTACCGCCGCGGCCCGTGGACCCCGCCGGCGTCAGCCCGTGAGGGCGGAGGGTTGGCGGGGGGCCGGGCGGCGGAAGTAGAGGGCCGTCACGATGCCCGCCACCAGGCCGCACAGGTGGCCCTGCCAGCTGACGCCCGAGTCCGTCGGGAGGATGCCGGAGACGATCGTCGTGCCCCAGACGGCGGCGACGCCCACCGCCACCGCGATGCCCAGCGCCCTGCGCTCGACGAAGCCCCGTACGAGCAGGTAGCCGAAGAGGCCGAAGACGATGCCCGAGGCACCCAGCGTCATCGTGCCGGACGGGGATATCAGCCAGGTGCCGAAGCCGTCGGCCAGCAGGATCAGGCCGCACACCGCGAGGAACCGGCGGATCCCGGACAGGGCGGCTATGAAGCCGAGGACCAGCAGCGGGACGCTGTTGGAGGCGACGTGGTCGAAGCCGAAGTGGAGGAAGGCCGCGGAGACGATGCCGGTGAGGCTGTCGGGGTCGCGGGCGAGGATCCCGTACTGGTCGAGGGCGTGGCCGGTGGCGTAGTCGACGGCCTCCAGCACCCACAGCAGGGCCACCCAGCCCAGCATCAGCTTGGCCGCCGTCTTGGCCCGGTCGGTCTGCGTCCGACCGGTATCCACCGTCGTGCTCATCTTCGCCCCCTTCGTGGCTCCCCTCACGGGAACGTGCGGTCACCTTACTGAGTGCCCGCCGGGCGTGGCCGGATAGTCTCGGAGGTATGACAGAGCGCAATCGCACCCCGTGGGTGGTCGGGGTTTCCGGAGCGTCCGGGACGCCGTACGCGGCGGCGGTGCTCCGCGGCCTGCTCTCCGCGGGGGAGAGCGTCGACCTGGTCGTGAGCCGGGCCTCGCGCCTCACCCTGCTGGACGAGACCGGCATCGCCTTCCGTGACGCGCACTGGCGCGAGGACCTCGCGGAGTGGCTGGCACGGGGAGCCGACGGCAAGCCGGGGACCTTCGAGGGCCTGACGGCCGACGCGGACGTGCGGTACTGGGGTGCCGGGGACCTGGCCGCCGGCCCGAGTTCGGGCTCGTACCCGGTCAAGGGGATGCTCATCGTCCCGGCGTCCACGGCCTGCGTGGCGGGGGTGGCGCTCGGGCTGTCGAAGGACCTGCTCCAGCGCGTGGCGAGCGTGACGCTCAAGGAGCGGCGCCGGCTGGTGGTCGCGGTGCGGGAGACCCCGCTGAACGGGCAGACGCTGAAGCATCTGGTGGCGCTGGACGAGGCGGGCGCCGTCGTGCTGCCCGCCTCTCCGGCGTTCTACGCGGGTGCGACGCACATCCAGGATCTGGTGGATTTCGTCGCGGGGCGGGTGCTGGACGCGGCAGGGGTGCCGCACCGGCTGTACCGCCGTTGGGAGGGGGAGCTGGGAGGCTCCCGCTCTCCCCAGGGGTCGAGCGGTGGTGAGCAGGCCGGTGACTAGGCCTTCTTGCGGCCCAGCGGCTTGCGGGCCTTGTCGACGCGGGCGGCCGCGGCGGGCTGGTGGGCTCGGGATCGGTTGGCCAGCTCCTGGAGCTGTCGCATGTGTGCGTGCGCCATCTCGATCGTGAACACGGTGTACCACTCCTGAAGATCGTTATTGATCTGCTGAAAGAAATCGCAGGGTGTTGACCCTGTGTGCCTTAGATTCTATACCTAGACTTGCAGGATCGCCGAATAATGGAAGGCTCCACGTAATGGACACGGTGGACAGGCAGCTCATCCAGGCACTCCGGGAGAACGGTCGCGCCTCATACGCCGAGCTGGGCCGTCTCGTGGGCCTCTCCGGCCCCAGCGTCACCGACCGCATCAACCGTCTGGAAACGGCCGGCGTCATCACCGGCTACCGCGCGACGGTCGACTCCGCCTCGCTCGGCCTCGGCGTCACCGCGCTGATCGGCATCTCCCTCTCCGACGCCGCCGACCACGAGGACGTGGCCCGCCGGCTGCGCGACCTTGCGGAGATCGAGGACTGCTGGTTCATCGCCGGCGACGACTCCTACATGCTCAAGGTGCGCGCCAGCGACGTGGACGGCCTGGAGAAAATCATCCGCAAGCTCTCCGGCACCAAGGGCGTCTCGCGCACCCGTACCACCATCGTGCTCTCCACGAAGTGGGAGAACCGGGTCGGGGAGCTGCCCGAGGAAGCCTGAGAGTACGGTTGGTCAGGGTTCGCAGGACAGACAAGAGGCATCTAGAGGAGGCGACCGGTACATGGACGCTGGGCTCAAGCGTGAGCTGGAGGAGAAGGTCCGCTCCGGCGAGCGGCTGACCCGTGAGGACGGCATCGCCCTCTACGAGTCGGACGACCTGGCCTGGCTCGGTGGCCTCGCCCACGAGGTGCGCACGCGCAAGAACGGTGACGTCGTCCACTTCAACGTCAACCGCCACCTCAACATGACGAACGTGTGCACCGCGTCGTGCGCGTACTGCTCGTTCCAGCGCAAGCCGGGCGAGAAGGACGCGTACACGATGCGCATCGAGGAGGCCGTGCGCCTGGCCAAGGCCATGGAGAACGACAACCTCACCGAGCTGCACATCGTCAACGGCCTGCACCCGAACCTGCCGTGGCGCTATTACCCGCGCTCCCTCTCCGAGCTGAAGAAGGCGCTGCCGAACGTCTCGCTGAAGGCGTTCACGGCGACCGAGATCCACCACTTCGAGACGATCTCCGGCATGTCGGCCTCCGACATCCTGGACGAGCTGATCGAGGCCGGCCTGGAGTCGCTCACCGGTGGCGGCGCGGAGATCTTCGACTGGGAGGTCCGCCAGCACATCGTCGACCACCGCACCCACTGGGAGGACTGGTCGCGCATCCACCGGCTCGCGCACGAGAAGGGTCTCAAGACCCCCTCGACCATGCTGTACGGGCACATCGAGGAGCCGCGCCACCGCGTGGACCACGTGCTGCGGCTGCGCGAGCTCCAGGACGAGACCGGCGGTTTCCAGGTCTTCATCCCGCTGCGCTACCAGCACGACTTCGTGGACATGCAGGACGGCAAGGTGCGCAACAAGCTCCAGGCGCGCACGACCATGGCCACCGGCGCCGAGGCGCTGAAGACCTTCGCCGTCTCGCGACTGCTCTTCGACAACGTGCCGCACGTCAAGGTCTTCTGGGTGATGCACGGCGTGCAGACCGCCCAGCTCGCCCTCCAGCACGGTGCGGACGACATGGACGGCTCGGTCGTCGAGTACAAGATCACCCACGACGCGGACAACTACGGCACCCCGAACAAGCTGGGCCGTGAGGATCTGCTGGAGCTGATCCGGGAAGCCGGCTTCCGCCCGGTCGAGCGCAACACGCGCTACGAGATCATCCGCGAGTACCCCGGCCCGGACGCGGGCCTGCGCGAGACCCCGCAGGCGATGCGCGTCTGACCCGCGTCCGCCCCGCACCCCAGCCGCTCCCGGCGAGTTAACCCCGGCCCATGGGCCGGGGTTTAGCTTTTCCTGGACGGGCCGATGAGGTAATGGTTAAACTTGCTAAATGACCCTTACTTTCACCCTGGATCCGGTCGTCGGACCCTCCCTGCGTGATGGAATCCTCAAGCTCTGGACGGACGTCTCCAACGCGGGCGGCGCCGTGGGCTTCGTACCGCCGGTCACCCACGACGACGTCCGCCCCTCGCTCGACAAGCACCTCGCCGGCGTCGCCGACGGGAGCTGCAGGCTGCTCGTCGGGCACGACGGCGACGGCGCGGTCGCAGCGACCGCCTTCCTCACCCACAACACGCACCGACTCCAGCGGCACTGGCTGTGGGCCTACACGGTGATGGTCCATCCGCGCCACCAGGGCAAGGGCCTCGGGCGGGACCTCATGGCCGCGACCGAAGCCGCGGCCCGCTCGATCGAGGGCATCGACGCCGTCCGCCTCACCTGCCGCGGCGGCCTCGGCCTGGAGCACTTCTACTCCTCCTGCGGCTACAAGGAGGTCGGCCGCGTCCCCGGCGCCGTCCGCGTGGCCCCGGGCGATGACCGCGACGACATCACGATGCTGCTGCCGCTCTACTGATCCACCGGCGGCGGCCGTACGGGCGTACGCACCCCGGCGGGCCGCGGCCGGGCCCCGACGTGCTTCACTGGACGGGCACCGTGCGACGCACGACCTGACGACCACGACGAGAGAGAAGGGGTCACCGTGTCCCTCAAGCCGAGCGCAACGATCCGATACACCGCGATGCGCCTGGGCATCTTCGTCGGCTGCCTCGCCGTCGTCGCGCTCCTCGTCCGGTTCGGCCTGGTCCCCTCCGGTCTCGGCGACGCCAACGGCGCCTGGGTCGTGCTGCTCGCCCTCGTGCTCTCCGCCCCGCTCTCCTTCGTCCTCCTGCGCAAGCAGCGCGACGAGATGTCCGCGCAGATCTCCGGGCGCGTCGCGGGTGCGAAGCAGAAGCTCGCCGACAACCGCAGCCAGGAGGACCAGGCGGACGACGCGGCGCGCGTCGGGTCGTAACGACCCAGTTGGCTTCATCACACACCGAACCGCCCCAGCACCGGGTATACCGCCCGTAACGCTGGGGCGGTGGTGTTTTCCGGGCCTGCGCAAGAGGGGCTCGTGCGCCGCTGTCTCAAAGGGCCCCTTTGAGATTCCCAAAGGAGAAGTGTTAGCGTGTTGAACATGTTGACCACAGCTGCGCACCCGATGATCACGAGCGTCCCGCTCGTGACGCGCCTGCACGTCGACCTCTGCCGCCGCGCGTCCGCGGCCTGTTGCTGTTGAGCTGAATCGATACAGCAGCGGTCCCGGCCGGCCCTTCCTGGCTGCTGCCGCACCGCAACACCACGCAGAACCACCCCCCTCACTTCGTGCGCCACCTCCGGAGAGTGTCCGTGTCCGCGACCCCACAGGCCCCTGCCAAGGCCTCGTTCAAGTTTCCCTTCTGGGCCCAGATCGTCGCCGGTCTGGTCCTCGGCGTCCTCTTCGGCTGGATAGCCCGCAGCCAGGACATCAGCTGGCTCGGCACCACCCTGGAGAAGACCGGCGACATCTTCGTCCAGCTGCTCAAGCTGGCCATCGCCCCGCTCGTCTTCTTCGCGATCCTGGTGTCGATCACCAACCTGCGGAAGGTGAACAACGCGGCGCGCCTCGCCTCCCGCACCCTCCTCTGGTTCATGATCACCTCGCTGATCGCGGTCGGCATCGGCATCGCGATCGGCCTGCTGACCGACCCCGGTTCGGGCACCGGCCTCACCGCCGCCGACGGCAAGGAGCCGAAGAAGACGGGCTCCTGGATCGACTTCCTGACCGGCATCGTCCCGACGGACATCGTCACGCCGTTCACCGAGCTGAAGGTCCTTCAGATCGTCTTCCTGGCCGTCGTCGCCGGCATCGCCGCGCTCCAGCTCGGCGCCAAGGCCAAGCCGGTCCTCGACCTCGCCGAGTCCGCCCTGGAGCTCCTCCAGAAGGCCCTGTGGTGGGTCATCCGCCTCGCCCCGATCGGCACCATCGGCCTGATCGGCACCGCGATCGCCACCTACGGCTGGGACCTGATCGGCAAGTACGCCACCTTCACCGCCGACATCTACATCGGCTGCGCCCTGGTGATGTTCGGCGTCTACCCGCTGCTGCTCGCGACGGTCGCCAAGGTCAGCCCCATCCAGTTCTTCAAGGGCGCCTGGCCCGCCATCCAGCTGGCCTTCGTCTCCCGCTCCTCCGTCGGCACCATGCCGGTCACCCAGAAGGTCACCGAACGCCTCGGCGTCCCGAAGGAGTACGCCTCCTTCGCCGTCCCGTTCGGCGCCACCACCAAGATGGACGGCTGCGCCGCGATCTACCCGGCGCTCGCCGCGATCTTCATCGCGCAGATCTTCGACGTGCAGCTGGGCATCAAGGAGTACCTGCTCATCGTCTTCGTCTCGGTCATCGGCTCCGCCGCGACGGCCGGCCTGACGGGCGCCACCGTCATGCTGACGCTGACCCTCTCCACCCTGGGCCTCCCGCTCGCCGGCGTCGGCCTGCTGCTGGCGATCGACCCGATCCTGGACATGATCCGCACGGCCACGAACGTCGCCGGCCAGGCCCTCGTCCCGGTCATCGTCTCGGCCCGCGAGGGGATCCTGGACAAGGAGGCCTACGCCAACGCCTCGGCCTCCCCGCTGGACGAGCCCGCCGCCCCGGCCGTCGCCCCGGCCACGCCGCAGCCGGCCGCCGCGACCGCCTGAGCCGCCCGCCCTTCGCACGCGCCGCAGCCCCCGCCCCGTCCGGGCGGGGGCTGCGGCGTTCCCGTCCCGGGGCGTCAGACCGTGCGGGCGCGGAAGTAGGCGGTCGTCGCGATCAGGACCGGGGCGGCGAACCACCAGCGGCCCATCGTGCGGCGGTAGAGCGGGGTGATGGTGATCAGCAGGCCCAGCAGGCACAGGAAGACCGAGAAGCCGCCCATGAACCGGGCGTCGTCGCGCAGCCGGTCGTACGGCGACGCCGGGCGCATGGCCAGGGCGAGGTAGCAGGAAAACACCGCGGGGACGTAGAGCACGACGAGCGGGATGGCGAGCACCCAGCGCAGGCAGCCGCGGTCCTCGGGCAGGTCGATGTCCTCGCGGGGCAGCCTCAGCCGAGCGTCTCGATACGAACCCACGCGATCACCCCCAGAACGAGCGGCGGCGCGAACCACCACGGGCCCAGCGCCCTGCGGACCGGCGGGACGAGCGTGATCAGGACCCCGAGCAGGCTCAGGCAGAGGGCGATGAAGACGGCCGCGGCCGTGCCCTCGTACCCCTGGTGGTCCCATGCGGCCTGCGGGCCGCGGAACACGGCGGCATAGACGAACACGGCGTTCAGGGCGTGCACGAGGGCGAGGGGGAGCCCGAACGCCCAGCGCACCCATCGACGGTCCCCGGGCGGGATGGTGGCCCCGCGGCCGTCTGTCATCGCATCGCGTCCTTCACCTTGCCGAGAGCGTCGCCGAAATCATCGCCGTAGTCCCGGGCCTTGCCCGACTGCCAGTACGGGCCGCCGTTGTAGCGGGCGGCGATCTCCCGCATCTGGGCATCGGTCAGCTGCTCGGCGGGCACGTCGGCGTACCCCGCCTCGGCCTTGAGCTGGGCCAGGTGGCCCGCGGCGATGAACGCATTCTGCCGGGGGTCCTGCAGCGACTCCTCCACCAGGTCCCGTTGGGCGTCCGTGAGGTGCGCCGGATCGTAGCCGAGCACCTCGGCGCCCCGGCGCAACTGGATCGCGATCGGCCCGAAGGAGGTCTCGTCGGGCGTCCCGCCCAGCCGCCATGGAAGGTTCCGCGGCGCGACCGGGCTCAGCGGCGAGTCGGCCGCACCGCGCACGGCGTCGGTGAGGTCGTCGGTGACCCCGTACTGGCCGCCGATCTCCTTCCAGGCGATGCCCGCGACGAGTTCCTCGGGCAATCCGGAGTGCCGGGCGGCGGCCCGCAGGACTTCCTTGTTGTGGGATATCCAGCGGGCCCGCTCCTCGTCGTCGCTCGGCGGGTCCCAGTAGCTGTCGTCCGCCTGGGGCAGCGAGGAGATCCGCATCCGGATGTCCCGCAGCGCGGGTGACATCCCGCCGTCGCCGGGCGGCGGCGCCGTCTCCCGCTTGGGCCCGCTGCCGGGCAGGTGGGTCAGCGGGGAGGAGGCGGCCTCCGCCGCCTCCCGGCGGATGTCCGCCATCGCCGCGTACAGGTCGGGCCGTGCGCCGCCGCCCGGCACCCTGAACTCGGGAAGCAGCTCGTACGCCTGCTTCAGCGCGTGGACGCAGGTGGCGCGGGCCTCCTCCTCGACCGTTTTCGCGAGGTGGAAGCTGCCGCCGGCCGCGTCGTGGAGCCGGTCCGCCTCCTCCCGGATGTCGTCGACGTCCAGGGTGGCCTCGGCCAGGAGGTCGAGGAAACCGGTCGTGGCGCGCATGTCCTCCCACTGGCGCATGGGCTCCGCCTCCCGTGCGGCCTTGGTGACCGCCACTCCCTTGGTGGCGATGAGCGCGGCGAGCGCCCGCTCGGTGTGCTTGCCGTTGCGGTAGTGGGACTTGGCGGTGGTGACGGCGGCGGCGTAGGCGTTCAGGGCGCTGGCGGCCTTGTCGTACCCCTCGGCCATCTGGGCCACGAGCAGCCGGGCCTCGGTGAGGCGCGCGGTGTACGTGTGACTTCCTTCGCTCTCCCACTCGGTACGGGTCTCCGCGCGCCGGGCCGGCTCCCCGACCTGCACGAGGAGGTCGCGCAGACGGCGGAACTCGGCGGCGTTCCGCTCGATGAGCGGCGGATTGCACTCTTCCAGGAACGCGACGTCCTCGCGGTGGCTGAGCCCGCTGCTCACTTGCACTCCGGCGGTACGTACCGCCCCGAGGCGAGGAGGCCGGAGAGGAAGGACCGGGCGGTGTCGTCGTCCACCCCGGCGAAGCTCGTGCCGGCGGTCTTGAGGCGGGTGGCGAGACCGGCGAAGAGGGCGACGGTGTCCTTGAACTGGTCGTCGGCGAACGCGGCGAAGCGGAGGGTCTGTGCGGCCACGTCTGCGTGGGCGCGCGGGGCGCGGGCCATGGTGCTCGCGTCCCCGTCGGGACGGCCCTCGTGGAGGAGCGCGGCGATCTCGATCAGGAGGTTCGCGTTGCCGTTGATGGAGGAGGCCGTGGCCACCAGCGTCCCGGCCGCCTCGGGCGCGAGTGCCGGTGCCTGCGCAGGTGCCGGTGCCGATCGGGCGAGGGCTTTGTGCTCCGCCCATTCCGCATCGAACGACATCCATCCCCCGCATAGTTGGCGACCGTTAATCGGGAGACGCGCAACGGGAAGGCGCGGTTCCGTCAGGCGTCGGACGTGTGTGCGACGAACCCGGCCCATGCGGGGCGGCCGAAGGCCAGGTGGGTGCGCGCGGTGTCCTTGGAGTCGCGGACCAGGACCGCGCCGGGGGTGTTGGCCACTTCGACGCAGTCGTTGATGTCGCTGCTGTCGCTGTAGCTGCTCTTGAACCAAACGAGCTCAGCCATGTGGATCACGTTTCTCCCAGCAGTGTCTCGATGAAGGCCAGCGACTCCCTGGGCGAGAGGGCCTGTGCCCGGATCGTGCCATAGCGCAGGTCGAGGATCTGTAGATGCTTGGGGTCGGTGACCGGCCGCCCGTAGAAGATGCCTTCCGAGCGCCCCACTGCCGTTCCGTCCCCGAACTTCAGCACCTGGATCCGGCCCCCCATTCCGGCGTGATCGGCGCAGGCGGTCGGCATCACCTGGACTGCGACGTTGCGAAACTTGCCCAACTCCAACAGTCGTTCGAGCTGGCCGCGCAGCACCATTGTGCCTCCGATGGTGCGCCGGAGGGTCACCTCTTCCTGGACGAAACTGAGGGCTGGTCCCGGAGTCCGTTCGAAGATCGACTGTCGGGCCAGACGCGCTGCGACTCCTCGTTCCACCTGCTCCGATGACTGCGGGGGCTGCGCCATCTCGAACAGGGCGCGGGCGTAGTCCTCGGTCTGCAACAAGCCGTGGATGTTGTGGTTGCCGTACGAGCCGATCTCGACGGCCCTCGCCTCCAGCTTTGCTAGGTCCCGCACCTTCTTCGGGTAGCGGACCTGTTCCAGGTCGGCCTTCATCGCGGAGATTCGCCCCCCGGCGTTCAGGACCTCGTCCGCCCTGTCCAGGTACTCGGGGCGGGGGATCCGCTTGCCCGACTCGACCTTGCGGACCTGGTCCTCCCCGTACTGGATGGCCGCCCCGAAATCGGCGGCCCGCATGCCGGCCGACTCCCGCCACGCTCTGAGCTGGCGGCCCAGCGCGGCCACCACCGCCGCGCCCTGTTCGTCCTCCGGATCGACGTCCCAGCCGGGCTCTTCCGTACCGTCACTGCTGTCCACGCCCATTGCGCTCCCACCTCCGACGAGCCGATGTCCTCAGCGCCCCGTACCCGCCACCTCGGTCCGGACAGCCGTGACAGCACTGGACAAGCGCCGGACAAACGCGGGACGTGCACGCGATGTTGCTTCCGACGGTACGCACGCACGGACACGCTGAGTGACGTGATTCCTCAACTCGTCGATTTCCAGGTCCAGCTGTCCGCGACCCCGCGCGCCGCCCGTCTCGCCCGCCTCCTGACGGTCGAGCAACTACGGGGGTGGGGGCTTCCCCTGGTCGAGCCCGCGCACGTCGTGGCCGAGCTCGCCGCCAACGCCGTGACCCACGGGCGCGTGCCCGGCAGGGACTTCCGGCTCGCCCTCACCGCGACCCCCGAGACGCTGCTGATCGAGGTGGCGGACGCGCGCGGCGACCGGATCCCGCGGATCCGCGACGCGGGGCGAGGACTGGTCATCGTCGAAGCGCTGGCGGACCGTTGGGGCGTCAGGGAAGGGCCGGTCCCCGGCAAGGTGGTGTGGGCTGAGGTGTCCCTGACCTGCCCGGCCGCCGGGTCCCGGGGGTCCGCGATCCGGCGCGCTTAGACGCATAAAGACCCAAAGAACCGGGGGAAAGAACCAACCCACCAACCAAACCCGGCCCCCGTCGCTCGGTCGGGTGAAAGGTGTCAACTGGGCTGGATTTCTGGTGGGTTGGCGGGCATATGCTCGCCGCGACAACTCCAGACATGAGACGGCCCCCGGTGGGACTGGCATCCCGGCCGAGGGCCTGACCAACAAGGAAGTAGCACCGCTTCCCAATGGCTCCACAGCACCCTAGCGCGCCGTCGCGCGCCACGTCCCGAGTTCCCTCCGGCACCGCCCGATCCGGTGTCATCCACGTCAACACGTGGCACGCGAGTCACTACACCGTGGTCGGCAACCACCTCCTCCAGCACCGCGACCTGTCCGCGACGGCGATCGGCGTCGCGGCCTACATCCAGTCGCTGCCGGACGGCGCGCCCGTCGGCATCAAGGCCCTCGCCGGCCGCTTCCCGGAGGGGGAGGTGCGGATCGCATCCGCCCTGCGGGAGCTGGAGAGGCACGGCTACCTGGAGCGGCGGCGCGAGCGGCTGGAGGGCGGGCGGGTGGTGACCCGCACGTACTCGTACAACAAGCCGGGCTCCGCCTCGGGCGAACCGCCTCCGCCCCCGCCCCCGCCGCCGGGCGAGGAACCCGTACCGGAGCCGGGGCCGGACCCGGACCCTGGCTCTGACCCGGCTCCGGAGGCGGAGGCCGCGGCGGCTCCCGAAGCGCAGCCGACGCACCCCGGGGCGGCCGACCTGCTCGCCGGGCTGCGGCGGCGGGACCCGCGGCTGCTGCTGGCCGAACGCGACGTACGGCGGCTCGCGCCCGCCGTGTCGGCCTGGCTGGAGCGCGGCGTGGACCCCGAGGCCGTCGCGCGGGTCCTGTCGGCGGGCCTGCCCGAGGACATGCGGCGCCCCGCATCCGTCCTCGCGTACCGGCTCACCGCCCTGCTCCCGCCGCACCTGCCGCCCGCTCCGGCCGCCCCGGAGGCCCGGCCGCCCGCACGGCCGGACCCTCTCCAGAACTGCGACGGCTGCGACCGCGCCTTCCGCGCCCCGACCCCGGGCCGCTGCAGAACCTGCCCACCGGTCGCCGCGTAAGGGCCGGCAGAACTGGTCGTCGCGCTATTCGACGTCGGACAGCCGGCGTCGGGCTTCCGAAATCCACAGCCCGTCGCCGCCGTGCGCCATGGACTCCTCGGATTCCTCGGCCACTTCATCGAGGTAGTCCAGCCGGGCCTGCGCCAGGCTCAGGCTGCCGTTGGGTCCGCCCCGTACGAGGTGCGCGTCCGCGTCGTCCTGCCCGTCGTCCTCCCAGCCGCACTCCGGGCAGATCTCGAAGTCGGCGCGCTTCGCCAGCGTCCGCCGGAAGCAGCAGGGGCATGGGAGGGGGCCTGCGGTGTCGGACGGGCCGGCGGGCGGTTCTTCGATGGCCATGGCCGACATCCTCGGTGACCCGCACGCAACGACCTAGGCTGCGACGATGGAACGCTTATCCGATCCGCCCGAGCCCGAGAACACCGCGAACGACTACGACGGCTTCGCCGAGGCGTACGCGGCGGAGAACGAGAACAGCCTCGTCAACGCCCACTACGAGCGACCCGCGATGCTGGCCCTCGCCGGGGACGTGACCGGCCGCCGGATCCTGGACGCCGGCTGCGGCTCGGGCCCCCTGTCCGCGGCGCTGCGCGACCGCGGTGCCGTCGTCACCGGCGTCGACGTCAGCGCCGCGATGCTGGCCCTGGCCGGGCAGCGGCTCGGCGGGGGCGTGGCCTTGCACCGTGTCGACCTGCGGGACCGACTGCCCTTCGCGGACGGTGAGTTCGACGACGTGGTCGCATCGCTCGTCCTGCACTACCTGGAGGACTGGGGGCCGACGCTGGCCGAGCTGCGCCGCGTGCTCAGGCCCGGCGGGCGGCTGCTCGCCTCGGTGGACCACCCGTTCGTCGCCTACACCTTCCGGGATCCCCGGCCCGACTACTTCGCGACGAGCGACTACGCCTTCGAGTGGGTGATCGGCGGGCAGTCCGCCCCCATGAGGTTCTGGCGCAAGCCGCTGCACGCGATGACCGACGCCTTCACCGCCGCCGGCTTCCGCCTCTCCGTCATTGCCGAGCCCCAGCCGGACCCGGCCGCCCGCGAGCTGTTCCCCGACGGCTTCCGGGACCTCTCGCGCAGGCCGACGTTCCTCTTCTTCGTGGTCGAGGCCCTGTCGGCTCCCACGAGCCCTTAGTCCGCCCGGTCCTGCGATCCCCTTGACCGGAACCTGCACGAATTCCTCGAAGGCCGCCCATGCCGCCTCCATCGTGCAGGGGTCAGGGGTGACGCCGTGCCGGGTCGAGATCTGCTCGAACACTTCGGCGCTGCAACGCCACGGTATGGACATTCCGCCAGGGAATGGGCGCACCGGCACCGGTCAGTCCTCCAGGAGGTCCAGCTCGGCGTCGGTGAAGCGGTTCGCGCACGCGTCCTCGGTGGCCGTCATCGTGGCCATGTCCAGCAGTCCCGATTCGAAGTGCCGGGCGTGGAGGGTCCATTCCTGCTTCTTGTACTGGGCCATGACCATCGAGCCCTTGCGGAGCGCCACCTCCTCGGTGGGGCGGAACTCCTTCCAGCCGCGTTCCACGAGGCCGGCGAGGGCGGCGTGGAACCGCTTGCGGGCCTCGGCCCGGTCCTGTGCGGAGCCCGGGCCGTTCGGTGACGACCAGCCGACCCCGCACGCCGCCATCCGCGCCTCTACTTCGTCCCGGGCCCGCTCCCTGTCGGTGGCCGGCGGGTCGGCAGGATCGGTCGGGGCCGGGGGAGTCGGGGACAGGGCCGCCGTCTCTCCGGGAAGGCCGGCGGCCGCGGTGGCCGCAGCCAGGTCGGCGAGCGCGGCCTCCTTGCCGAAGGCCGTCGGGGCGGGGGCGGGGGGTGCGGCCGGCGTCGCCGCGCCCGGCTGCACGGCGCCACCGCATCCGGCGACGAGTATCGCGCCGGCGACGGCTGCTGCGGCCCGGGCCCGGCCGGGTCCGGTCATGGTGGTGCGCATGTGGTGTCTGTTCCTCCGAGGTCGGTCGCAGGAGTCTCGCACGGCATCGCCGCAGCTCGCGGAGCAATATCGCCCTCTGCCCAACCGGGCCCGAGGTGCGGGCCGTTGAGTCGATGAGAGTGATGGTGCTAGCTTCAGTGGCACCATGTTGCTGAGGCTGAACATCGCGGACCACCGCCCCCTGCATGAGCAGGTCGCCGGAGCCGTGCGGCGGGCCATCGCCGAGGGCGAGTGCGCGCCCGGCGACCGGCTGCCGCCCGCTCGGGACCTCTCGCAGGCGCTGGGCGTCAACACCAACACCGTCCTGCGCGGCCTGCGGGCCCTGCGCGACGAGGGGTTGCTGGAGTTCCGGCGCGGGCGCGGGGTGACCGTGGCCGGTGGCGCGGACCGCCGCTCCGAGCTGCTGGAGCGCGTACGCGAACTGGTGGCGGACGGGGCGCGCCTGGGCTACGGGAGGGCGGATCTCGTCGAGATGATCAGGGAGGTGCCGTGAACGGTGGCAGGGGTTGGGGATTAGCGGGTTGGGCGGCCGGGATACCGGTGGTGCTGGTCGCGCTGCCGCTGGCGGCGCGCGGGCGGTTGCCCGGCCGGATGGCCACGCACTGGGGCGGTCCGTCCGGCGCGCCCGACGGAGCCTCGTCGTTCGGGGGTGCGGTGGCCTTCCCGGTGGCGGTGTGGGCCGTACTGGTCCTGGGGGTCGCGGCGTTCGCCGCGGCGCGCGCCTGGGCCGCGACCGCGCTGCTGCCCGGCGGTGTGGCCCTGGTGGGTGCGCAGGCGGTGGTCGTACGGGCCAATCTGGACCAGGAGGACTGGCGCCGGGCCGACCTGCCGGGCGTTTGGGCGGTGGTGGCCGTGTGCGCCGCGGCCGCCCTGGCCGCTCTGGCCGGAGGGCTGGCCGACCGTAGGGGGCGGGCGCCGGACGGCCGCCCGCCGGCCCGCGGCCCCGTCATGGACGTTCCCGACGGTGAGCGGCTCGTATGGCTCGCGCGCACGTCGAACCCGTGGCTCCACCTGATCGCCGCCGTGCTGGGGGCCGCCGCTGCCGTCGGCGCGGTCGCCGGGGCGGGCGGGCTGGTGGCCGGGCCGGTGTGGTTCGTGGTGCCGCTCGCCTTCGCCGCCCTCGCGGTCCTCGCGTGTTCTTCCGTGCGGGCGCGCGTCACGGGGGAGGGCCTGGAGGTCGCCTTCGGCCCGCTCGGATGGCCCGTACGACGCTGGCCGGCGGCCGTGGTGGAGTCGGCCCGGGTCGAGGAGCGCCGGCCCGCGCAGGTCGGCGGCTGGGGCTACCGGCTGAGCGGACTCGGTACGACGGTGATGCTGCGCGCGGGCGAGTGCCTGGTCGTCCGCGCGGGCGGCAAGGACTTCGCGGTGAGCGTCGACGACGCGGCGCGCGGCGCGGCCCTCCTCAATTCCCTCGCGCGGTGCGGTGGCGGCGGTGGCGGAGTGGAGCGTCGGTGAAGAAGGGCTCCTGGGGCTGGTCGGACAGGGTTTCCCCTCCGTAAATTACCGGCGGTAACACTCGTGTGAGCCGAGGAGGGTGCGCCGTGGAAGCGGAGCCGAAGCTGGTGGAGCCCGTCCGGACGGTCGTCGACGGAGTGGTGCGCGAGGTGCGGGTACCCGCGCTCGCCGCGGCCCCCGCGCACGGATCCCTCGGGGACATCCCCTTCGACAATGCCGCGCAGGCCCCGAACGAGACCGTACTCGCCCGCAAGGAGGCCGACGGGTCCTGGCGCGACGTCACGGCGGCCGAGTTCGCGGCCGAGGTGCTCGCCGTCGCCAAGGGCCTGATCGCCGAGGGGCTGCGCGAGGGCGACCGGCTCGCCATCATGGCCCGCACGACCTACGAGTGGACCCTGCTCGACTTCGCCGGCTGGGCCGCGGGGCTGGTCACCGTTCCGATCTACCCCACCTCCTCCGCCCTCCAGGCCCGCTGGATCATCCAGGACTCCGGCGCCGTGGCCTGCGCCGTCGAGGACACCGCGCAGGCCCGCATCCTCAGCGCCGAGCGGATCAACCTGCCCTGGCTGGCCCACCTCTGGGAGTTCGACACGGGCGCGATCGGCCGGCTGGTGAAGGCGGGGGAGCGCATCCCCGACGCCCTCGTGCACGCCCGGCGGGGCAACCGGACCCCGGACTCCGTAGCCACCCTCATCTACACCTCCGGCACCACCGGCCGGCCCAAGGGCTGCGTCATCACCCACGCCAACTTCTTCGCCGAGGTGGACAACTCCATCGAGCTGCTGCACCCCGTCTTCAAGTCGGCCAGCAAGGACCCCGCCTCGACCCTGCTGTTCCTGCCGCTCAGCCACGTCTTCGGCCGCATGGTCGCGGTCGGCTGCCTGCGGGCCCGCGTCAAGCTCGGGCACGCGCCCAGCATCCGTACCGAGGACCTCCTCGCCGACCTCGCCGGCTTCCGACCGACCTTCCTCCTCGCCATCCCCTACGTCCTGGAGAAGGTCTACAACACCGCCCGCGCCACCGCCGAGAAGATGGGCCGCGCCTCCTCCTTCGACCGGGCCGCCCGCATAGCCCGCCGCTTCGGCGAGAGCATCGAGGGCAAGGCGCCCGGGCCGGTGCTGCGCGCCGCGCGGGCGCTGTACGACCCGCTCGTCTACCGGCGGATCCGGACCGCGCTCGGCGGTCGCGTCCGCTACATCCTGAGCGGCGGGTCACCGCTGGGGCGCAGGCTCGCCGCCTTCTACACCGGCGCGGGCATCGAGGTCTTCGAGGGCTACGGGCTCACCGAGACGACCGGCGCCAGCACCGTGACCCCGCCGCAGCGGCCGCGGCTCGGCACCGTGGGCTGGCCGCTGCCCGGGACGGCCGTGCGGATCGCGCCCGACGGCGAGGTACTGCTGGGCGGCCGGCACGTCTTCGCGGGCTACTGGAACAGCGGACAGGCGCTCCCGTACGGCAGCTGGCTGGCCACCGGGGACATCGGAGAGCTCGACGCGGACGGGTACCTCACCATCACCGGCCGCAAGAAGGACCTGATCATCACCTCCGGCGGAAAGAACGTGGCCCCGGCGCCGCTGGAGGACTGGCTGCGGGCCCACCCGCTGGTCGGGCAGTGCATGGTGGTCGGCGACAACCGGCCGTACATCGCCGCGCTGATCACCCTGGAGCCGGACGGGCTGTGGCACTGGCGCCAGATGCGGAAGAAGCAGAACGTGCCGATGCGGGAGCTGGTGCGGGACGAGGAGCTGCTCGCCGACCTCCAGCGGGCCGTCGACGACGCGAACCAGCTGGTGTCGCGGGCCGAGTCGATCCGCCGGTTCGCCGTCCTGCCGGGCGACTTCACCGAGGCGCGCGGCCATCTGACCCCGTCGCTGAAGCTCAAGCGGGGTGCGATCGCGCGCGACTACGCCGACCGCATCGACGAGCTGTACCGGGGGCCGCGGGAGGCGTGAGCCGCCATGGACCGGTCGTGCCGCAGGTCGTCCGTCTGCCGATAATCCGCGACGGATCGACTTTCGTTACGCTGGCTGACATGACAGCCATGGCACCCACCCGCACCGAACCGGATCTGTCCTTCCTCCTGGACCACACCAGTCACGTGCTGCGCACGCGGATGAGCGCGCAGCTCGCCGAGATCGGGCTCACCCCGCGGATGCACTGCGTGCTCGTGCACGCCCTGGAGGAGGAGCGCACCCAAGCGCAGCTCGCCGAGATCGGGGACATGGACAAGACCACGATGGTGGTGACGGTCGACGCGCTGGAGAAGGCCGGCCTGGCCGAGCGCCGGCCGTCCAGCACCGACCGGCGGGCGCGGATCATCGCGGTGACCGAGGCGGGGGCGAAGGTCGCGAAGGAGAGCCAGAAGATCGTCGACGGCGTCCACGCGGGCGCCCTCGACTCCCTGCCCGCCGATGAGCGCGAAGTGCTGCTCCGTGCGCTGAACCGGCTGGTCACCGGGCATCTGGAGGCCCCGGTCGAAGGGCCGCGACCGGCTCGGAGGGCGCGTCAGAAAGGGTGATGGCGGGGCGTGCGAACGCTGCGACGAACTCCCACTTAGGTACGTAGAAGATAGTCTGCAACAAAACTATCTGCTACGGTCTCTTCTGTTGGCTCCCGACGACAGGAGAGACCGCCGTGTCCGCCACCTCCGCACCAGCAGCCGCACCGCCCGCGATCGCACCGCAGGCGATCGCACCGAACGCGCACAGCTCCCGCCGGCTCCGGCTCGCGCTCGGCGTCCTGGCGACCGGAATGCTCATGACCGTCCTCGACGGCAGCATCGTCACCGTCGCCATGCCGGCCATCCAGAGTGACCTCGGCTTCACCCCGGCCGGGCTCAGCTGGGTCGTCAACGCCTACCTCATCGCCTTCGGCTCGCTGCTCCTGCTCGCCGGCCGGCTCGGCGATCTGATCGGCCGCAAGCGGATGTTCCTCGCGGGCACCGGACTCTTCACCGCCGCGTCCCTCCTGGCCGGCGCCGCCGCCTCCCCCGGGGTCCTGATCGCCGCACGCTTCCTCCAGGGCGTCGGCAGTGCGATGGCCTCCGCCGTCAGCCTCGGCATCCTCGTCACGCTCTTCACCGGGCCCCGCGAACGGGCCAAGGCCATCGCGGTGTTCAGCTTCACCGGCGCGGCCGGCGCCTCGATCGGCCAGGTCCTCGGCGGCGTCCTCACCGACGCTCTCGCCTGGAACTGGATCTTCCTCATCAACCTGCCCATCGGCATCGCGGCGCTCCTCGTCGCCCTTCCCGCCCTCCCCGCCGACCGCGGCCTCGGCCTGAAGGCCGGCGCCGACACCCTCGGCGCGCTGCTCGTCACCTCCGGGCTGATGCTCGGGATCTACACCGTCGTCAAGATCGACCAGTACGGAGCGGCCTCCACCCACACGCTCGGCCTCGGCGGCCTCTCCCTCGCCCTGCTCGCCGGCTTCCTCGTCCGCCAGGCCACCGCCCGCACCCCGCTCATGCCCCTGCGGATCTTCCGCTCGCGCAGCGTCACCGGCGCCAACCTGGTGCAGATGCTGATGGTCGCCGCCCTCTTCTCCTTCCAGGTCCTCGTCGCGCTCTACATGCAGAACGTGCTCGGATACGGAGCCGCGGGGACCGGCCTCGCCATGCTCCCGGCCGCCGCCGTCATCGGCGTGGTCTCCCTGACCGTCTCGGCCCGCCTCAATGCCCGCTTCGGCGAACGCAGGGTCCTCCTGACCGGACTGGTCCTCCTGATCGGCGTACTCGGCCTGCTCACCCGGGTCCCCGGCGACGCCGACCAGTCCCACTACCTCACCGACCTGCTCCCCGTGATGCTCCTCGCCGCCGGCTTCGGCCTCGCCCTCCCCGCTCTGACCTCCCTGGGCATGTCCGGCGCGAAGGAGGAGGACGCGGGCCTGGCCTCCGGGCTCTTCAACACCACCCAGCAGATCGGCATGGCCCTCGGCGTCGCGGTCCTCTCCACCCTCGCCGCCTCCCGCACCGAGTCCCTCGCCGCGGCCGGCCGCCCCGCCTCCGAGGCCCTGACCGGCGGCTACCACCTGGCCTTCGCGGTCGGCGCGGCCCTCCTCGCCACCGCCCTGGCCGTCGCCGCCACCGTCCTGCGCCGCCCGCCCCGCACCCCCGCACCCTGACACGCCGGCGGGGCTGCCCGGGGAGCACCGGCAACGGTGCTCCCCGGGCAGCCCCGCCGCCACCTCAGGCGACGTCGGACCAGCGGCTGCGCAGCGCCGCCCGCCCGGGGCGCCCGGGCCCGCCCCGGGAATCGGGCCGCATGGGGGTGAGCGTGCCGGTGGCGGCGCGCTCCACGGAGTCTCCGATCGCGCCGGGCGCCACACGCAGGGCTCCCACGGCGATGGCGGCCTTGAGCAGGGCGAGACGGTGGATGCTGGTCATGACGTACTCCTTGGCGCTGCGGGGGAGCGGTGGCGGCCGGCCTGCGGAGCCGAACCTCGTACGACCATTGCGCCCCGCCGCCCCCGCCCCGTCACGCCACTGCAATTCGGGGCTTGACACCGCGGGCAACGCGGGTGCCGCGGCGGGGTCGGGGCGCGACGGGGTGCGGCGGCGCGGTGGAGTCGGGGCGGGGTCGGGGCGCGGCGGAAGCCGGTGGGGGTGGGGTGGGAGGCGCGCGGGGTGGGGGTGGGGCGGCGGTGTTTCGGCGGGGCGGGATCAGGGATGTGCTGGGGGTTTCCCGTCAGTCCCATCGTCTCTCCGGTTCGTGCCGGCCCCTCAAGGGCGCTCCCTTCGGTCGCGTCGCTTCGCGATGTCGCTGCGCTCCACCCTTGACCGCCCGTCCCGCCCCGGAAATCCGAAAGACTGCCGGGAAGCCCCCAAAGGAACGGGCCGGGCCTTCCTTTTCAGGGACGGGCACATCAGTGATGGGCGGGGCGGTTGGGGGAGCGCCCCAAATCGCTACGCGCTCCTGTCGGATGGCGTCCGCAGGCCTCTTGGGCTGGACATAGGCCGCCTCAGATCGCTACGCGCTCCTGTCGGAAGGCGTCTGCGAGCCGTCAAGGGCCGGACATAGGCCGCCCTCGATCGCTACGCGCTTCTCCGAGACCGCGTCCGGCCCTTGTTCGGGGCTGGGCGAGGCGGTTTCGGGGGCGGGCGGGCGATCCATCGGCTGAGCCGATGCCAACCCCCATCAAGGGCGAGGTGGCATCCCAGCCGCCCGCCCAAACAGGGGCAATTGGGGCAAGATGATGGCTCTCCGAGGCCTCCACCCACCTACACCTGGATTGGCATCGCCTCAGCCGTCATCTGACGCTTTTCCTCCCCCAACCGCCTTCGGGCGCCCTCCATGAGGAGCGAATCGGGCCTCTGCGGCCTATTACCAGCCCCAGACGGTCTGCAGTCGCGTGATCGAGGAGCGCGTAGCGATCGATGGCGGCTTATGTCCAGCCCCTGACGGCTCGCAGACGCTTCACGACAGGAGCGCGTAGCGATTTGGGGCGCTCCGGGCCCCCGCCCGGGCCTCTCCGACGCCCCGTCCCTGAAATCTGAGACCGGCCCGTTCCTTTGGGGGGTTCCCGGCTGTCCTCGTATTTCCGGGGCGGGACGGGCGGTCAAGGGTGGAGCGCAGCGACATCGCGAAGCGACGCGACGAAGGAGCGCCCTTGAGGGGCCGGCACGAACCGGAGAGACGATGGGACTGACGGGAAACCCCCAAGACAGCTCTGATGCCGCCCCGCCGAAACTCCGCCCCGCCGAAACTCCGCCCCGCCGAAACTCCGCCCCGCCGAAACTCCGCCCCGCCGAAACTCCGCCCCCCACACCCCGCCCCAACCCACACCCCCACACGCCACCCCACCCCCCTCGCGTTATGCCCCGCTCCTCGTGGGTATCGGCCTGCACGGGAGAGGGGGCGTCGTGCGTGCTGCTGTGCGGGGGTTGGGGCGGGGGCTGGCCGGGGTCGGGGTGGTCGTGGCGCTCGGGGTGGCCGGGTGGTTGATGTGGGTGCTGCCCGGGCCGCAGATGGGGGCGGTGCTCGGCTTCGGGCCCGTCGACGGGGTCGTCTCGGTCCACCGCTGCTACGAGGCCGCCGACGCCGAGGGCTACACGACCGGTACCGACTGCACGGGCTGGTACACCCCCCGGCGGCCGGGAGAGGCGGCGCGCGAGATCGTGCTGGACACGGCCGCCGACGAGTACCGGCGGGGCACCGAGGTGGAGGTGCGGACGGCGAGGGGCCGGGCCTATGAGCTGTCGGGGACGGCCGTGTTCAACTTCGGCACGGCGGCCGGCCTGCTGCTCGTGCCGTTCCTGGCGCTCGCGGCCTGGCTGTTCGCCTGCGCGCGCAGCGGCACGGTGGAGAGCGGCGACGGCTATTTCCTCGTGTCCCTGGTCGGGCTGTTCGCCGCCGTCGTACTGGCGGCGGTGGCCGGGATCCTGGTCGGGATCGGCACCGCCGTGTTCTGACGGCGGCCCCGCCGGATGGTCGTCCGCCTTGTGGTGAGCGGCAGGCCCGCGGGGAACGGTGGGAGCGACCCGACAGGACCGCATCACGGAGGTACGCGCCGATGGCGTCCTACGAGGGGATCCTCAACTGGACCCATTGCCAGTCACCGCGCTCGAACCACAACGACCCCACGAGGCCGGAGCTGGACGTGGTCACCCTCCGGTGGGACGGCGAGCAGGTCGCGCGGCGGGACATGGGGACCGGCGAGACCTGGACCCTCGATGTGGCCCGGCCGCTGCCGGGCCCCGCGACGGTGGAGGTGGTGGTCAGACCCAATGTGGACGGCAGCGTGGAGGACGTCATCGGCACGGTGGTGCTGAGCGAGGACCTCGTGGGCACGGGTTTCCCCGCCACGGACTTCCACGTCGCGGCCTTCGACGAGGCGGGAGCCCAGTACGAGTTGACGTACAGGGTGCGGACGGTCCCCGGCCCCGTCGACGCTCCTCCTCCGGTGGCGTGAACGCTCCCCGGGGCCGGCCCCGGGGAGCTCCGGTCAGGCCTTGGCGGTCGGGCGGTAGGTGCACACGTGCACGCCCGCGGGGCTGATGGCCGTGGAGACCAGTTCGAGGGTGTGCAGGCCGCCGTCCTGCGGGAAGATCGACTTCCCGCCCCCCAGCAGTACCGGCATGATCATGAGCCGGAGTTCGTCGACGAGGCCCTCGCTCAGCAGCGTGCGCGCGAGGGTGGGGCTGCCCATGACGACCAGGTCGCCGCCGTCGCCGTCGCGCAGCTCGCGGATGCGGGCGACGGCCTTGCCGCCGTCGATGCGCGTGGTGTTGTTCCAGGTCAGTTCGTCGTCGCCGAGGGTGTCGGACACGACGTACTTCGGGAGGGCGTTCATCCGGTCGGCGAAGGGGTCGCCGGCCCGCTCGGGCCACGCGGCGGCCATGTTCTGCCAGGTGCGGCGCCCGTACAGCAGCGCGTCGGCCTTCTCCAGGGCCTCGGTGAAGGAGCCGCCGACGACCTCCGGGTCGAAGAAGGGCTGGGTCCAGCCGCCGTGGGCGAAGCCGCCGTCGTTGTCCTCGCCCTGGCCGCCCGGGGCCTGCACGACGCCGTCGAGGCTGATGAATTCCGTGATGACGATGCGCATGGGGTCGTTCCTCTTCTGTCCGGGGTGGTGGGTACGGAAGGAGGACCGCCGGGCGCCGCGGAATGTATCGGTCCCCGGGATTCTTTCTGAGTGATCCGGGTCACATCGCCGTGTGCGGGGTGTGTGGAGTCCGTGGAGCACGCGGGGTCCTGTGGGCGGTGGCGGCCGGATGGGTCGGCAGCGACGCGGGCGTAGATCTGTTCGGTGGCTTCGAACAGGCGGGATCCGGCTGGAAACAGGTTGTCATCGGGCCATTTCGGGCGGAGAGTTGAGATCGTTGTCCGTTCTGTCGCCAGACCCGGTGAAGGCGAGACGAATGGTGCGTCACATCTGCCGGGCGGACGGCGAGTCGGGTCGGAATACCTGATAGACAGTGGATATTCACGGCCAGACCGGCCGCATACCCTTGAACGGCTCCTTGGGGGGATTGCCGCACTGTGAAGCCGCTTCACCGCCACATCGTCAACACCTCGCGCAAGGTCCTGTGCACGGCCGCGCTCGCGGCCAGCCTGACCACTGCCGCGGTCGTGTCCACTCCGTCGACCGCGGACGCGGGAGAGTCCGAACCGACCCCGGACAGTCCGCAGGCCACCGATCGCGGTGACGCCCGGCTGGACCTGCCGGACATCGTCGCCGATCCGCCGCCCGCCGCGGGGACGGGCGCGCAGGAGGGCACCAGCGGCATACCCGCGACCGCCCTCGACGCCTACCACCGCGCCGAGGTCGCCGTCGCGGCGGCGCTCCCCAACTGCAAGCTGCCCTGGCAGCTGCTCGCGGGCATCGGCCGGGTCGAGTCCGTCCACGCCTCCGGCTACGGCCTCAAGGCCGACGGCTACACCGAGAAGCCGATCCGCGGCCCGCGCCTCGACGGCAACGGCTTCGCCGAGATCCGCGACACCGACCGGGGCGAGTTCGACGCGGACGTGGTCTACGACCGCGCCGTCGGCCCGATGCAGTTCATCCCCTCGACCTGGGCCACCTGGGGCGCCGACGGCAACGGCGACGCCAAGCGGGACCCGAACAACATCTACGACGCCGCTCTGGGCGCCGGCCTCTACCTGTGCGCGGGCGACCGGAACCTGTCCGTGGCCGCCGAGCTCGACAAGGCCATCCTCAGCTACAACAACTCCCGCGAGTACGTGAACACCGTGCTCGGCTACATGAAGCAGTACCAGCAGGGTGCGACCGAGGTGGCCAACCCGCCCGTCGGGAACTACCCGCCGGCGCAGCCGGGCACCCTGCCCACGCCCCGCCCGGAGAGCTCGGTCACGCCGACGCCGGCCCCCAAGCCGACGCCGACGCCCACCCCCAAGCCGACCCCCACCCCGACCCCGACTCCGACCCCGGAGAAGCCGGCCCCGCACCTGCAGGACCTGACGGTGCTCGACGGTCCGGGCCTCACCGCCGAGGCGGGCGCGGCCTTCACCGTGGTTCCGCGGGTCAAGCTGCTCCTCAGCGACGGCAAGCCCGCCGCGAACAAGGAAGTGATCTTCGCGGTCGAGGAGGATGCCACCGGTACCCCGGGCACCCTCTTCGGGACGGCGAAGTCCCTGGTGGTCAAGACGGGCTCCGACGGCATCGCCGCCGCGCCCGGCCTGAAGGCCGGGGCCGCGGCGGGCACCTTCACCCTGCGGGCCTCGGCCTACGACACCACGAGCCGCCTCAGCGTGAACTTCGCGGGCAAGGTCACGGCGCCCGCCGCCGACCTGCTCGCCCGCCCGGACGG
Organism: Streptomyces erythrochromogenes; assembly: GCF_036170895.1. Lineage (NCBI taxonomy): Bacteria > Bacillati > Actinomycetota > Actinomycetes > Kitasatosporales > Streptomycetaceae > Streptomyces > Streptomyces erythrochromogenes. Next base: position 3,639,559 of record NZ_CP108036.1, on the reverse strand, counting down.
CTCGAAGCCGATCGTGGCGGTCGCCGGTACGGGCATCAAGGGCGTGGAGGTCCGGGCCACGGCCAAGGGCAAGGCGGTCGCCGTGTCCGGTGTCGTCGCCGGCCTGGGCCAGGAGAAGGACGGGAAGTGGGTGCCGGCCGACCCGGCGACCGCGAAGGGCCCGTACTTCAAGGACGAGACCGGCAAGAAGGTCTTCAGCCTCACGCTGGCGGCGACCGCGGCCGACGGCCGGATCGTCCTGCCGGAGCTCTTCACGGACGCGGACCTCGCTCCGGGCACCTACCAGCTCCGCCTGGTGACCCCGGACGACGTGACCCTGATCCTCGACATCGAGATCACCGCGCCGCCCGCGGCCACCGCGAAGTGACCCCGGCCCGGGCCCGTAAGGCCCGGGCCCGGTCGCTCCGGCCGTAGCAACGGCCAACGACCAACGCCCTGGGGCCCGCACCGTGCACACGGTGCGGGCCCCAGGGCGTATCCGTCCCCCCTCCACCCGGGAGGGGAAAGGCAGGAGCCCTGCCGCTCTGCTCGCGCAGAGGTGACAGGGCTCCTTGGGTACTGCTTTTCCAACCCGCGATTGAGGTTGGCCCAGGCGACTAGGCCGGGGTGACGTTCTCCGCCTGCGGGCCCTTCGGACCCTGCGTGACGTCGAAGTTCACCGTCTGGTTCTCCTCGAGGGAGCGGAAGCCAGAGGCGTTGATCGCGGAGTAGTGGACGAAGACATCCGGGCCGCCGCCGTCCTGGGCGATGAAGCCGAAGCCCTTTTCAGCGTTGAACCACTTCACGGTTCCGGTAGCCATGAGCCCTCCTATGGGCCAAAGGGTCGCCCTGCTCCAGAACCTGCTAAGAAGTCTGAAAACTACAAAAGCCTGCGGGTCACATTCTCCGCAGGCCTCGTACTGCAAGGGAAACCAAACTGCAACTTGCGTCGAGCCTAGCACGCACCATGCGGCCGAGACCAGAGGGAAAGATCACGTCACCCGGACGTTTGAGACCCGCCCCAAGGCTGACGCAGACCGGGGGACTAGTCTCGCGATGTGGACGTCTACCGCAGCCGGCCCCGCGTCGGCCACATTCAGTTCCTGAACTGCCTGCCCCTCTACTGGGGGCTCGCCAGAACCGGCACGCTGCTGGACCTGGAGCTGACCAAGGACACCCCCGAGAAGCTCAGCCAGCGGCTCGTCGACGGGGAGCTGGACATCGCCCCGATCACCCTCGTGGAATTCCTCCGCAACGCCGACCGGCTCGTCGCCTTCCCCGACCTCGCGGTCGGCTGCGACGGCCCCGTGATGTCCTGCGTGATCGTCTCGCAGGTCCCGCTGGACCGGCTCGACGGGGCCCGCGTCGCCCTCGGCTCGACCTCCCGTACGTCCGTACGCCTGGCCCAGCTACTGCTGTCCGAGCAGTACGGCGTACGGCCCGACTACTACACCTGCCCGCCCGACCTGGGCGTGATGATGCAGGAGGCGGAGGCCGCCGTACTGATCGGCGACGCCGCACTGCGGGCCTCGCTCCACGACGCGCCCCGGCTCGGACTGACCGTCCACGACCTCGGGCACATGTGGAAGGAGTGGACCGGGCTGCCGTTCGTCTTCGCCGTCTGGGCCGCCCGGAAGGACTACCTCGCGCGCGAGCCCGCCGTCGTGCAGAAGGTCCACGAGGCCTTCCTCGCCTCCCGTGACCTCTCCCTCGAAGAGGTCACCAAGGTCGCCGAGCAGGCGGCCCGCTGGGAGGCCTTCGACGCGGAGCTCCTGGAGCGGTACTTCACGACGCTCGACTTCCGCTTCGGACCCGACCAGCTGGCCGGCGTAAGGGAATTCGCCCGCCGGACCGGACCGACGACGGGGTATCCCGCGGATGTGACCGTGGAGCTGCTGAGCGCGGTGGTCCAGGAGTGCTGACCGGGTTTACCGCCGGGTAGATCCAAAGCGCCCGTCAGGTGAATGCCCGGTTTCCCGGGAATTCCCGCCCTTTCCGCATTTCTCCGCGGGCAGGGGGAAATGCAAAAGGGTGGCGGCCGCACCCATCCCCAGCCCCGCACCCTAGGCTGCTGCTCGGCCGGGTGCCACAAGACGCCCGGGATCACGGGGAATTGGGGGGACGGGATGCATCCGCTGGAAGCCGGTGAGCCGCGGACCATCGGCGCGTACCGGTTGCTCGGCCGGCTCGGCGCGGGTGGCATGGGCCGGGTCTACCTGGGCCGCAGCGCGGGCGGCCGGACCGTCGCCGTCAAGATCGTGCACCCGCACTTCGCCTCCGACGAGGAGTTCCGGGCCCGGTTCCGCCGCGAGGTCGAGGCGGCCCGGCGGGTCGGCGGCGAGTGGACCGCACCGGTGCTGGACGCGGACCCGGAGGCCCCGGTCCCGTGGGTGGCCACCGGGTATGTGGCGGGGCCCTCCCTGGACCGCGCGCTCGCCTCGCACGGGCCGCTGCCTGAGCTCGCGGTGCGGGCGATCGGTGCGGGGCTGGCACGCGCCCTGGTGGCCGTGCACGGGCTCGGGCTCGTCCACCGGGACGTGAAGCCGTCGAACGTGATGCTCACCCTGGACGGGCCGCGGCTCATCGACTTCGGGATCGCGCGGGCGACGGACGGCACCGCCTCGCTCACCTCCACCGGCGTCTCCGTCGGCTCGCCCGGCTACATGGCGCCCGAGCAGATCCTCGGCAAGGGGATCACCGGGGCGGCCGACGTGTTCTCGCTCGGCGCGGTGCTGGCCTTCGCGGCGACCGGCCGGCCGCCCTTCAGCGGGGACAACTCGGCCACCCTCCTCTACAAGGTGGTGCACGAACCGCCCGAGCTCGGCGAGCTCCCGGCCGGGGACCTGCGCGACCTGATCGAGGCCTGCCTGGCCAAGACGGCCGCCGACCGGCCCGCCCCCGAGGCGGTCGCCGCCGCCCTGGCCGGGGCGCTCGGCGCCCCCGGCTGGCTCCCCGCACCCCTGGTCGAGGAGGCCAGCCGGGCCGCGGTGGCCCTCCTCGACCTCGACGCCGATTCCCCCGGGGGCGCTGCGGCGGGCGGACCGGCTCCGGCAGGGGCCGCGGCCCCTGCCGCACCGGAGGCCGCGTCGGGCCCGGTCCCCTTCACCGCGGGCTCGTACGCCCCCGCCGGCGGCGGCTTCGGGGCGCCGGACCCCTCGTACGGGAGCCAGGGCGCGGGCTTCTCATACGCCGTGCCGGCCGCGGGCCCGTACGGCAGCCCCGCCGAGACCTCCGGCGGGGCCCCGGCGGGAGCCGCTCTGCCGCATCCGCGTACGGAGACCGGCGGGCGCCAGGTCACGGTCAGCGCCGCCGGGCGCCGGTTCAGCTGCACCCTCGTGCTGGCCGCGGCGGCCGCGCTGGCCGTGCTGTCCGGCGGACTGTTCTGGATGGACCTGCTGCCCGGGCAGGGCGGCGACGGGCGGGACCTGGCCGACGCCGGCGCGCGGCCCTCGGCCTCCTCGCCCGCCCCGGGCGCCTCGGCACCGGCGCCGGGCGCGAGCTCCGCGTCGCCCCCGCCCGGGACCCGTACCGACGTCCCCAAGGAGCTCATCGGCACGTGGAAGGGCACGGTCACCACCGCCCGCCTCGGCCTGTCGTCGGAGTTCGAGATCACCATCAAGGGCGGCAAGGTCGGCGAGGTCGTCGCCCGGGACAAGTCGGTCCTGGCTGTCCTCGGCACCGACTGCAGCGGCGACTGGAAGCTCTCCTCGGCCACCGACCGCTCGCTGGTCCTGGACACCGCGGGCGGACCCAACCCGGCCCCCGGGGTCTGCTCCAACGGCTCCGCCGACGAGCGGTTCACCCTCAACACGGACGGGACGCTCCACTACAAGTCGGGCGACACCCCGGCCGGGAACCCCGAGGGAGATCTCAGGCGCAGCCCCTGAAATCCGCCGCCGGGCCCTGGCGTAGGCTGGCTCGGTCCGGACCTTGACACAGACACACCGCCGAAAGGTGACTCCCGGTGACCGACCAGGCCGTTCTCCAGTCTGTCCTCGACCGCGCCGCAGCGGGGGGCCGGATCACCAGGGAAGAGGCGCTCGACCTCTACCGCCACGCGCCGCTGCACGCGCTGGGGCAGGCGGCCGACGCCGTGCGCCGCCGCCGCTACGCCGGCACCGAGCACATCGCGACGTACATCATCGAGCGGAACATCAACTACACGAACGTGTGCGTCACGGCGTGCAAGTTCTGCGCCTTCTACGCGGCCCCCAAGGACACGAAGAAGGGCTGGTCCCGCGACCTCGACGACATCCTGCGCCGCTGCGCGGAGACCGTCGAGCTCGGCGGCACCCAGATCATGTTCCAGGGCGGGCACCACCCCGACTACGGCGTCGAGTACTACGAGCACCACTTCTCCGCCATCAAGAAGGACTTCCCGCAGCTGGTCATCCACTCCCTCGGCGCGTCCGAGGTCGAGCACATGGCCCGCATCTCGAAGGTCTCGGCGGAGGAGGCCATCAAGCGCATCCACGCGGCCGGCCTCGACTCCTTCGCGGGCGCCGGCGCCGAGCTGCTGCCGGCCCGGCCGCGCAAGGCGATCGCCCCGCTCAAGGAGTCCGGCGAGCGCTGGCTGGAGATCATGGAGATCGCCCACAAGCTGGGTGTGGAGTCCACCTCCACCATGCTGATGGGCACCGGCGAGACCAACGCCGAGCGCATCGAGCACATCGCGATGATCCGGGACACGCAGGACCGCACGGGCGGCTTCCGCGCCTTCATCCCGTACACGTACCAGCCCGAGAACAACCACCTCAAGGGCCGGACCCAGGCGACGATCTTCGAGTACCTGCGCATGATCGCGATCGCGCGCCTGTTCCTCGACAACATCGCCCACATCCAGGGCTCCTGGCTGACCGTCGGCAAGGAGGCGGGCCAGCTCTCGCTGCACTACGGCGCGGACGACCTCGGCTCGATCATGCTGGAGGAGAACGTCGTCTCCTCGGCCGGCGCCAAGCACCGCTCCAACCGCCAGGAGATCATCGACCTGATCCGCAAGGCGGGCCGGACCCCGGCGCAGCGCGCGACGACGTACGAGCACCTCCTCGTCCACGACGACCCGGCGAACGACCCGGCCGACGACCGCGTCGTCTCGCACATCTCCTCCACCGCGATCGAGGGCGGCACCGCGCACCCCGAGCTGAAGCTCATCTCCGCGAACTGACGCGTCCGACACGATCACGATGCTGACGCTGCACGCCGCCGAACTCCTGGTGACCGGGCCGGGGTCCGCGCCGCTGGCGGGCGGTGCGGTCCTCGTCGAGGGGGACCGGATCGCCCGCGTGGGCACGTACGAAGACCTCGGCGCGGCCCATTCGCACGCCCGGGTCCGCCGCTGGCCCGGGGTGCTCACCCCGGGGCTGCTGGCGCGCGGGGCGGACGAGCTGCTGGAGCGGACGTACTACCCGGACGACCCGTACGAGGTCACGGAGCTCGGCGCGGACCCGATCACCGGCGGGGAGGCGCTGGACGCCCTGAAGCTGACCGAGTCGCGGTGGGGCAACAGCGCCCGGCGCGGTACGCAGCGGCTGCTGGCCCGCGGGGTGGTGGCGGTGTGCGGCCGCTTCACGGTCGCGGCGGTGCGTACGGCGGTGTCCCGCTCGGGGCTGACGATCCTGCCGCCGGCGCCCTACGAGGGGCGGCCGGCCCTGGATCCCTTCGAGGGCCGGGAGTCGGCGGCGGAGGCCTTCCACGGGGTGCTGGAGCCGGGCGCCGCGGCGCGCTTCGCGGTGTTCGCGGTGGCGGACGAGGCCGAGCTGCTGGCGCGGGGCGCGACCACGTGCGTGGCCACGGTCATCGGGGGACGGCTGCTCCACCGGCGGCGCTGAGCCCACCGTCGATGTCGAGGGTCCCGCTTTCGAGGGTCCCGCTTTCGAGGGTCCCGCTTTCGAGGGTCCCGCTTTCGAGGGTCCCGCTTTCGTGGGGGCCGCGGTCGGCGGGCCCGCTCTCGGCGGGTGCGTGCTCGCCGGGCGGGCCGTGGGCGGGCCGGCTGCCCTCCCGGGCGAGGGCGGCGAGCAGGCAGGCCTGGAGGCGGCTGATCCCGCCGAGCTTGGCCCGTATGTTCACGACGTGGAACTTGACCGTGCTGACGGACAGTTGGAGTTCTCCGGCGAGTTCCCGGTTGGAGGCGCCGGTGGCCAGGCACAGGAACACCGCGGACTCCTGCTCGGTCAGCAGCGCTTCGCAGGGCTGCGCCTCGTGCTGCGCCGGCGGCCCGTCCGGCTCCTCGTACGAGGGGAACCACGCAGGGACGCTGAAGCTGACGACGCGCACGGTTCCCACTCCTCGATGCCCCCCGGTCGGCCCCTTACGGGGGCCGGCCTTTCCCTAGAGGACGGGCGGACCGGACAGGTAGGTTCCATTCGCGTCGAAGGGCCAGGCATTGGACTTGCATCCGTCCAGGCCCTTGATCTGCTGCATCATCGCCGGGGCGGGCTTGCCGGGGCCCGGGCAGCCCTCGTGGCCGCGGCCGATCGCGTGCCCGACCTCGTGGTTGACGATCAGTGCCCGGTACTCCTCCACGGAGCCGCTGAACTGGGGCGAACCCTCCTTCCAGCGCTTGAGGTTCACCACCACGGCATTGCCGACGCGGCAGTTGGTCTCGCCGATGAGCTCCGGGGTGACCACGTCACACAGGAGGTCGGTGGTCTTGGGCGTCGCGATCTTGACGGTGAAGTCCACCGGCTGGCCGGCTCCCACGAGCTGGAAGCCGTAGCGCGGGTCCTTGGTCCAGCCGCGCGGGTCCCCGAGGATCGCCTCGACGGAGCGGGCGGCGGCCTCCGGGTCGATCCCGCTGCCCTCCTCGACCTCCAGCCGCCAGCGCCGGGTCGTCCCCTTGCCCTGCGCGCTGCCGGAAGCGGACGACCCGGTGAAGGTGCCGGGCTTGCCGGGGGTCGCGGGGGAGCCGGTGGACGGCGAGGGCGAGGCGGGCTGCTGCGCGGGGGCGGCGGGGGACGGCGCGGCCTCGGGGGACTTCGCGCCGCCCTGCGGGAGAGGATTCCCCGCGGCGTCGGTGTCTTCTCCGGCCGGTGCGTCGGTCTGTGCGGCGGTGCGGCCCTTGGCGGCCGTGGTGGTCTCGTCCTCGGGCAGCAGCGCGTAGGCGGTGGCCGATACGGCGACGAGCGCCGCCGAGCCGAGGAGGATCGTGCGCCGCAGCCGCCTGCGCCGCTCGGCCCGGCGCCTGGCGCGCGGGCCGTCACGGCGGGAACGACCGGTGGAATGGCCTGCCGGCATCGTGAAGCTTCCTGTTCGCGGCGGCCACTGCCGGACCCGCCCACGGTTGTGGTTCTGATCCGGTGGGTGACCCTCACCGGGCCGCACCCTGGCAGTCAACGCGTATGCGGCGTAGCAGCGTAACTGTCCTTCGGAACAGTTCTACGGTCGGGTACGGCACCGCCACGCGGCGGTACGGCGGAGCCCGCGCCGTCCTGGCCCGCGCGGCCTGAGAGGATGGGGCCGTACCCGCCGATCCGCATCGCAACACGAGGGGCGAACGCCAGTGACAAGGGCCTCCCTGGACAAGCAGCCGCACGAAGTCGCCTCCATGTTCGACAGGGTCGCGGCGAACTACGACCTGACCAACGACGTCCTCTCCCTCGGCCAGGACCGGGTGTGGCGCAAGGAGGTCGCCAGGGCGGTCGACGCGCGCCCCGGGCAGAAGGTCCTCGACCTGGCCGCCGGTACGGCGACCTCCTCGCTGCCCTTCGCGGCGACCGGCGCGTACGTCGTCCCGTGCGACTTCTCCCTGGGCATGCTCATGGAGGGCAAGAAGCGGAACTCATGGCTTCCGCTGACCGCCGGCGACGCGACGAAGCTGCCGTTCAAGGACGACGTCTTCGACACCGTCACGATCTCCTTCGGCCTGCGCAACGTCCAGGACACCGACGCGGCGCTGCGCGAGCTGTACCGGGTGACCAAGCCCGGCGGGCAGGTCGTGATCTGCGAGTTCTCGCAGCCCACCTGGGCGCCGTTCCGGACGGTCTACACCGAGTACCTGATGCGCGCGCTGCCGCCCGTCGCCCGGGCCGTGTCGTCCAACCCCGACGCGTACGTGTACCTCGCCGAGTCCATCCGCGAATGGCCCGACCAGCCGGGGCTGGCCGGCCTGCTGCAGAAGGCCGGCTGGTCCAAGGTCGCCTGGCGCAACCTCAGCGGCGGCATCGTCGCGCTGCACAGAGGCACCAAGGCCTGACCGCCGTGCCCGACGACCTGCCGCCCGACGCCGGGCCCCTGGACTACAAGCCCCTGCTGGAGCGGATCGCCGCAGACGTCGCCCCGCTGCTGGGCAGCGGCACGCCCGCCGAGTACATCCCGGCGCTCGCCGCGGTGGACCCGCGGCAGTTCGGGATGGCCGTCGCCGATCTCGACGGCAACGTCTTCGGGGTGGGGGACTGGCAGGTGCCCTTCTCCGCCCAGTCGATCACCAAGGTCTTCGCGCTCGCCCTGGCCCTGGCCGAGGGCGGCGACAGCCTGTGGGAGCGGGTCGGCCGGGAGCCCTCGGGCAACCCGTTCAACTCGCTCGTACAGCTGGAGTACGAGAACGGCATTCCACGCAATCCGTTCATCAATGCGGGCGCCCTCGTGGTCACCGACCGGCTCCAGACGCTGACGGGCGACGCGAGCAGCGAGGTGCTGGAGTTCCTGCGGCAGGAGAGCCAGAACCCGGACATAGGCTTCGACGCCGAGGTCGCCGCCTCCGAGCAGGGGCACGGGGACCGCAATGCGGCCCTCGCGCACTTCATGGCCTCGTACGGGAACATCGACAACCCGGTGCCCGCGCTGCTGGAGCACTACTTCTGGCAGTGCTCCATCGAGATGACCTGCGCGGACCTGGCCCGCGCCGGGCGGTTCCTGGCCCGGCACGGGCTGCGCGCGGACGGCTCGCGGCTGCTGACGCGCAGCGAGGCCAAGCAGGTCAACGCGGTGATGATGACCTGCGGTACGTACGACGCGGCGGGCGAGTTCGCCTACCGCGTCGGGCTGCCCGGCAAGAGCGGGGTGGGCGGCGGGATCGTCGCCGTCGTCCCGGGGCAGTGCACCCTCGCCGTGTGGAGCCCGGGGCTGGACGCCCGGGGCAACTCGGTCGCGGGCGTCGCCGCGCTGGACCGCTTCACGACCCTGACGGGCCTGTCCGTCTTCTGATCCCCGTGCCCCGGAGGCCCGCCGGGGTCTTCCGCCGCCTCGAAGTTTATGGCATATATTTTGTGTAGACCATAAACGCATGGTGGAGGAGGAACATGCCTCGTGCGGACCGCGGCGGCGGTCAGGACGGCCCGCCCGACCCGGGCTCGGTGGCGGAGCTGCTGTGGCGCACCGCCGCCGAACCGGGCCGGAAGGCCCGGCACCGGCTCAGTGCCCGCCTCATCGTGGACACGGCCGTCTCCCTCGCGGACGCCGAGGGCCTGGGTCCCCTGTCCATGCAGCGCGTGGCCGGCGAGCTGGGCTGTACGGCGATGGCGCTCTACCGGCACGTGCCGGGCAAGGATCACCTGGTGGCCGCCATGGTCGACACCGCCACCGGCAGGCCGCCCGCCCCGGCGGATCCGCCGGGTGGCTGGCGGGCTGAGGTCGAGACCTGGGTGGACGCCCTGTGGGACCTCTACCTGCGGCATCCGTGGATGACGAAGGCGCCCACCACCGGCGCCCCGGTCGGCCCCAACGAACTGGCCTGGTTCGAGGCCCTGCTGAGCCCCCTCGCCCGGTCCGGCCTCGACCGTGCCGAACTGGTTCCGATCGCCACCTTCGTCTCCGGTGCCGTACGGGACCTGGCCCGGGTCGCCACCGAACTCGACCCCGCGGGCGCGGCCGAGTACGGAGAGGTCCTCGCCCGGCACCTGGACCCCGGGCGGTTCCCGGTCCTGTGCTCTCTCGCCGGCACGGACGGCTTCGACGAGGACGAGGACGGCGACGTCACGCCCGTCGTGCGCTCCGGGGTCCGGCGGCTCCTCGACGGCATCGAGGGCCGGCCCGGATCCCACTGAGCCGCGCACCCACCGATCCACGCACCCACTGATCCGCGTACCGCGCACCTGCACGACACAGCACGCTCCATGCCCACGCTCCACACCCGAGGAGACCGAGGAAATGAACGAAGCGAGTGTCCGGCGACTGACGGGCGCGTGCGGCATCGCCGCAGGTCTGATCGCCGTGGTCGGCGTCCCCCTGTACTTCCTGTACGCGGGGCCGCCGCCGGCCTCGAACGTGCTGGCCAGGATCCTCCTGAACATCCTGACCTGCGGCGCGCTGCTGGTCTTCCTGCTGGGCCTGGCCCACCTCGTGCGGAGCTCCGGGCGCGCCCTCGCCTGGCCCGCGAGCCTGGTCTCCGGGGCCGCTGGCGCCTACGTCACCGTGACGCTGGTCGCCGCCTCCGTCGAGGCGGGAGTCGTACTGGAACACCCCGGGGGCACGCTCGACCCGACCGTCGACGGCCCGCTGGCGCACGCCAACATGCTCCTGCACGGCTCCGTCGCACGGCTGCTGACGGCGATCCTGCTGTCCGCGGCCGGCCACGCGATCCTGCGCAGCGGCGTGCTGCCGCGCTGGACCGGCCGCACCGCTCAGGCCGTCGCCGCCGTCAACCTGGCCTTCGTACCCTCGCTGTTCTTCGGGACGGACGCGGCCGCCTTCTACAGCGCCGTGGGCTGGGGCAACACCGCACTGACCGCGTCCCTCGTCGTGTACTGGGCCCTGGCCGCCGGCATCGCGCTGCTGCGCACGCCGGCCGGGACGCTCACCGGGCCAGCGGCAGGTCCCGCAGGTCCAGCGCGTAGCGGCGTGCCGGATTCCCGCCCGGCGTGGTGAACTCCTCGGCCAGGGTCATGCCCAGCCGCTCGGCGACCGCCACGGAGCGGGAGTTGTCGGCGTGGATCATCGCCACCACCCGCTCGATCCCGGCCCCGCGGACCCGCTCCAGGGTGGCCAGCGCCGCGGCGTACGCGTAGCCGCGGCCCCAGGCCGCCCGCCCGAGCCGCCAGCCGATCTCGATCTCCCCGACCGGGCCCCACGCCTTGTCCGACGGCCATGGCTGCGCTCCGGTGAAGCCGATCACCTCGCCGTCGCCGTCCAGCAGCGTCCACAGGCAGAGGCCGAGCTGTGCGTCGTGCATGCGCTGGCGCGCGGTGAACTCCTCGTACTCCGACAACTCGGCGGACCGCCGAGGAACTCCATCACATCGGCGTCGTTGAAGACGCGGTGCCAGGCGTGGGCGTCCTCGTCGGTGGGCACGCGCAGCCCTACCGCCGGGAGCGGGGGCCGGGTCGGCGAAGTCGTCATCGGGGCAGCCCTTCGGATCGCGATCACTCTCGCTGCATAGACTGCACATGTCCGGTGCCGCCTGGCACCCTAAATCGAGCCTTCGGGAGACCCCGCAGTGACCGAGCTCCTCTCCGAACACTCCGCGGACGTGATCGTCGTCGGGGCCGGGCCCGCCGGCTCGACCACCGCCTACTACCTCGCCAAGGCCGGATTGGACGTCCTGCTGCTGGAGAAGACGGCGTTCCCACGCGAGAAGGTCTGCGGCGACGGGCTGACCCCGCGCGCCACCAAGCAGCTGGTGGCGATGGGCATCGACATCTCCGAAGAGGCCGGCTGGCTGCGCAACAAGGGCCTGCGCATCATCGGCGGCGGCCAGCGGCTCCAGCTGGACTGGCCGGAACTCGCCTCCTTCCCGGAGTACGGACTCGTCCGCAAGCGCGACGACTTCGACGAGATCCTGGCCCGCCAGGCCCAGAAGGCCGGCGCCCGGCTGTACGAGCGCTGCAACGTAGGCGAGCCCGTCCGTGACGCCCGCACCGGCCGCATCACCGGCGTGCAGGCGAAGCTGGGCGAGGAGAAGACGCCGGTCACCTTCCACGCCCCGCTGGTCGTCGCGGCCGACGGCAACTCCTCCCGGCTGTCGCTGGCCATGGGCCTGCACCGGCGCGAGGACCGCCCGATGGGCGTCGCGGTGCGCACGTACTTCACCTCGCCGCGGCACGACGACGACTACCTGGAGTCCTGGCTGGAGCTGTGGGACCGGCGCGGCCCGCAGGACCGGCTGCTGCCCGGCTACGGCTGGATCTTCGGCATGGGCGACGGCACGTCCAACGTCGGCCTCGGCATCCTCAACTCCTCCTCCGCCTTCAAGGAGCTGGACTGGCGCGAGGTCCTCAAGGCCTGGTGCGCCTCGATGCCGGAGGACTGGGGCTACACCCCCGAGAACATGACGCAGCCGATCCGCGGCGCGGCCCTGCCGATGGCCTTCAACCGGCAGCCGCACTACACCAAGGGCCTGCTGCTGGTCGGTGACGCGGGCGGCCTCGTCAACCCGTTCAACGGCGAGGGCATCGCCTACGCGATGGAGTCGGGCCAGATCGCGGCCGACGTGATCGTGCAGGCGCAGGCCCGGTCCACCCCGGCGCAGCGCGAGCTGGCGCTGCACAACTACCCGAAGGTGCTCAAGGAGACCTACGGCGGCTACTACACGCTGGGCCGCGCCTTCGTGAAGCTGATCGGCAACCCGAAGGTCATGAAGGTCGCCACGCAGCGCGGCCTGACCCACCCGCTGCTGATGAAGTTCACCCTGAAGATGCTGGCCAACCTGACCGACCCGGCGGGCGGCGACGCGATGGACCGCATCATCAACGGCCTCTCGAAGGTGGCCCCGAAGGCCTGACGGCCTGACGGAGCCGGCTCACGAAGGACGGCGGTCCCGGATCCCCCGGCCCTCAGGGTCGGGGGATCCGTGCACGGTGCGCACGCAGCGCGCCAGCAGGACCAGGCCGCACACCAGCAGTGCGCCCGACACGGTCCAGCCGGCCGCGAGGAGGAGGGCGTGCCCCGGCTTCTGCCAGGGGCGGGTGGTGTTCAGCAGCCAGCCCCCGACGGCGAGGAGCCCGAGGCCGAGGGCGGCCCGGACCGTGGTGGGGTCGCCGGCCTCGTGGGGCTCGTACGGCTGTGTGCCCACGGGACCACCACCTCCATCTGACGCTCAGGGACTGCGCCGCCATCTTCTCAGGGCCCGGGGGCCCCGTTCGACACGGTCGCCCGCCGGGCCGAGGAGATGCGGGGCGCGCACGGCACCGAACGCCCGAAAAGCCCGGACCGTCCGGGAAACGACTCCAGGGCCGGTACTCCACCCCCGAGCGGGGGAGTACCGGCCCTCGGCCGTGTCTGCTGCCGCGACCTGAGCGGGGCTCAGGGGCGGGCTCAGAGGACGCGGACGGCGCCCGTCGGCTTGTCGTAGCTCAGGCTGCGCTCGACGATGCCGGTGCTGGGGTTCTGCGCGCCGACGAACTTGCCGCCGCCGACGTAGATGGCCACGTGGTACGCGCTGCCCTTGGATCCCCAGTAGAGGATGTCGCCCGGCTGAAGGGCGTTCAGGGAGACGGACGTACCGGCCGAGGACTGCGCCTGGGACATGCGCGGCAGGGAGATGCCGGCCTGGCGGTAGGCGGCCTGGACGAGGCCTGAGCAGTCGAAGGAGGACGGGCCGGTGCCACCCATGACGTAGGCCTTGCCGACCTGCGCACGGGCGAAGTTGACGATGGCGGCGGCGGATCCGGTCGCCGGGGCCGACACGGTGCCGGTGCCCTGCGGGGCCTTCGCGGAGGTGGAAGTGCTCTTGAGGGAGGTGCGGTCGGAGTCGCGGGTGGCGCGCTCGGCCTCGGCCTTGCGGTCCGCCTCCTCCTTCGCCTTCTTCTCGGCGACCTTCTGGGCCGCTTCCTTGGCCTGCTTCGCCTCGGCGGCGGCGCCGGTGCGGGCGCTCTCCTCCTGGGCGGTCAGTTCGCCTTCCACGGCGGCCAGACGGGTGTTCTCGGCGGCCGTGGTGACCGCGGAGGAGACCTCGGCGGCCAGGTCCAGGTTCAGGACCGGCATTTCGAGCGTCGTCTCGGCCACGGGCTCGGACGGGGACGCGCTCGCGGTGCCGGCCATGGCCAGGGTGCTGAGGACGCCACCGGCAACTCCGGCGCGGACCGCGAGCTTCGAGGCGCTGCGGCGGGGCTTCCGGTGGCTGGGTATGTGAGCGGTGTGGGACATGAGGACAACCGCTATCAGGGCGCAAGGGGTCCCTTCAAGAAACGTGGGGTGCGCCACAGTTGCCCGCGAAGGCACGCGAACCGGGCGCGCCCGGCTTCTTATTGACGCCGTAACGGGCGAAACGGACACACCCTCACAAGGCTGTGATCATGGGGTTTCAGTAATAAGTCCGAAATGATCCACGGACTACCACCCCTCCGCACAGATGGCCAAGCCCGCTTTCGGAACGCCTGATTCAGAGTGGCGCAGGTCACAGGGAGATCACGCCATGTGGACGCTGTGGCCGGCCCGTGACCTTCCTGTGAAGCGGGCCCTCGCCACCGGGAGGGGTTCGTGAACGGATGCACGCACTCGGCGGCCCGCCGCACCCTCGTGTGCCCCGCGTCCACCTCCGTACGCACGGGCTCCCCCGACCGGGGGACGCGGATCCCCTTATCACCGCAGGCGCCTCGATGCCAATTTGCCTGCAAGTGCCACCGTTTGATAGGGCGAGGTGCCCTCCACCTGCGGGAACGGGCTCGAATGTCACCTTTGGTGATCATGCGGCTGCTTCGAGTATGAAGATCACCACTCATCGGACTTCATGATCGTTCGTCAGGTGGTGGAGATCACAAACTCGGTGTTGTTACCCGTGTCGCAGATCACAGACGAGCAGGCATAAGATGCGCACCAGTCCGGCTTGTGAACTGCCTCACATGTGCACGATCTTCGCGAGGCGGGGCCCTCGGCCGGCGGCGGTCCAACGGTCAAGGACGACTGGAAGGAGCGAGGAGCGTGAATGCGTACGCGCCCATCCTCGTGCTCGGCGCCCTCGGCGCAGGGTTTGCGATCTTCTCCGTGGTCATGGCCACGCTGATCGGTCCAAAAAGGTACAACCGGGCGAAGCTCGACGCCTACGAGTGCGGCATCGAGCCGACACCGATGCCGGCCGGCGGCGGTCGCTTCCCCATCAAGTACTACCTGACGGCGATGCTCTTCATCGTCTTCGACATCGAGGTTGTCTTCCTCTACCCCTGGGCCGTCACCTTCGACTCCCTGGGGATCTTCGGGCTCGTCGAGATGCTGCTCTTCGTGCTCACCGTCTTCGTCGCCTACGCCTACGTATGGCGCCGCGGCGGCCTGGAATGGGACTGAGGGGCTGAATTTCCCATGGGACTGGAAGAGAAGCTGCCGAGCGGCTTTCTGCTGACCACCGTCGAACAGGCCGCGGGGTGGGTGCGCAAGTCGTCGGTCTTCCCGGCGACCTTCGGCCTCGCCTGCTGCGCCATCGAGATGATGACGACCGGAGCGGGCCGGTACGACCTGGCCCGCTTCGGCATGGAGGTCTTCCGCGGCTCCCCGCGCCAGGCCGATCTGATGATCGTGGCCGGACGGGTCAGCCAGAAGATGGCGCCGGTGCTGCGCCAGGTGTACGACCAGATGCCCGCTCCCAAATGGGTCATCTCCATGGGGGTTTGTGCATCTTCGGGCGGAATGTTCAACAACTACGCGATCGTCCAGGGCGTCGACCACATCGTCCCGGTGGACATCTACCTCCCCGGCTGCCCGCCCCGCCCCGAGATGCTGATGGACGCGATCCTCAAGCTCCACCAGAAGATCCAGGGCGGAAAGCTCGGCGTGAACCGGGAGGAAGCGGCCCGCGAGGCGGAGGCGGCGGCCCTCAAGGCCCTCCCCACCATTGAGATGAAGGGGCTGCTCCGGTGAGTGAGACCCAAGAGCCGGACAACGGCAACGACACCGGCGCGACCGGCGCGGACGGCAGCGGCCTTCCCGCACCGCGCGCCCAGGGCCCCGAGGTCATCGGCGTCCGCAAGGGCATGTTCGGCGCGGCCAACGGCGGCGACACCAGCGGCTACGGCGGCCTCGTCCGCACCGTGGCCCTGCCCGGTGCGACCTCCCGCCCGTACGGCTCCTACTTCGACGAGGTGGCCGACGAGCTCGAAGGCGCCCTGGAGGAGCAGGACCTGCTCCCGGAGAACGCCATCGAGAAGACGGTGGTCGACCGGGGCGAGCTCACCTTCCACATCGCCCGCGAGCACCTCGTGCGCGTCGCGCGGACCCTGCGCGACGACCCCGCCCTGCGCTTCGAGCTCTGCACCGGGGTCTCGGGAGTCCACTTCCCCGGGGACAAGGGCCGCGAGCTGCACGCCGTCTACCACCTGCGCTCGCTCACCCACGGCCGGATCCTGCGGCTGGAGGTCTCCGTCCCGGACGGCGACCCGCAGGTCCCCTCGCTCGTCTCCGTCTACCCGACCAACGACTGGCACGAGCGCGAGACGTACGACTTCTTCGGCCTGGTCTTCGACGGGCACCCGGCCCTCACCCGGATCATGATGCCGGACGACTGGCAGGGCTTCCCGCAGCGCAAGGACTACCCGCTCGGCGGCATCCCCGTCGAGTACAAGGGCGCCCAGATCCCGGCTCCCGACCAGCGGAGGTCGTACAGCTGATGTCCCCCATCACGAATGAAGAAGCAGGCAACCACTCCTCCGCCCGCGAGACGACCGAGGGCACCGTCTACACCGTCACCGGCGGTGACTGGGACGAGATCGTCCAGTCGGCGGCCAAGGCCGACGACGAGCGGATCGTCGTCAACATGGGTCCGCAGCACCCGTCCACCCACGGTGTGCTCCGGCTGATCCTGGAGATCGACGGCGAGACCGTCACCGAGGCCCGCTGCGGCATCGGCTACCTCCACACCGGAATCGAGAAGAACCTCGAATTCCGCAACTGGACGCAGGGCACCACCTTCGTCACGCGCATGGACTACCTGACGCCGTTCTTCAACGAGACGGCGTACTGCCTCGGCGTCGAGAAGCTGCTCGGCATCACCGACCAGATCCCGGACCGCGCCACCGTCATCCGCGTCCTGCTGATGGAACTCAACCGGCTCTCCTCCCACCTGGTGTGCATCGCCACCGGCGGTATGGAGCTGGGCGCGACCACGATCATGATCTACGGCTTCCGCGACCGCGAGCTGATCCTCGACATCTTCGAGCTGATCACCGGGCTGCGCATGAACCACGCGTTCATCCGCCCCGGCGGCCTCGCGCAGGACCTGCCCCCGGGCGCCGTCGACCAGCTGCGCGAGTTCGTCAAGACCATGAAGAAGAACCTGCCGGAGTACGACAAGCTCGCCACCGGCAACCCCATCTTCAAGGCCCGCATGCAGGACGTCGGCTACCTCGACCTCTCCGGCTGCATGGCGCTCGGCGCCACCGGCCCGATCCTGCGCTCCGCCGGCCTGCCCCACGACCTGCGCAAGTCGGACCCGTACTGCGGCTACGAGAACTACGAGTTCGACGTGCCGACCACCGAGACCTGCGACTCCTACGGGCGGTTCCTGATCCGCCTGGAGGAGATGCGCCAGTCGCTGCGGATCGTCGAGCAGTGCCTGGAGCGGCTGGAGCCCGGCCCGGTGATGGTCGCCGACAAGAAGATCGCCTGGCCGGCGCAGCTGGCCATGGGTCCCGACGGCCTCGGCAACTCGCTCGACCACATCAGGAACATCATGGGCACCTCCATGGAGGCCCTCATCCACCACTTCAAGCTGGTGACCGAGGGCTTCCGGGTACCGGCCGGGCAGGCGTACGCCGCCGTCGAATCGCCCAAGGGCGAGCTCGGCGTCCACGTCGTCTCCGACGGCGGAACCCGCCCCTACCGGGTCCACTTCCGCGATCCGTCCTTCACCAACCTGCAGGCCATGGCCGCGATGTGCGAGGGCGGCCAGGTCGCCGACGTCATCGTCGCCGTCGCCTCCATCGACCCCGTGATGGGAGGCGTCGACCGATGACCGCCAGTCCTCAGAACCGAGGGGTCTCGCTGGGCATGCCCCAGCTCCCCGCCCCCGACTTCCCGGCGGAGGTACGGACACGCCTCGAAGCGGACGCGAAGGAAGTCGTGGCCCGCTACCCCGACAGCCGCTCGGCGCTGCTCCCGCTGCTGCACCTGTGCCAGTCGCAGGAGGGCTACGTCTCCAAGACCGGCATCCGCTTCTGCGCCGAGACGCTCGGGCTGACCACCGCCGAGGTCACCGCCGTCGCCACCTTCTACACGATGTACCGGCGCAAGCCCTCCGGTGACTACCAGGTCGGCGTCTGCACCAACACCCTGTGCGCGGTCATGGGCGGCGACGCCATCTTCGAGGAGCTCAAGGAGCACCTGGGGGTCGGCAACAACGAGACCACCCCCGACGGCAAGGTCACCCTCGAACACATCGAGTGCAACGCGGCCTGCGACTACGCCCCCGTGGTGATGGTCAACTGGGAGTTCTTCGACAACCAGACCCCCGACTCCGCCAAGGCCATGGTCGACGACCTGCTGGCCGGCCGCGAGGTCTCCCCGACTCGGGGTGCGCCGCTGTGCACCTACAAGGAGACCGCCCGGATCCTGGCCGGTTTCCCGGACGAGCGGGCGGGCGCGGTCGAGGCCACCGGAGGCGCCGGTCCCGCCTCCCTGATCGGGCTGCGGATCGCCCGCGGCGAGCCCCCGCACACCCCGATCGTCCACCCGCGCGGCGAGAGCACCACCGAGGGAGGGGAGTGATGTCCGTGTCCTCTGAACTGAGCAACGGGGGTACCTCCCGGCCGGAGGCCGGGGGAGGGACCAGCCCGGAGAAGCTCCTCGCCCCCGTCCTGTCGGCCTTCTGGGACGAACCCGAATCGTGGACGCTGGAGACCTACCGGCGCCACGAGGGCTACGAAGGCCTGCGCAAGGCGCTCGCGATGACCCCGGACGACCTCATCGCCTACGTGAAGGACTCGGGTCTGCGCGGACGCGGCGGCGCCGGCTTCCCCACCGGAATGAAGTGGCAGTTCATCCCGCAGGGCGACGGGAAGCCCCACTACCTCGTCGTGAACGCCGACGAGTCGGAGCCGGGAACCTGCAAGGACATCCCCCTCCTCTTCGCCAACCCGCACTCCCTCATCGAGGGAATGATCATCGCCTGCTACGCGATCCGCTCGGAGCACGCCTTCATCTACCTGCGCGGGGAGACGGTGCCCGTCCTGCGGCGCCTGCACGAGGCCGTGCGCGAGGCGTACGCGGCCGGATACCTCGGCAAGGACATCGACGGCACCGGTCGCAACCTCGACATCACGGTGCACGCGGGCGCGGGCGCCTACATCTGCGGCGAGGAGACGGCGCTGCTCGACTCCCTCGAAGGCCGGCGCGGCCAGCCCCGGCTGCGTCCCCCCTTCCCTGCCGTCGAGGGGCTCTACGCCTGCCCCACTGTCGTCAACAACGTCGAGTCCATCGCCTCGGTTCCCGCGATCCTGAACAAGGGCAAGGACTGGTTCAAGTCGATGGGGACCGAGAAGTCCCCCGGCTTCACGCTGTATTCGCTCTCCGGGCACGTCGTCGGACCCGGCCAGTACGAGGCCCCGCTCGGCATCACCCTGCGCCAGCTCCTCGACATGAGCGGCGGCATGCGCCCCGGGCACCGGCTGAAGTTCTGGACCCCGGGCGGCTCCTCCACCCCGATGTTCACCGACGAGCACCTCGACGTCCCCCTGGACTACGAGGGCGTCGGCGCCGCCGGCTCGATGCTCGGCACCAAGGCCCTCCAGTGCTTCGACGAGACCACCTGCGTGGTGCGGGCCGTCACCCGGTGGACCGAGTTCTACGCGCACGAGTCCTGCGGCAAGTGCACGCCCTGTCGCGAAGGCACCTACTGGCTGGTCCAGCTGCTCCGCGACATCGAGGCCGGCAAGGGCGTCATGTCCGACCTCGACAAGCTGAACGACATCGCCGACAACATCAACGGCAAGTCCTTCTGCGCCCTCGGCGACGGCGCGGCCAGCCCGATCTTCTCCTCGCTCAAGTACTTCCGCGAGGAGTACGAGCAGCACATCACGGGCAAGGGCTGCCCCTTCGACCCCAGGAAGTCGACCCTCTGGGCCGACACGGAGGTGAACGCATGACCGTCACCACTACGGCCGCCTCCGGGGGAGAAGCCGCCGTCCCGCCGGAGAACCTGGTCTCGCTGACCATCGACGGGGTCGAGCTCTCGGTGCCCAAGGGCACCCTCGTCATCCGCGCCGCCGAACAGCTCGGCATCGAGATCCCCCGGTTCTGCGACCACCCCCTCCTCCCCCCGGCCGGCGCCTGCCGCCAGTGCATCGTCGAGGTCGAGGGCCAGCGCAAGCCGATGGCCTCCTGCACCATCACCTGCACCGACGGCATGGTCGTCAAGACCCAGCTGACCTCCGAGGTCGCCGACAAGGCCCAGCGCGGGGTGATGGAGCTGCTGCTCATCAACCACCCGCTGGACTGCCCCGTCTGCGACAAGGGCGGCGAATGCCCGCTGCAGAACCAGGCGATGTCGCACGGCAACGCCGAGTCCCGCTTCGAGGGCAGGAAGCGGACCTACGAGAAGCCCGTCCCGATCTCCACGCAGGTCCTGCTGGACCGGGAGCGGTGCGTGCTGTGCGCCCGCTGCACCCGCTTCTCCAACGAGATCGCCGGCGACCCGATGATCGAGCTCCTGGAACGCGGTGCGCTCCAGCAGGTCGGCACCGGCGAGGACGACCCCTTCGAGTCGTACTTCTCCGGCAACACCATCCAGATCTGCCCGGTCGGCGCCCTCACCTCGGCCGCGTACCGCTTCCGCTCCCGCCCCTTCGACCTCGTCTCCTCCCCGAGCGTGTGCGAGCACTGCGCGGGCGGCTGCGCGACCCGTACCGACCACCGCCGCGGCAAGGTGCTGCGGCGCCTCGCCGCGGAGGACCCCGAGGTCAACGAGGAGTGGCTCTGCGACAAGGGCCGCTTCGGGTTCCGCTACGCGCAGCGCCCGGACCGGCTGACCACCCCGCTGGTGCGCAGCGCCGCCGGGGTTCTGGAACCGGCGAGCTGGCCCGAGGCCCTGGAGGCCGCGGCGAACGGGCTCGCCGCCGCGCGCGGCCGGGCCGGGGTCCTCACCGGCGGCCGGCTGACCGTGGAGGACGCCTACGCGTACGCCAAGTTCGCGCGGGTGGTCCTCGACACCAACGACATCGACTTCCGGGCCCGCGTGCACAGCGCGGAGGAGGCCGACTTCCTGGCCGCCACCGTCGCCGGCACCGGCAAGGACCTCGACGGCGACGGCGTCACCTACACCTCGCTGGAGGCGGCGCCCACGGTGCTGCTCGCCGGCATCGAGGCCGAGGAGGAGGCCCCCGGCGTCTTCCTGCGGCTGCGCAAGGCCCACCGCAGGCACAAGCAGCGGACCTTCGCCCTCGCCCCCTTCGCCACCCGCGGACTGGACAAGGCCGGCGGCACCCTGCTGGCGGCCGCCCCCGGCACCGAGCCGGACTGGCTCGACGCACTGTCCTCGCGGACCGGCCTGGAGGCGGGCGGCGCCGAAGCCGCCGAGGCGCTGCGCCGGCCGGGCGCCGTCATCGTCGTCGGGGAGCGCCTCGCCGGCGTGCCCGGCGCGCTCACCGCCGCCGTACGGGCGGCCGCCGCGACCGGGGCGAAGCTGGTGTGGATCCCGCGCCGGGCCGGGGAGCGGGCGGCCGTCGAGGCCGGCGCGCTGCCGTCGCTGCTGCCGGGCGGCCGTCCGGCCACCGACCCGCGGGCCCGCGACGAGGTCGCCACCGCCTGGGGACTGGACGAACTCCCGCACCGCTACGGCCGCGACACCGGCCAGATCATCGAGGCGGCGGCCACCCGGGAACTGTCCGCGCTGCTGGTCGCGGGCGTCGAGGTCACCGACCTGCCGGACCCGGCCCGCGCGCGGACCGCCCTGCAGGAGGCCTTCGTGGTCTCCCTGGAGCTGCGGCCCGGCGAGGTCACCGACCACGCGGACGTGGTCCTGCCGGTCGCCGCGGTCGCCGAGAAGGCGGGCGCGTTCATCAACTGGGAGGGCCGGGTCCGCCCGTTCGAGGCGGCGCTCAAGCCCGACCAGATGACCCGCAGGCTCGCTCCGGCCGACGCCCGCGTTCTGCACATGCTGGCCGACGCCGCCGACCGGCCGATCGCACTGCCCGACGTGCACGCCGTACGCCGGGAGCTGGAGCGGCTCGGCCCCTGGGAGGGCGAGCTCGCAGCCGAGCAGTCCACCGCCCCGGTGCCGCTGCCCCGTCCGGGCGTCGGCGAGGCGGTCCTCGCGGGCCACCGGCTCCTCCTCGACCAGGGCCGGCTCCAGGAGGGCGACGAGGCCCTGGCCGGCACCCGGCACGAGGCCAGTGCCCGGCTGTCGGCCGCCACGGCCGCAGAGACGGGCGTCAAGGACGGTGACGTCCTCGCGGTCACCGGCCCCGCCGGCACCGTGGAACTCCCGCTCCGGATCACCGAGATGCCCGACCGCGTCGTCTGGCTCCCGCTGAACTCCACCGGCTCCGGCGTCCTCGCCGACGCCGGAGCCCGCCCGGGCACCCTCGTACGCATCGGCCCGGCGACCCCGGCCGGCGCAGGCGACACCACTGCGGAGGTGGGCGCGTGAACACCGTTCAACTCGCTGCCGAGGACCTGTCCCTCTTCGGACGGGACGTCTGGTGGCTCGTCCTCATCAAGGCGGTGTTCTGCTTCGCCTTCCTGATGGTGACGGTGCTCTTCTCCATCGTGTGGGAGCGCAAGGTCGTCGCCTGGATGCAGCTGCGCATCGGCCCCAACCGGCACGGCCCCTGGGGCATGCTCCAGTCGCTCGCCGACGGCGTGAAGCTGATGCTCAAGGAAGACATCATCGTCAAGCGGGCCGACAAGGTGGTGTACGTCCTGGCCCCGATCATCGCGGCGATCCCGGCCTTCATGGCCATCGCGGTGATCCCCTTCGGCCCGGCCGGCAACGAGGTCTCCATCTTCGGCCAGCGCACCTCGATGCAGCTGACCGACCTGCCCATCGCGATGCTCTACATCCTCGCGGTGGCCTCGGTCGGCATCTACGGCATCGTCCTCGCGGGCTGGTCCTCCGGCTCCACGTACCCGCTCCTCGGCGGCCTGCGCTCCTGCGCCCAGATGATCTCCTACGAGATCGCGATGGGCGCGGCCTTCGCCTCGGTCTTCCTCTACTCCGGGTCGATGTCGACCTCGGCGATCGTGGAGGCCCAGCAGGACCGCTGGTTCATCGTGCTGCTGCCGGTGTCCTTCATCATCTACGTCGTCACGATGGTCGGCGAGACGAACCGCGCCCCCTTCGACATGCCGGAGTCCGAGGGCGACCTGGTCGGCGGCTTCAACACCGAGTACTCGTCCATCAAGTTCGCGCTGTTCATGCTCGCCGAGTACGTCAACATGGTCACCGTCTCGGCGGTCTCGGTCACGCTGTTCCTCGGCGGCTGGCGGGCCCCGTACCCGATCAGCTCGTTCTGGGAGGGCGCGAACCACGGCTGGTGGCCGCTGCTCTGGTTCGTCCTCAAGGTGCAGCTGCTCCTCTTCTTCTTCATCTGGCTGCGCGGCACGCTGCCGCGCGTGCGCTACGACCAGCTGATGAAGCTCGGCTGGAAGGTCCTGATCCCGGTCTCCGTGGTCTGGCTGATGATGGTCGCCACCGTCCGGGCCCTGCGCAACGAGGCGTACGAGATCGCGGACATCGCCCTCTACGTCGGCGGCGCCGTCGTGGCGGTCCTGCTGCTCTCCTTCGTCGCGGACGTCTTCCGCGACAAGCGCGAGAAGGCTTCGGCCGCGGACGCCGGCAAGGACACCGCGCCCTTCGATCCGCTGGCGGGCGGGTTCCCCGTACCGCCCAAGCCCGGCCAGCACCTGGCACCCGTACCGCGCAGGCGGCCCCGCAGCGAGCGCGAGCTGATCGTCAGCGGCGGGGCGAACACCGACAGTGACCGAGAGGAGGGTGCTGAGAATGTCTGACGAGAAGTGGCAGAACCCGGTGGCCGGCTTCGGCGTGACCTTCAAGGCCATGTTCAAGAAGCGCCTCACCGAGCAGTACCCGGAGCAGCAGAAGACGACCGCCCCGCGCTTCCACGGACGGCACCAGCTCAACCGGCACCCCGACGGTCTGGAGAAGTGCATCGGGTGCGAGCTGTGCGCCTGGGCCTGTCCCGCCGACGCCATCTACGTGGAGGGCGCGGACAACACCGAGGAGGAGCGCTACTCCCCGGGTGAGCGGTACGGCCGGGTCTACCAGATCAACTACGCCCGCTGCATCCTGTGCGGGCTGTGCGTCGAGGCGTGCCCGACCCGGGCGCTGACCATGACGAACGAGTTCGAACTGGCCGACTCCAGCCGCGAGTCGCTCATCTACACCAAGGACCAGCTGCTCGCCGGGCTGACCGAGGGCATGGTCGAGGCCCCGCACTCGGTCTTCCCCGGCACCGACGAGCAGGACTACTACCGCGGACTGGTGACGGGCGCCGCCCCGGGCACCGTCCGGCAGGTGGCGGTCTCCAAGGGGGAGGAGCCGGCCGGGGCGGCCGACGGGAACGCCGCGGAGGTGGGGGCATGAGCGCCGTCGCCGCGACCGTCACCTCCAGCGGTGAGGCCGTGCAGTTCTGGATCCTCGGCACGGTCGCCGTCATCGGCGCGCTGGCCACGATCCTGATGAAGAAGGCCGTGCACAGCGCCCTCAGCCTCGCCGGGACGATGATCATCCTGGCGGTCTTCTACCTCGCCAACGGGGCGTACTTCCTGGGCGTCGTCCAGGTCATCGTCTACACCGGCGCGATCATGATGCTCTTCCTCTTCGTGGTCATGCTCGTCGGCGTCACCGCCGCCGACTCCCTGAAGGAGACCATCAAGGGACAGCGCTGGCTGGCCCTCCTGTGCGGGCTCGGCTTCGGCATCCTGCTGTTCGCCGGCATCGGCCACGCCGGACTGGGCCACTTCAACGGGCTCGGCCGGATCAACTCCGCCGGGCACGTCGAGGGCCTGGCGCAGCTGATCTTCACCAAGTACGTCTTCGCCTTCGAGATCACCGGCGCGCTGCTGATCACCGCGGCCGTCGGCGCGATGGTGCTCACCCACCGCGAGCGCACCGAACGGGCCGCGACCCAGCGCGAGCTGGCCGAGCGCCGCGTACGCGAGGGCGTGCAGCTCCCGCCGCTGCCCGCGCCCGGCGTCTACGCCCGGCACAACGCGGTGGACGTTCCCGGCCTGCTGCCGGACGGCACCCCGTCCGAGCTGACCGTCAGCCAGACGCTCCGCGCCCGCGGCCAGATCCGCGACGTGTCCGGCGAGGCGCTCGACGACCTCAAGGCGCTGGAGCAGAGCTCCGCGGAGCGCCTCGGCCGTGAGGAGGCCTCGAAGTGAATCCGGTCAACTACCTGTACCTGGCGGCCCTGCTGTTCACGATCGGCGCCACCGGGGTGCTGATCCGCAAGAACGCGATCGTGCTGTTCATGTGCGTCGAGCTGATGCTCAACGCCTGCAACCTCGCCTTCGTCGCGTTCTCCCGGATGCACGGCAACCTCGACGGCCAGATCATCGCCTTCTTCACGATGGTCGTCGCCGCCGCGGAGGTCGTGGTCGGCCTGGCGATCATCGTGTCGCTGTTCCGTACCCGCCACTCGGCCTCGGTCGACGACGCCAGCCTGATGAAGCTGTAAGGGGTCGCTGTGGAGAACCTGATTGCGCTGCTGATCGCGGCGCCCCTGCTCGGAGCGGTGGTGCTGCTCTGCGGCGGCCGGCGCCTCGACAAGACCGGCCACTGGATCGGCACCCTGCTCGCGGCCGTCTCCTTCGGGATCGGCGTCGTGCTCTTCGCCGACATGCTGGGGCGCAGCGCCGACGACCGGACGCTGACCCAGAACCTGTACACCTGGATCCCCGTCGAGGGCTTCCAGGCGGACATGGCGTTCCAGCTGGACCAGCTGTCGATGACCTTCGTCCTGCTGATCTCGGGCGTCGGCACCCTCATCCACGTGTACTCGATCGGGTACATGGAGCACGACGAGCGCCGCCGCCGCTTCTTCGGCTACCTGAACCTGTTCGTCGCGGCCATGCTGCTGCTGGTCCTCGCCGACAACTACCTGCTGCTGTACTTCGGCTGGGAGGGCGTGGGCCTCGCCTCGTACCTGCTGATCGGCTTCTGGCAGCACAAGCCCAGCGCGGCCACGGCCGCGAAGAAGGCCTTCCTGGTCAACCGCGTCGGCGACATGGGCCTGTCGATCGCGATCATGCTGATGTTCACCACCTTCGGGACCTTCGCCTTCACGCCCCTGTTCGGCGCGGTGGGCGAGACGTCCGAGGGCACGCTCACGGCGATCGGCCTGATGCTGCTGCTGGCCGCCTGCGGCAAGTCGGCGCAGGTCCCGCTGCAGTCCTGGCTCGGGGACGCGATGGAGGGCCCGACGCCGGTCTCGGCCCTGATCCACGCGGCCACCATGGTGACGGCCGGCGTCTACCTGATCGTCCGCTCGGCGGCGATCTTCAACGCGGCGCCCGACGCCCAACTGGTGGTCACCGTCGTCGGCGCGGTCACGCTGCTCTTCGGTGCGATCGTCGGTTGCGCGAAGGACGACATCAAGAAGGCCCTGGCGGGCTCGACGATGTCGCAGATCGGCTACATGATCCTCGCCGCGGGCCTCGGCCCCATCGGCTACGTCTTCGCGATCATGCACCTGGTGACGCACGGCTTCTTCAAGGCCGGCCTCTTCCTCGGCGCCGGTTCCGTGATGCACGGGATGAACGACGAGGTCGACATGCGCAGGTACGGGGGCCTGCGAAAGTACATGCCGGTCACCTTCGTCACCTTCGGCCTCGGCTACCTGGCGATCATCGGCTTCCCGGGCCTGTCAGGCTTCTTCTCCAAGGACATGATCATCGAGGCGGCCTTCGCGAAGGGCGGCACCGAGGGCTGGATCCTCGGCGGGGTCACCCTGCTGGGCGCCGGCATCACCGCCTTCTACATGACCCGCGTCATGCTCCTCACCTTCTTCGGCGACAAGCGCTGGCAGCCGGACGCGGACGGCCACGAGCCGCACCCGCACGAGTCCCCGAAGTCCATGACCATCCCGATGGTCATCCTCGCCTTCGGGTCGGTCTTCGCCGGCGCCTTCTTCGAGATCGGCGAGCGCTTCCTGAAGTGGCTGGAGCCCGTCACGGGCTACTCGCACGGCAACCCGCCGGTCAGCGCCATGACGGTCACCGCGGCCACCATGGTGATGCTGCTCGTCGGAGTCGGCATCGCCTGGGCGATGTACGGCAAGCGGCCCGTTCCGGTCGTCGCCCCGCGCGGCTCCTTCCTCACCCGGGCGGCCCGCCGCGACCTGTACCAGGACGACTTCAACCACGTCGTGCTGGTGCGCGGCGGGGAGCACCTGACCCGCTCGCTCGTGTACCTCGACCACAGCGTGGTCGACGGGGTGGTCAACGGGACGGCCGCCTCGGTCGGCGGGCTCTCGGGCCGCCTGCGCAAGCTGCAGAACGGCTACGCCCGCAGCTACGCGGTCTCGATGTTCGGGGGCACGGCGATCCTCATCGCCGCGACCCTGCTGATGAGGGCGGTGTGACATGGACTTCCCGCTTCTGACGGTCACGGCCGCGGTGCCCGCGGTCGGCGCGATCCTCACGGCGGCCGTCCCGGCCGCCCGCCGGACCGCCGCCAAGTGGCTCGCGCTGTTCTTCTCGCTGGTGACACTGGCCCTGGCCGTGCTCGTCGCGGTCCGCTTCGAACCCGGTGGCGACCGCTACCAGCTCACCGAATCCCGTCCCTGGATCGCCGACTTCGGCGTCCGCTACGAACTGGGCGTGGACGGGATCGGCGTCGTCCTCATCGGACTCACCGCGCTCCTGATCCCCTTCGTGATCGCGGCCGGCTGGCACGACGCCGACCCGCTGGCAGAGCCCACGAGCGGCTCCGCCACGTGGCAGCCCTCGCGCTGGCGCCCGACCCAGGGCTTCTTCGCCCTGATCCTGATGGTCGAGGCGATGGTGATCATCTCCTTCGAGGCCACCGACGTCTTCCTCTTCTACATCTTCTTCGAAGCCATGCTCATCCCGATGTACTTCCTCATCGGCGGCTTCGGGGACCGGGCCCACTCGGGCAGCGACGAGAACGCGGCCGCGCAGCGCAGCTACGCGGCGGTCAAGTTCCTCCTCTACAACCTGGTCGGCGGCCTGATCATGCTGGCCGCCGTCATCGGCCTGTACGTGGTCGCGGGGAACTTCTCGCTCCAGGAGATCACCGCCGCCCGCGCCGCCGGCACCCTGGACATGGCGACCAACACCGAGCGGCTGCTGTTCCTCGGCTTCTTCTTCGCGTTCGCAGTGAAGGCACCGCTGTGGCCGCTGCACACCTGGCTGCCGAACGCGATGGGCGAGTCCACCGCCCCGGTCGCCGTCCTGATCACCGCGGTCGTCGACAAGGTCGGCACCTTCGCGATGCTCCGCTTCTGCCTCGGGCTCTTCCCCGACGCCAGCAAGTGGGCCACGCCGGTGATCCTCGTCCTGGCCCTGATCAGCATCGTCTACGGGGCGCTGGTGGCCGTCGGCCAGCGGGACATCAAGCGGCTGGTGGCCTACGCCTCCATCTCGCACTTCGGCTTCATCATCCTGGGCATCTTCGCGATGACCTCCCAGGGCCAGTCCGGTGCCACCCTCTACATGGTCAACCACGGCCTGTCGACGGCGGCGCTCATGCTGGTGGCCGGCTTCCTGATCTCGAGGCGCGGCTCGCGGCTCATCGCCGACTACGGCGGCGTCCAGAAGGTGGCCCCGGTCCTCGCCGGGACCTTCCTGATCGGCGGCCTCGCCACGCTCTCGCTGCCGGGCCTCGCGCCCTTCGTCAGCGAGTTCCTGGTCCTGGTGGGCACGTTCGCCCGCTACCCGGTCGTCGGGATCATCGCCACCGTCGGCATCGTGCTGGCCGCGCTCTACACGCTCGTGCTCTACCAGCGCACGATGACCGGGCCCGTGAAGGAGGAGGTCCGCACGATGCCGGACCTGCACCTGCGCGAGGTCCTGGTGGTCGCCCCGCTGATCGCGCTGCTGATCGGGCTGGGCGTCTACCCGAAGGTCCTCACCGACATCGTCAACCCGGCGGTGGAGCACACCATGTCGGACGTGAAGCAGACGGACCCGAAGCCCGAGGTCGCCGTCGAAGCCAAGAACGGGGAGGAGGCGAAGTGAGCACACTGACTTCCGCCCACAGCCTGTGGACACTGGCGGCCGACACGCCGGCCGGCCGGATCCCGGCGCCGGTCATCGAGTACGCGCAGCTCGCTCCCACGCTGATCGTGGTGGGCGCGGCGGTCGTCGGGATCCTCGTGGAGGCCTTCGTGCCCCGCAAGTCCCGCTACTACGTCCAGGTTTTCCTCGCCTTCGCCGCGCTGGCCTCGGCCTTCGCCGCGGTGGTCGGCCTCGCGGCCGGCGGGTACGGCTCGACGAAGGCGCACATCGCCGCTATGGGCGCCATCGCCGTGGACGGCCCCGCGCTCTTCCTGCAGGGCACCATCCTGCTGGCGTCGGTCGTCGCGGTCTTCACCTTCGCCGAGCGGCGCCTGGACCCGGCCGCGCACGGCAACCGGGTGGACTCCTTCGCCGCCCAGGCAGCGTCGGTACCGGGCAGCGACAGCGAGAAGGCAGCGGTCAAGGCGGGGTTCACCACCACCGAGGTCTTCCCGCTGGCCCTGTTCGCGATCGCCGGAATGCTGATCTTCCCGGCGGCCAACGACCTGCTGACGCTGTTCGTCGCCCTGGAGGTCTTCTCCCTCCCGCTGTACCTGCTCTGCGCCGTCGCCCGCCGCCAGCGGCTGATGTCGCAGGAGGCCGCGGTGAAGTACTTCCTGCTGGGCGCCTTCTCCTCCGCCTTCCTCCTCTTCGGCATCGCGCTGCTCTACGGCTACGCGGGCTCCGTGTCGTACGCGGTGATCGCCGACGTGGTCGACGGCACGATCACGAAGATCGACCCGGCGCTGGCCGGCACCATGGGCAACGACGTGCTGCTGCTCATGGGCGGTGCGCTGATCATGACGGGCCTGCTCTTCAAGGTCGGTGCGGTCCCCTTCCACATGTGGACCCCGGACGTCTACCAGGGCGCCCCCACCCCGGTCACCGGCTTCATGGCGGCGGCGACGAAGGTGGCCGCGTTCGGCGCCCTGCTGCGACTGCTGTACGTGGTCCTGCCGGGCCTGCGCTGGGACTGGCGTCCGGTGATGTGGGCGGTCGCCATCGTCACGATGCTGGCGGGCGCGGTGATCGCCGTGACCCAGACGGACGTCAAGCGGCTCCTGGCGTACTCCTCCGTCGCGCACGCCGGCTTCATCCTGGCCGGTGTGATCGCGACCTCGGAGGAGGGCGTCCAGTCCGTCCTCTTCTACCTGCTCGCCTACTCCTTCGTGACGATCGGCGCGTTCGCGGTGGTCACGCTGGTGCGCGACGCGGGCGGAGAGGCGACGCACCTGTCCAAGTGGGCGGGTCTGGGCCGGCGTTCGCCGCTGACCGCGGCCGTCTTCGCGGTGTTCCTGCTCGCCTTCGCCGGCATCCCGCTGACGTCCGGCTTCACGGGCAAGTTCGCCGTGTTCAGCGCGGCGGCGGAGGGCGGCGCCGGAGCGCTGGTCGTGATCGGTGTCCTGTCGTCCGCGATCGCCGCGTTCTTCTACATCCGGGTGATCGTCCTGATGTTCTTCAGCGAGCCGAAGGCCGACGGCCCGACGGTGGCCGTCCCCTCGCCGCTGACGATGACGACCATCGCGGTGGGCGTCGCGGTCACCCTGGTACTGGGCCTGGCGCCGCAGTACTTCCTGGAACTGGCGGGACAGGCGAGCACCTTCGTCCGCTGACCGGTCCGCCGCACGCGACAGGGCCCGGCCCCTTCGGGGGGCCGGGCCCTGTGGCATCACTCGGGGCGCCCGCGCCCTACCGCGCGCACGGCCTAGTGGCCGTGCGCGTGGGCGGCGGCCGGCTTGCCCGGGGTGGGGGCCTTCTTCGGGCAGGTCAGGGCCGGGTTCCAGTTGTGGAAGCGGCCGGCCGGGTTCTTCTTGTACGCCCACATGTGCAGGTCGTAGTGCTTGGGCATGCCCGCCCAGTGGCCCGGCATGGGGCCGTCGAAGGGCAGGCCGAACATGCTCGGCCGGTCGTCGGCGGTCTTCAGGTCCTGGTCCCGGTCGGTGGACATCCACTCCACGGTCTCCAGCCGGCGGCGGCCGTTCCTGTCCTTCTCCCGGCTGTAGAGGAGCGCGGTGGGCCTCGCGGGGTCCTTCGAACCCCAGTTGGCCTGCTTGACGTAGTGGTAGTTCATGGCGCCCACCCCGAACGGGTTCGTCATGCACTCCTCGCCCTTCGGGACGTACCCGTCCCTGATGGCCTGCCGCTCGTCCGCGTACTTGGCGGTCGCCGCGATCGCCGTCGCCATGTCCCGCATGGCCTTCGCGTTGTGCGGGTCGGGCGCGGGCCCCTCGACCCCGTGGGCCGGGGCCACGGCGGTCAGGCCGAGCGACACGGCGGCCGCGCAGGTGACGAGGGTCCTCAGGCTGCGTACGGTCATGGCGGCGGCTCCTCGCGGTGGGGGTACGGGGTACGGGTTCCCGCGTCCGTCCACCATCCCGGCCCGCCCCGCGCGCCGCACGCGGCGCGCCTCCGAACGGGGGCCCGGGGCCCGCCGGGCCCGCCGGTCAGGCGCGGGCCGCGTACGCCCGGACGTCCGCGTCGGGGTCGGCGACCGCCGTGGCGAGGGCCGCCCGGGCCTCCCCCGATTCCCGGTGGGCCAGCAGCGCCAGCACCGCCGCCTTGCGGACGTCCGCGTCGGCGTCGGCCAAGGCCGTCGCCAGGGCCGGTACGGCCGTCCCCGCGGCGGCCGCCGACAGCCCGGCCGCCGCCCCCGCGCGCACCTGCCAGGCCGGATCGGCCAGGGCCGCCACCGCGGTACGGGCGTAGCCGTCCGGGCAGCCGACCGAGGCCAGCGCGCCCAGCGCCGCACCCCGCACCAGCGGGTCGGCGTCCGAGAGCAGCGGGTCCAGCGGCGCCGGCGCCGGATCGCGCACCGCGGCCAGGCCCTTGGCGACGGCCACCCTGACCTCGCGGGCCGGGTCCCCGGCGGCCGCGGCCAGCTCCGTCGCCGCGTCCACGGACACCAGACCCCGCACCGCATGGATCCGTACGTCCACCTCGGCGTCCGCGAGCGCGGCCGCGTACAGCCCGGCGTCCCCGAGCCGCAGCGCCCGCAGCGCTTCGAGCGCGGCCGCGCGCACCGCCGGGTCCGGCACCGCGAGGGCCGCCCGCAGCCCGGCCGCCAGGCCGGGATCGCCCGGCAGGACCTCCAGCAGCTCCCGCAGCGCCCCCGCGGCGGCGGCCCGTACCGCGGGGTCGCCGTCCGCGAGCCGGGCCGCCAGCGCCGGTCCGGCGCCGGCCGGCACGGTCTCGCCGAGCGTGGCCACCGCGGCGCCCCGCACGGCCGGATCCGCGTCGGTCAGGTACGGGTGCAGGGCGGTGAGGTCCGGGGACTCCTCGGCGAGCGCGAGGAGTTCGAGGATCCGCGGCGAGGAGCCGACGGCAGTCCCGGCAGTCCCGGCGGCGGCCGCGGTGGTTCCGGCGGACGTCGCCGCGGCCGCCGAGCCCGCCCGCGCCGCCGGAGGCGTACGCCGGGGACCGGCCGTCGCCACCGGCACCAGTTCGACCTCGCCCAGGTGCCGCTCGGGGCCGCCCACGGGGGTGAACCCGTCCACCGGCACCAGGTACGGCTCCACCGGCCGCGCGGTGAACTCCATCGCCCCCGACGCCGACTTGCGCAGGTCCAGGTGGTGCAGCCAGCCCGCGTCGTCCCGCTGCGGATGGTCGGTCCGCTCGTGGTAGAGACCCCAGCGCGACTCCGTCCGGGCCAGCGAGGCCCGGGCGGCCATCTCCGCGCAGTCCCGGATGAAGGACACCTCCGCGCACCGCATCAGCTCGTGCGCGGTGGTGGCGCCCATCTCCTCGATCTCGCCGGCCATCCGGTCGAAGGCCTCCACGGCGAGGGACAGCTTCGCGCCCGTCTTCGGCGGGGCCACGTAGTCGTTCACGAACCGCCGCAGCTTGTACTCCACCTGCGGTTGCGGCGGCCCGTCCGGATGGCGCAGCGGCCGGTAGACCAGCTCGTGCGCGGCCGCCAGCTGGCCGGCGGGCAGCTCGCCCTCGTACGGGGAGTACCGGGCGGCGTCCGCGCCCGCCAGATCGCCGAAGACGAAGGCGCCGATCATGTAGTTGTGCGGTACGGAGGCCAGGTCACCGGCCGCGTACAGCCGCGGGACGGTGGTGCGGGCGTGGTCGTCGACGCGGACGCCCGAGGCCGAGTGCCCGCCGCACAGGCCGATCTCCGAGATGTGCATCTCGATGTCGTGGGTGCGGTAGTCGTGGCCGCGGTTCGCGTGGAAGGTGCCGCGGGTCGGCCGCTCCGTGGTGTGCAGGATCGATTCGAGGGAGGCCACGGACTCCTCCGGCAGGTGGCTGAGCTTCAGGAACACCGGGCCCCGGTCGGAGGCGAGTTCGGCTGCGAACTCCGCCATCATCTGCCCCGACCAGTAGTCGGAGTCCACGAACCGCTCGCCGTGCCGGTTGACCTGGTAGCCGCCGAACGGGTTCGCGACGTACGCGCACGCCGGACCGTTGTAGTCCTTGATCAGCGGGTTGATCTGGAAGCACTCGATACCGGTCAGCGCGGCGCCCGCGTGGTAGGCCATGGCGTAGCCGTCACCGGCGTTCGTCGGGTTCTCGTACGTGCCGTACAGGTAGCCCGACGCCGGTAGCCCGAGCCGCCCGCAGGGGCCGGTGGCCAGGACCACCGCCCCGGCGCGCACGGTCACGAACGCGCCGGTGCGGGTGTTGAAAGCGGCCGCGCCGATCGCCCGGCCGTCGTCGGGCGCGGTGAGGACCCGCACCGGCATCACCCGGTTCTCGATCCGGATCAGCTCGCGCATCTCGCGGCGCCGCAGCTGCCGGTAGAGGACCTTCTTGACGTCCTTGCCCTCCGGCATGGGCAGCACGTACGAGCCCGACCGGTGGACCTGGCGCACCGCGTACTCGCCGTGCTCGTCCTTCTCGAACTTCACCCCGTACGACTCCAGGCGCTGCACCATCGCGAAGCCGCGGGTGGCCGTCTGCCGCACCGTGGACTGGTCGACGACGCCGTCGTTGGCGCGGGTGATCTCGGCGACGTAGTCGTCCGGCTCGGCGCGGCCGGGGACGACCGCGTTGTTGACCCCGTCCATGCCCATGGCGAGGGCGCCGGAGTGGCGGACGTGCGCCTTCTCCAGCAGCAGCACGCGCGCCCCGCGCTCGGCGGCGGTCAGCGCCGCCATCGTGCCGGCGGTGCCGCCGCCGATGACGAGGACGTCGCAGGAGATTTCCTCGGCGTCGCCGATCGCGGGGATGTCCATGGTGCGGCCCTTCAGAGTGAGTTGATGATCTGCTGCCGGAGTCCGGCGTGCGAGGCGGCCCGGTCCCGCGGCGCCGGTACGGGCACCACCGCGCCGGTACCGAGCAGGGCGACGCGGTCCCCGAGGAACAGCGCCTCGTCCACGTCGTGCGTGACGAAGACGACGGTCGCGCCGGTGCCCGCGAGAACCTCCACGAGGAGGTCCTGCATCTCGGCGCGGGTCTGGGCGTCCAGCGCGCCGAAGGGCTCGTCCATGAGGACGGCCCGGGGGCGCGCGGCGAGCGCGCGGGCCAGCTGGACGCGCTGGCGCTGCCCGCCGGAGAGCTGGTGCGGGAGCTTGTGCGCGTGTCCGGCCAGACCCACGCGCTCCAGCCACTCCCCGGCGGTACGGCGCCGGGGAGCCCGGGCGTTCCCGCGGATGGCGAGCGGGAGTTCGACGTTGGCCCGGACCGTCCGCCAGGGGAGCAGGGCGTCGTCCTGGAAGACCAGCGCCCGGCCGGCGTCCGGGCCGCGCACCGGGGCGCCGTCCTGTTCCACCGCGCCGTCGAGCGGCGCCAGCAGCCCCGCGAGGGTGCGCAGCAGCGTGGACTTGCCGCAGCCGGACGGGCCCACGACGGCGAGCACCTCCCCGGGCTCGACCGTCAGGTCGACCCCGTCGAGCACCGCGTTCCCGCGGTGCCCGAGCCGTACGCCGCGCAGCGCGAGCCGCGCCCCGGGCGGCGCGGCGTGCGCCGCAGCGCCGGGGCCGGTCCGGGTGTCTGCCCGGGTCGGGCTCATCGGGTCACCTCTCGGGTCCGCTCGGGGGAGGTCTCGGGTGCGGAACCCGGACCGGTCGGACCGGCCGGGCCGGCCGGGCCCGTGACGGCCGCACCGGCCGGTGCGGCGTGGTCGGGAGTACGGGACGGGCGCCGCGGGCCCCGCCCCGTACGGGGCCGGGCGGCGGCGGAGGACGGGACCGGGCCGGAGGCGTCGCGCGAGGGCAGCCAGCGCGTCAGGCGGCGGCCGGCCCGCTCCACCGCCGTGGACGTCAGCCAGCCCAGCGCGCCGATGGTGACCATGCCGACGAAGACGCCCGGGTAGTCGACCACCGTGTAGTCCTGCCAGGTCCGGTAGCCGACCCCGTACTCGCCGGAGATCATCTCCGCCGAGATCACGCAGATCCACGAGACGCCGATGCCGACGGACAGCCCGCCGAAGATGCCCGGCAGGGCGCCCGGCAGGACCACCGAGAAGAGCACCCGCCCCCGGCCGCCACCCATCGTCAGGACGGCCTCCTCCCACACCGGCGTCAGCGCCCGCACCGCGTGCCGCGTCGAGACCAGCACCGGGAAGAACGCGGCGGCGAAGGTGATGAAGACGATCCCCTGCTCGTTCGAGGGGAACAGCAGGATCGCCACCGGCACCAGGGCGATGGCCGGGATCGGCCGCAGCACCTCCAGCAGCGGGCCGATCAGGTCCTCCGCGATCCGGGACCGGGCGATCGCCGTGCCCACCGCGATCCCGAGGACGGCGGCGAGCGCGAAGCCCGACACGATCCGGCGCAGGCTGAACCCGAGGTCGTGCCAGTACGCGTCCTCCCGCGCCCGCTGCCAGAACGTCGAGGCCACCTCGTCCACCGTCGGGAACTGCTCGAAGCGCAGCCACAGGTTCACGTCCAGCGAGGTCAGCCCCTGCCACACCAGCAGGGCCGCGCCGAGCGAAGCCGCCCGCAGCGCCCAGCGGCCGACCGTCATGACGCCAGGGCCCCGGCCTCGGCGAAGTCCACGATCCGCGCCCCCGACCCCTTGTGCGCGTCGACGTACGCCTTCGCGCCCGCCGGGGTGACGAAGGCCCGCAGCTCCGGACCCTCGGCCACCCACACGGCCTTGTCCGCGAACCACAGGGTCCCGGTCACCGCGTCCGGCACGTACGCAGCCCGGACGTCCCCGCCGCGCGCCGCCTTCAGCAACTCGCGCGGGGAGTCGAAGCTCTGGGTACGGGTCTGGCCCTTCAGCCACAGCTCGGAGCGGGCGGCCGCCGCCGCCGGGTACTGCTGCGTACCCTCCGAAGCCCGCTTGAGGGGCTCCGGGTCCACGAAGGCGTCCACGTCGACGCCGGCGACCAGCTTGGCGTCCTTCAGTACCGGCACGTCCTGCTTCAGCGCGTCGATCAGCTCCGGGCGCAGGGCCGGGTCGAAGGTGGCGATGCCGTTCGCCCCGTTGTAGAGGTACACCACCTCCGCGGGCAGCCCCGTCTCCTTCGCCACCGACTCGGCCGCCGCCACGGGTTCCGTGCGCAGGTGGTCGGTGGCCTTGAGCTGCGCCCGCAGGAAGTCCTCCAGCACACCGGGCCGCTCCCGGGCGAACTCCTCCCGGACCGTGACCCCGTGGAAGGTCGGCAGGTTCAGCTCGGCGCCGTCGTACAGGGCTTTGGCCCGGCCTTCGTACGCCAGCTGCCCGGGCCACGCCACGAACTGCGAGAGGGCGTCCACGCTGCCCGCCTGGAGCGCCGAAGCGCCCACGCTGGGCTGCTGGTTGAGCTTCTCGACGCCGCTCGCCGGGTCGATCCCGGCGCGCTGCAGGGCCCGTACGAGCGTCCCGTCGGCGGCGGAGCCGACGCTGGTCGACACCTTCTTCCCGCGGAGGTCGGCCAGTGACTCGAGCTTCGAACCGGGTGCGGTGACCACGGTGTTGAGGCCGCCGCGCAGGTTGTAGCCGGTCACGGCGACCAGTCGGGTGGGCTGCTTCAGCTCCTTGCCGCGGGCGGCGTTGATGAGGAGCGGGAAGTCGCCCATCGAACCGATGTCCATCTTCCCCGCGGTCATCTGCGCGGTGATCGGGGCGCCGGTGGCGTAGTCCTGCCAGTCCACCTTGTACGTGACGCCGTCCTTGCTGCCGCGCGCCGCGAGTTCCTGCTCGAAGTAGCCGAGGGAGCGCAGCAGGGTGCCGGCGGTGACGGTGTTGATGGTCTTGGACTGGTAGCCGACGGTCACGGTGACCGTCTTCGGGCCGGACGCGCCTTCGGCGTCGCCGCCGCAGGCCGTGACGAGCGGGGCGAGGAGCAGGACGAGCGCGAGTGGCGCGACTGCCTTCGTACGCATGGGAGGGGGACCTTTCACCGGAGCAGGTAGGGCATGTTGACGGTGACCGCGCCGGTGGGACAGCGGGCGGCGCAGGGGCCGCAGTACCAGCACTCGTCCACGTGCATGTAGGCCTTGCCGTCGTCCTCGCGGATCGCGAGCGAGTCGAGCGGACACATGTCGACGCAGAGGGTGCAGCCGTCGATGCACAGGGACTCGTCGATGGTCACGGGCACGTCGCCGCGCTGGGGGACCAGAGGCATGGCTGTCTCCAGGAAGGTGGGTACGCGGGGGTTGCGCGAGGGCTGCGCAAGGGGTCAGAGC
This sequence comes from Streptomyces erythrochromogenes, assembly GCF_036170895.1. Classification (NCBI taxonomy): domain Bacteria; kingdom Bacillati; phylum Actinomycetota; class Actinomycetes; order Kitasatosporales; family Streptomycetaceae; genus Streptomyces; species Streptomyces erythrochromogenes. The sequence goes on along the minus strand of NZ_CP108036.1, from coordinate 3,601,964 downwards.
GAGCGGCGCAGCAGGCCGCTCATGGTGATCCGGTCGCCGCGGAAGCGGATGAACTCCAGGTCCACGGGCCGCCCGTCGCCCAGATGGGTGAGCCGCTCCAGCATCAGGACGGCGGCCCCGCGCGGGGCCTGGAGGACGGCGGCGGAGTGCGCGTCGGCGTTGACGGCTTCGAGGGTGATCTCGGCGTGGCCGAGGGGCTGCCCGGTCTGCTGCTCCAGCAGCCGGAAGACGTCGGTGTTCTCCAGGTCGCAGCCCAGCAGCGCGGAGCCGATGTCCAGGGGGATGTAGGTGAGGTCGAGGGAGAGCGGCAGCCCGCCCAGGCGCCGCAGCCGCTCGATGTAGAGCACGTCCGTGTGCTCGGGCAGGCCCAGGCGGTGGGCGACGGGGGCGGGAGCCGGCACCGGGCCCACGGTGCGGACCTCGTTGGTGACGGTGCCGTGCTCGTGCAGGGTCTCGGCGAGCCCCTGCAGGCGGTCGAGGCCGTGCGGGTACTTCTCGGCGACGACGACGGTGCCGACGCCGGGCTGCCGTTCCACGAGCCGTTCGCCGCGCAGCAGGTCGAGGGCCTGGCGGACGGTGTTGCGGCTGGCCCGGTAGTCGGCGGCGAGGGTGTGCTCCAGGGGGAGGACCCCGGTGGGGAAGGCTCCCGAGAGGATCTGGTGGCGCAGCAGGTCGGCGAGCTGGCGCGCCTGGTCCGCGCGCAGTCGCCGCCGCCGCGCGGCGTGGTCGAGGCTGCGTTCGGCTGGCATGGCACGGAACATACCGACGGGCCGCGGGCCGTGGTGTTGCAGCAGTATTGCGCCACCGGCGGGCTCTGGTGCACCCCCGGTGACCTGCGGTTTCGACGGGGCGGCAGAAAGATCCGCCACCCCGCCGACCGAGGGGTGGACTACGCGGCGCCCACGATGCGGCCGGTGACCTCGCCGAGGCCGACGCGCGTGCCGTCCGGGCCGGGGGCCCAGGCGGTGAGGGTGACGGTGTCCCCGTCCTCCAGGAAGGTGCGCTTGCCGTCGGCGAGCTCGATGGCGTCGCGGCCGTTCCAGGTGAGCTCCAGCAGCGAGCCGCGCTGGCCGACCTCGGGGCCGCTGACGGTGCCCGAGCCGAAGACGTCGCCGGTGCGCAGGGAGGCGCCGTTGACGGTCATGTGCGCGAGCTGCTGGGCGGCGGTCCAGTACATCGTCGCGAACGGCGGCTGCGCCACCTCCTGGCCGTTGATGGAGACGGTGATGTGCAGGTCGAAGCCGCCGGGGCGGTCGACGGCTGCGTCGTCCAGGTAGGGCAGGAGCGGGAAGTCCCGGGCGGGCGGGGTGACGCGGGCGGCGTCCAGGGCCTCCAGCGGGGTGACCCAGGCGGAGACGGAGGTCGCGAAGGACTTGCCGAGGAAGGGGCCGAGCGGCACGTACTCCCAGGCCTGGATGTCCCGCGCCGACCAGTCGTTGAGCAGGAACAGCCCGAAGACGTGGTCCTCGAAAGCGCCCAGCGGCACCGGGCGTCCCAGCTCGGACGGGGCGCCGACGACGAAGCCGACCTCGGCCTCGATGTCGAGCTTGACGGACGGGCCGAAGACGGGCGCCGGGTCGGTGGGCGCCTTGCGCTGCCCGGAGGGCCGTACGACGTCGGTCCCCGAGACCACGATGGTGCCGGAGCGGCCGTGGTAACCGATCGGCAGGTGCTTCCAGTTGGGCGTCAGCGCGTCGCCGTCCGGTCGGAACATCTGCCCGACGTTGGTGGCGTGGTGCTCGCTGGCGTAGAAGTCGACGTAGTCGGCGACCTCGTACGGCAGGTGCAGCGTGACCTCGTCCAGCGGCAGCAGGTGCGGCTCGACGGTGGGGCGGTGGCCGGGGTCGGTGACCCAGGCGGTCAGCGCGCGCCGCACGTCGCGCCAGGCGGTGCGCCCGGCGGCCAGCAGCGGGTTGAGGGAGGTCCGGCCGAGCAGCCCCGCGTAGGGGGAGCCGAGCGCGACCGCGGCCGCCCCCGCGTCGAGCACGTGCCCGCCGATGCGCACACCGATCCGGCGGCGTTCCTCGCCGGCGGTCGAGAAGACGCCGTAGGGGAGGTTGTGCGGCCCGAACGGGTCGCCCTCGGGGACATCGAGGGGGCTCTGCTGGGGCATGGGGTACTGCCTCGCTTTCGACGCGGTCCGGGGGTGTCCCGGGGGCTGGTTGACACGTTACGTGGCTGAGGGGGCGCGTGGGAGGCCGGATTCGCGCTCTATTTGTAGGACTTGTCCAAAGGGGTCCGTATCCTTGGCGCCGTGACTTCCGCCCCTCTTTCGGCCCTCCCCTATGCCTTGATCGCCACTGACCTGGACGGGACTCTGCTGCGTGCCGGGGACAGCGTTTCAGCCCGTTCTTCCGGGGCGCTCGCGGCCGCGCGCGCGGCCGGCGCCCGGCACATCATCGTCACCGGCCGTCCTGTTCCCCAGGTCCGACACGTCCTCGACGGACTGGGGTACACGGGGCTCGCGGTGTGCGCGCAGGGCGCGCAGGTGTACGACGCGGCGCGCGGCCGGCTGCTGCACTCCGTCTCCATGGACCGGGAGCTGGCGGAGGTGGCCCTCGGCAAGATCGAGGCGGAGATCGGCGAGGTCTACGCGGCGGTCAACCAGGAGGGCCTGGACGCGGAGATGCTGATGGGGCCGGGCTACCGGATGTGGCACCCGCACCTGCCGACGGTACGGGTGGCCCGGCGCTCGGACCTGTGGTCGGCCCCGATCAACAAGGTGCTGCTCCAGCACCCGGAACTGGACGACGACGAGCTGACGCGGGTGGCGCGGTCGGTGGTCGGGCACCTGGTGAACGTCACGATGGCGGGCGAGCACACGGTGGAACTCCAGCCGCTGGGCATCGACAAGGCCGGCGGTCTCGTGCGGGCGGCCGACGTCCTGGGCGTCTCCGCCGCCCGCACGATCGCCTTCGGGGACATGCCGAACGACATCCCGATGTTCGCGTGGGCGGCGTGGGGGGTGGCCATGGCCAACTCCCACCCCGAGCTGGTCGCGGTGGCCGACGAACTGACGCTGTCCAACGAGGCCGACGGCATCGCGGTGGTCCTGGAGCGGCTGTTCGGCTGACCGCCGGCTCCCGCGGCTGCCGCCCGGGGCGCCCGCCGGCGGGCGGCTGGGGTCAGCCCGCCGAGCGCGGGAGCCGGCGTTCCCACGTGCGGTGGAAGACCACCTCGTCGCCCTCCCGGCACACCACCTCGTTCGACGTCACGAAGCCGCCCTCGTCGCAACGGATCTCCGAGCTGGTCTCCACCCTCGCGTCCCAGCCCAGTTCCGGCCGGTGGAGCCGGATCCGCCACTGCGAGCCGGTCCGGGCCGACAGCGGGTCCCCGTCCTGGATCTCGTACACCTCCGTGGCGTCCTCGCCGTACTCCAGGCCGTCGGGGTAGACCCTGGTGCCCCCGTACCGCGGGTCCACCTCCAGCCGCCAGGTCCCGCGCGCGACGTCCCGTACGACCAGCCGCTCCGGGCGCGGGTCGTCCAGGGTGGCCGGGTAGGAGACGCCGAGCGGCTCCGACTGCTCGGGGGGATCGAAGACGATCCCGCCCTCCCCGGCCGGGTACGCCGCCCGGACCGGCAGGGTCACCGAGCTGCCCGCCGGGTCCAGAGTCCAGCCGGCCTCGGACCCGGCCCGCGGCCAGATCCACGGCCAGTACGCGGAGGACACCGCGAGGCGGATCCGGTGCCCCGGCGGGAAGGCGTGGCCGATGCCGTTCAGCTCGAAGGTGACGTCCTCGTACGAGCCCACCGGCCACGGGACGGCCCGGTCCCGCCCCTGGCGGGCGGACAGGTTCAGCGCGCCCCGCGTGACCAGCGTCGAGGAGCCGTCCGGGGCGACGTCGCACAGCCGGGCCACGACCTGCCCGTACGGCACGTCGAGCCGCAGCCGCAGGGTCACCGACGGCCGGCCCAGGATCTCCACCGGCTCGCCGCCGCCCACCGGGAACTCGAAGCAGGCCGATTTCGCGTCCTCCTCCCGCTGGTCCGGCGGCAGGTCGGCGTCGTTGCCGAAGGGGAAGAAGCGGCCCGCGTCCAGCCCGGTGTGCTGCGGGGAGGCGACGGCCACCGGCGCGCCCTGGAACACGTACGGGACGGGGATGACGTGCGCCGAGGGCCAGGACCTCTCGCCGACCCAGCGCCCCGGGAGTTCCTCGTACACGGTCGCCGGCGGGTGCGCGTCGCTGATCCAGGCACGCAGCAGCGGCTCGTCCATCACCCCGTTGTCGGCACCCTTCAGCCAGTGGTCCCACCAGCGCAGCGTCTCCTGGAGGAAGCCGATCGCGGGCCCCGGCGGCAGCCCGCGGTCCGGGTACTGGTGCGACCAGGGGCCGATCAGGCCCCGTACGCGCGCCGACGGCAGGTGCTGGACCAGCCGCAGGACGGTGTCCCGGTACGGGTCGTGCCAGCCGCCAACCGCGAGCACGGCCGCGCCGATCGCCCCGTAGTCCTCGCAGACGCTGCCGTGGCGCCAGTAGGCGTCGCGGGTCTGGTGCGAGAGCCAGGTGTGGATCAGCGGTTCCACCGCCTCCAGCCGGTCCAGCCACTGCGCGCGCCAGCCGTCGCCGACGTGGTGCGGGTCCGGCGGGCGGGAGGCGAAGGCCAGCATGGTCGCCGCCCGCGCGTGCATGTCCACGGCGAGCACCGAGCCGCCCATGTAGTGCACGTCGTTGTCGTAGCGGTCGTCCGTCGAGCAGACGGTGACGACCGCCTTCAGCGGCTCGGGGGCCAGGGCGGCGATCTGGAGGGAGTTGAACCCGCCCCACGAGATCCCGAACATCCCCACCGATCCCGTGCACCACTCCTGCGCCGCCAGCCACTGCACCACCGCGACCCCGTCGGCGAGCTCGCGGGCGTCGTACTCGTCGCCGGGCAGGCCGCCGCTGCACCCGTGCCCGCGCACGTCCACGCGTACGGAGGCGTAGCCGTGCCCCGCGTACCAGGGATGGCGCTGCCAGTCGCGCGGCGCGGTCCAGTCGGTGAGCCGGTGGGGGAGGTACTCCAGCAGCGCCGGGACGGGTTCGTCGGTCACGGGGCGCCAGATCCGCGCGTACAGCTCCACTCCGTCGGGGAGCGGGATCCGGACATCCTCGTGGGTGGTTCCGTACGGGAACTCGGTGCGGATGATCATCGGGTTCTGCCACCAATCGCCTCGGCCGCAGCCTCAGTGGACGGGGTGCATCGTGCGCCGCAGCCACGGCGCCAGTGCGATCACGGTCAGGCCGGCCGCCACGGCGACGGCGCCGTTGATACGGTCCATCGTCAGCCACCCGGCGACCGCCGGAAGGGTGGCGAGCGCGGCGGCGGCGAGGAGGATGCCGCCCCACAGGACGGCCCGGTAGGAGCCGAGGGTCCGGTCGGCGAGCCATCCGCCGGCGACGGAGACGAGGTAGACCATGGTCCCGTGGGCCGCGGCTACGGAGGCGGTCGTAGTTCTGGGCAAAACGTACTCTCCGGTTGTTTCGGCTCCTCCCGAACATACCGGTGCTCATCGGGCAGTGTGGGGAGGGTGGCCGGGAAGGCCCTCTCGGTGATCGAAAACAGACCCGATACGCTGGCTTGAGTGATGGCAGCGACACATCGACAATCCATGTGATCGTCAGCGTGATCGTCAGCAGACAGGAGTACCCCTCGTGACCGTCGTCGGGCCGTTCGGACTGAGCGTGCGGGACCAGGCTCTTGAGACCGATGTCCAGGCCGGACTGGCCGCCGTCGAGGCGGGTCTGCTGGAAGCCACCAAGAGCGAAGTCCCCTTCATCACCGAGGCCGCACAGCACCTGGTCCGGGCCGGAGGCAAGCGGTTCCGGCCGCTGCTCGTCATGCTCGCGTCCCGTTTCGGCGACCCCTACGCGCCCGGGATCGTCCCGTCCGCCGTGGTGGTCGAGCTCACCCACCTGGCGACGCTCTACCACGACGACGTCATGGACGAGGCGGACGTGCGCCGCGGTGTGGAGAGCGCCAACGCCCGCTGGGGCAACTCGGTGGCCGTCCTCACGGGTGACTTCCTCTTCGCCCGTGCCTCGCACATCCTGGCCGACCTCGGGCCGGAGGCCGTACGCATCCAGGCGGAGGCCTTCGAGCGGCTCGTGACGGGCCAGATCCTGGAGACGGCCGGTCCGCGCGACGGCCGCGACCCCGTCGCCCACTACCTCGACGTCATCGCCGGCAAGACCGGCTCGCTGATCGCGGTCTCCGGCCGCTTCGGCGCGCTGATGTCCGGGGCCGACGAGTCGGTCGTCGACATCCTGACCCAGTACGGGGAGCGGCTCGGCACCGCCTTCCAGCTCGCCGACGACGTCCTCGACATCGCCTCCGACGCGCACGAGTCCGGCAAGACCCCGGGCACCGACCTGCGCGAGGGCATCCCGACGCTGCCCGTGCTGCGGCTGCGCGAGATGGCCGCGCGGGACGGCCGTCCGGAGGACCTGGAGCTCGTCGAGCTGCTGGACGGCGACCTGACGGACGACGCCCGCCACGCCGAGGTGCTCACCCGGCTGCGGGCGCACCCCGCCCTGGAGCAGGCCCGCCGCGACACCGTCCGGTACGCGCAGGACGCGCGGGCCACGCTCGCGCCGCTGCCCGAGTGCTTCGCGAAGGCGGCTCTGGAGGAGCTGTGCGACGCGGTGGTGCACCGCGCCGGCTGACGCCTCACGGCGGGCGCCCGCGCCCGAGGACACAGGACGGGCCCTCCGCCCGCCGACCCCTACGGGTCGGGGGAGGAGGGCCCGTTCCATGTCATCCCACGGTCGTACGCCCAGTTGCTTCCGGGGACTGACGCCCTGACGCCGCCGATTTGGTCAGATGGAGTCATCAAACCCCACCGGATCGGGTGAGCGCGGCGACATGCGGATCGCCGCCGTCAACACAGAGGGCAGGGCACTGACATGGCAGCGAACACGAAGACTTCTCGCAAGGTCGCCCGGTACGCCGTACCGGTAGCGGTGGCGGGTGTCGCCGCGGCGACCGTGGCGATGGTCCCGGCCTTCGCCAACGCCGGCGGGCCCGACCTGCCCAAGGTGACGGCGCAGCAGCTGATCGAGAAGGTCGCCGCCTCGGACGTGGAGCAGCTGTCGGGCACCGCGAAGATCAGCACCGACCTGGGCCTGCCGAAGATCGCGTCCGGCCTGCTCGGCGGCGGCGGTGTCACGGGCGGCTCGGCGAACCCGGAGGACAAGGTCGCGCAGCTGGCGAACGGCACGCACACGCTGCGTGTCGCGGCCGACGGCGAGGATCGCCAGAAGCTCACCTTCCTGGACGGCAAGGACGAGTACAGCCTCATCCACAACGGCGACGACGTGTGGGGCTACGACTCCAAGTCGAACGAGGTCTTCCACGAGAAGGCGTCCCCGTCGGACCGGGGTGCCGGCAAGGGCGCGGGCAAGGAGCACAAGACCGGCGACCGGCTGAACGCCTCCCCCCAGAAGCTGGCCGAGGAGATCCTCGCGGCCGCCGGCCCCACCACGGACGTCAGCGTCGGCGAGACCGCGCAGGTGGCCGGGCGCGACGCCTACCAGCTGGTGCTCAAGCCCAAGCAGGCCGGCTCGACCGTCGGATCGGTGCAGATCGCGGTGGACGCCAAGAACGGCGTGCCGCTGCGCGTGCAGCTGCTCTCGGCGCAGGGCGGCAAGCCGATCGTGGACGCCGGCTTCACCAAGGTGGACTTCGCCAAGCCGTCCGCCGACACCTTCACCTTCACCCCGCCCAAGGGCGCCAAGGTGACCGAGGGCGTGGACGGCCACGGCAAGGGCGACAAGGACGGCGCGTTCAAGGCGCTGGAGTCCTTCCCGGGCCTGGACGGGCTGGCCGGCGGTCCGGGCGGCAAGGGCGACGTGAAGGTGCTCGGCGAGGGCTGGGCCACCATCGCGCGGATCGACTCGGGCGCAGGCAAGGGCCTCAAGGAGCTGGAGAACGACAAGAACGCCCCGAAGGAGGCCAAGCAGTTCCTCGACTCCCTCGGGGACAAGGTCAACGGGTCGTTCGGTGAGGGCCGGGTCCTGTCGACCCGCCTGTTCAACGTCCTGGTCACCGACGACGGCAAGGTCTACGCCGGCGCGGTCACCAAGGACACGCTGGTGAAGGCGGCCGACGCCAACAAGTAGCCGTTCCGGTCACGGGCGGCCGAGGGTGGGCGGGGACTGTGTCCCTGCCCACCCTTGCCGCGTTACTGCTGCCCGTACAGCGCGGCCGCTGTACGGTGTTGGACATGTCGAGACACGTCACCATCCGCCTGGACGAAGAGTTCCACGAGCGCCTCAAGGCGCGCGCGGCGGCGCTGGGGACGACGGTCACCGCGCTGATCACCGAGGTCACCGAACGCGAACTCGACGAGGACCGGAAGAACTTCCTCTCCGGCATAGAGGAGTTCGCCGATCACTGGGGCTACTTCCAGGAGCGGTTCGGCAATTGAAGATCACCATGGAGTGGGCCTGGACCGCTCTGGCCCACCATCTCCCGTCAGATCCCGCGGTGTGGGATCCCTCCGGGGTGGCCGCCGCGGTCGCCCGGCACCAGAACGACCTGGTCATGGTGCCCGAACAGCCCGCCCCGGACACCGCGTGGCGGGCCGCCGCGTTTCTGCACACCCTCGCGGTCTGCCCGGCGCTGGAATCGCCGATGAACGAGTTCTACGCGGCCGCGGCGACCCGCTCGTACCTGCGGGTGGCCGGAGCCGCGAAGCTGCCCTCGCCGGAGGAGCTCGGCGATCTGGTCGAGGCGGCGAAGCTGGGCCGCGCGGACGTCGCGGCCGTGGCCGAGGAGCTGCGGGCCCGTATGAGGGAGCCGCTGGAGGCCTCGTCCCGGGGCCGCGCCGAGGACGGCTGAGCTCCGGCACGATCCGGGCGGATCATGCCGGAGCCCTGGGGAGACCGGGAGGGCCGGCCGCCTAGAAGGTGATCTTCCAGCTGTTGATGTAGCCGACGTCCTGTGCGGCCGTGTCCTTGACCCGCAGGTTCCAGGTCCCGTTCGCGACCTCGCTGGAGGCGTTGACGGTGTACGACCCCACGATGTTGTCGGCGCTGCCGCCGGAGCGGTTGTGCAGGTTGTAGACCGTGCCGTCCGGGGCGACCAGGTCGACCACCAGGTCACCGCGGTAGGTGTGGACGATGTTCACGTCCACCTTGGTGGTGGCCGGGGCGTTGCCCGCGACACCCGAGACCGTGATCGGCGAGTTGACCGCGGCGGCGGGGGAGTCCGGGATGTTCACGTCCGCCGTGTTCTCGAAGGACGGGCCGGGCGGGACCGGGGTGGAGGCGCCCAGGTTCCAGATCGCGTAGGCGACGGCGTCCGAGTTGCGGTCCAGGGCGGTGTCGTTGATGTTCGCGGTGTTGTCGCAGGAGGAGTGGTAGCAGCGGTCGAAGGACTGGCCGGCGGTGCCGCCCCACTTCTGCGCCTGCGCGGAGGACTTGGTGTTGCTGGCCCCGGTGAACAGGCCGCCGACCGGTATGCCCACGTTCTTGAAGGAGGCGTGGTCGGAGCGGCCGTCGCCCTCGGTCTCGATCTCGGTCGGGACGCCGATGCCCGCGTAGTAGTTCTTGAAGGTCTGCTCGATCGTCGGGTCGTCGTCGTAGACGAAGTAGCCCGGGTTCGGCGAGCCGATCATGTCGAAGTTCAGGTACCCGGCGAACTTGGCCCGCTCGGCCGCCGGCAGGTTGTTGACGTAGTACTTCGACCCGACCAGGCCCAGCTCCTCCGCGCCCCACCAGCCGAAGCGCAGGTGCTTGGTGGGCTGCAGCCCGGCCCGGGAGACGGCGAGGGCCGTCTCCAGGACGGCCGCGCTGCCGGAGCCGTTGTCGTTGATGCCCGCGCCCGAGGTGACGGAGTCGAGGTGCGCGCCGGCCATCAGGACCGAGTTGGGGTCGCCGCCCGGCCAGTCGGCGATCAGGTTGTAGCCGGTGGCGCCGCTGGAGGTGAAGGTCTGCAGCGTCGTGGTGAAGCCCGCGGCGTCGAGCTTGGCCTTCACGTAGTCGATCGAGGCCTTGTAGCCGGCCCGGCCGTGGGCGCGGTTGCCGCCGTTGTTGGCGGCGATCGTCGAGAGCTGCGACAGGTGGGCCTTGACGTTGGCCAGCGGGATGTCGGGCGGGGTCGGCGCCGCGGCGACCGCCGTGGGGGCGGCGAGTGCGGCGGGGGCGGCGGAGGCGAACAGGCCGGCGACCGCGAGTGCGGTCACGGCAGCGAGGCGCCGGGAGACGGACAGGCTCATGTGGGGGCTCCGGGATTCCGCTGGGGATATGACGGAACGAGCGAGATAGAGCATGTGAGCGTTAGTGCGTCAGTGCGAGCCTGATGTTCAGCGAGAGTGTGACTGTCCGTCAAGACCTCAATTCGGTCAGGGCAGTTCGGTAAACGGACGATCCCCGGTACGGAGGGTCCGTACCGGGGATCGTGAGGGCGGAGCGTTTGCTGTTGCGGGCCCTGCGGGCGGTCGTTACGCCGGTTCGCGGGCCGGCGCCGGGGCGACCACGGGGGCCGCCACCAGCCGGGCGCGCGAGCGCCGCGCCGTACGCAGCGCGTCCCAGGTCAGGAGGGCCAGCGCGGCCCACACCAGGGAGAAGCCGGCCCAGCGCTCGGGCGGCATGGCCTCGTGGAAGTACAGGACGCCGAGCCCGAACTGGAACACCGGGGCCATGTACTGGAGCAGCCCGAGGGTCGACAGCGGGACCCGGATGGCCGCCGCGCCGAAGAACACCAGCGGGATCGCCGTGACCAGGCCGGTCGCGGCCAGCAGCAGCGCGTGGCCGACACCTTGCGAGGTGAAGCTGGACTGGCCCTGCGCGCCCAGCCACAGCAGGTAGCCGAGGGCCGGCAGGAACAGCATGGCCGTCTCGGCGGCCAGCGACTCCAGCCCGCCCATGTTGAGCTTCTTCTTGATCAGCCCGTACGTCGCGAAGGAGCAGGCCAGGACCAGCGAGATCCACGGCGGCCGCCCGTAGCCGATGGCCAGCACGAGCACGGCGACGAAGCTGAGGCCGACGGCCACCCACTGCGCGCGGCGCAGCCGCTCACCCAGGACCAGCACGCCCATCGCGATGCTGACCAGCGGGTTGATGAAGTAGCCGAGGCTCGATTCGACGACGTGGCCGTTGTTGACCGACCAGATGTACAGGCCCCAGTTCACGCTGATCACCGATGCGGCCAACGCGGTCAGGCCCAGCTTGCGCGGCTGCCGCAGCAGCTCGCGTATCCAGCCCCAGCGGCGCACCGCGAGCAGGGCCAGTCCGACCACGGCCAGGGACCACGTCATGCGGTGGGCGAGGATCTCGACGGCTCCGGCGGGCATCAGGAGCGGCCAGAAGAGGGGGACCAGGCCCCACATCCCGTAGGCGCCGAATCCGTAGAGCAAACCCGCGCGCTGCTCGTTCTGTGCCTTCACGGGGCCTCCTGTGCGACTTCCAGCCAACTTCACGACGGTATCGCCGCGCGGCCCAGATGTCATGCCCGTAATCGGGAGATACTCATGACATCTTTCGGGGCCTGCCGGGAGCCCGCCCGTCCACGCCGGCGCGGTCAGGACGGCGCGGTCGGGCCAGTGCGGTCAGGACGGCGCGGTCAGGCCAGTGCGGCGCCGATCGCCTCGGCGACCGGGGTCGTGGGCCGCCCGATCAGCCGGGCCAGGTCTCCGCCGGTGCCCGCCAGCCGGCCGCGCGCGATCGCCGCGTCCACGTCGACGATGATCGCCGCGAAGCCCTCGGGCACCCCGGCGCCCGTCAGGATCTTCAGGTGTTCGTCGGCCGGGACCTCGGTGTACGCGATCTCCTTGCCGCTCTGCGCCGACACCTCGGCCGCGTACTCCGCGAGGCTCCACGCGGTGTCGCCGGAGAGCTCGTAGATCGCGTTCAGGTGCCCCTCGCCGGTGAGCACCACGGCCGCGGCGGCCGCGTAGTCGGCGCGCGCCGCCGAGGCGATCCGGCCCTCGCCCGAGCTGGCCACGACGGCTCCGTGCCCGAGGGCGGTCGGCAGTTCGCGGGTGTAGTTCTCGTGGTACCAGCCGTTGCGCAGGAAGGTGTACGGGAGCCCGGAGGCGAGGACGGCCTGCTCGGTGGCGGTGTGCTCGGCGGCCAGCTCGAAGTCCGCCTCCGGGCCGCCGAGTATGCCGGTGTAGGCCAGCTGCGCCACGCCGGCCGCCTTCGCGGCGTCGATCACGGCGGTGTGCTGGGCGACGCGCCGCCCGATCTCGTTGCCGGAGATCAGCAGCACGCGGTCGCCGGGCCGGAAGACGCCGGCCAGGGCGGCCGGGTCGTCGTAGTCGGCGACGCGCACCTGGATCCCGCGTGCGGCCAGGTCGGCGGCCTTCTCCCCGTTGCGGACGACGACGGCGACTCGGTCGGCGGGAACCCGTTCCAGCAGCTCCTCGACGACAAGACGGCCGAGGGCTCCGGTGGCTGCGGTGACGACGATGCTCATGACTGCTCTCCTCGTTGGGCGACCACACCAGCCTACGGTAAGCGCTAACTTTTAGAAAGTGCTGCGCTGGGGAGAGTGCACGGCAACGGGGCCGCACACACCGAAGCCCGGACCCGCTGGGGTCCGGGCTTCCCGGCGGCCGTGTCGTCCGAGTCGGCCGAGGAGGTCGACCGAGGACGTCAGCCGACGACGGTCCAGGTGTCGCTCCCGTTCAGCAGCGCGCCCAGGTCGCCCTTGCCGCTGCGGTCGATGGCCGCGTCCAGCTGATCGGCCATGAGGGCGTCGTAGACCGGCCGTTCGACGCTGCGGAAGACGCCGATCGGAGTGCGGTGCAGGGTGTCCGGGTCGGCGAGGCGGGAGAGCGCGAACGCCGTGGTGGGGCTGGCGGTCCCGGCGTCGTGGACCAGGACCTGTCCCTCGTTGGCGGGGGTCACCTCGACGACCTCCAGGTCCCCGGTGGCCTGGTTGCGCACCACGCCCTTCTCGTCGTCCGCGCCGAATCGGATCGGCCGGCCGTGCTCCAGCCTGATCACCGCCTCGCGGGCCTGGTCCTTGTCCTTGAGGACCTCGAAGGCGCCGTCGTTGAAGATGTTGCAGTTCTGGTAGATCTCGACGAGCGCCGTGCCCTGGTGGTCGGCCGCCTGGCGCAGCACCTCGGTCAGGTGCTTGCGGTCGGAGTCGACGGTGCGGGCGACGAAGGACGCCTCGGCGCCGATCGCCAGCGACACCGGGTTGAAGGGCGCGTCGAGCGAGCCCATCGGCGTCGACTTGGTGATCTTGCCGACCTCGGAGGTGGGGGAGTACTGGCCCTTGGTCAGCCCGTAGATCCGGTTGTTGAAGAGCAGGATCTTCAGGTTGACGTTGCGGCGCAGGGCGTGGATCAGGTGGTTGCCGCCGATGGACAGCGCGTCGCCGTCACCGGTGACGACCCACACCGACAGGTCGCGGCGGGAGGTGGCGAGGCCTGTCGCGATGGCGGGGGCCCGGCCGTGGATCGAGTGCATCCCGTAGGTGTTCATGTAGTACGGGAAGCGGGAGGAGCACCCGATGCCGGAGACGAAGACGATGTTCTCCTTCGCCAGCCCCAGCTCGGGCATGAAGCCCTGGACGGCGGCGAGCACGGCGTAGTCGCCGCAACCCGGGCACCAGCGGACCTCCTGGTCCGACTTGAAGTCCTTCATCGACTGCTTGCTCTCGGCCTTGGGTACCAGCGAGAGCAGGGTCCGCGCCCCGTCGGTCGCCTCGGTCACCTCAGTCATCGATGGCCTCCTTGAGAACCTTGGCGAGCTGCTCGGCCTTGAAGGGCATTCCGTTCACCTGGTTGTACGACTGGGCGTCGACCAGGTATTTCGCGCGGATCAATGTGGCGAGCTGCCCGAGGTTCATCTCCGGCACCACTACCTTCTCGTAACGCTCCAGGACCTCGCCGAGATTCCTGGGGAAGGGGTTGAGGTGGCGCAGGTGGGCCTGGGCGACGGGGAGTCCGGCGACCCGGAGCCGGCGGACCGCGGCGGTGATGGGGCCGTAGGTGGAACCCCAGCCGAGGACCAGCGTGGTGGCGCGGTCCGGGTCGTCGACGTCGAGGTCGGGCACCTCGATGCCGTCGATCTTGGCCTGGCGGGTGCGGACCATGAGGTCGTGGTTGGCCGGGTCGTAGGAGATGTTGCCCGTGCCGTCCTGCTTCTCGATGCCGCCGATGCGGTGTTCGAGGCCGGGGGTGCCGGGGACCGCCCAGGGCCGGGCCAGGGTCTCCGGATCCCGCTTGTAGGGCCAGAAGACCTCGGTGCCGTCGGCGAGCGCGTGGTTCGCGCCGGTGGCGAACTTGACCTTCAGGTCCGGCAGGTCCGCGACCTCCGGGATCCGCCACGGTTCCGAGCCGTTGGCGAGGTAGCCGTCGGAGAGCAGGAACACCGGCGTCCGGTAGGTCAGCGCGATACGGGCCGCGTCCAGGGCGGCGTCGAAGCAGTCCGCCGGGGTCCTCGGCGCCACGATCGGGACGGGCGCCTCGCCGTTGCGGCCGAACATGGCCTGGAGGAGGTCCGCCTGCTCGGTCTTGGTCGGAAGGCCGGTGGAAGGGCCGCCGCGCTGGATGTCCACGATGAGCAGCGGCAGTTCCAGCGACACCGCCAGGCCGATCGTCTCCGACTTGAGCGCCACACCGGGCCCGGAGGTGGTGGTGACCCCGAGCGCCCCGCCGAAGGCCGCTCCGAGCGCCGCGCCGATGCCGGCGATCTCGTCCTCGGCCTGGAAGGTCCGCACGCCGAAGTTCTTGTGCTTCGACAGCTCGTGCAGGATGTCCGAGGCCGGGGTGATCGGGTAGGAGCCCAGGTAGAGGGGCAGATCGGCCTGCTGGCTCGCGGCGATGAGGCCGTAGGAGAGGGCCAGGTTCCCGGAGATGTTGCGGTAGGTGCCGGTGGGGAAGGCCTGGGTCGCGGGCGCGACCTCGTAGGAGACGGCGAAGTCCTCGGTCGTCTCGCCGAAGTTCCAACCGGCCCGGAAGGCCACGATGTTCGCCTCGGCGATCTCGGGCTTCTTCGCGAACTTCTGCCGCAGGAAGCTCTCCGTGGCCTCGGTCGGCCGGTGGTACATCCACGACAGCAGGCCCAGCGCGAACATGTTCTTGCTGCGCTCGGCCTCCTTGCGGGAGAGCCCGAAGTCCTTCAGCGCCTCCACCGTCAGCGTGGTCAGCGGCACCGGGTGCAGGTTGTAGGCGGCCAGCGAGCCGTCTTCCAGCGGCGAGGTCTCGTACCCGACCTTGGCCATGGGGCGCTTGGTGAACTCGTCCGTGTTGACGATGATCTCCGCGCCGCGCGGTACGTCGGCGATGTTCGCCTTGAGCGCCGCGGGGTTCATGGCCACCAGCACGTTGGGGGCGTCGCCCGGCGTGAGGATGTCGTGGTCGGCGAAGTGGAGCTGGAAGGAGGAGACGCCCGGCAGGGTGCCGGCGGGGGCGCGGATCTCGGCCGGGAAGTTCGGCAGCGTCGACAGGTCGTTCCCGAACGACGCGGTCTCCGAGGTGAACCGGTCACCGGTGAGCTGCATACCGTCACCGGAGTCACCCGCGAACCGGATGATCACCCGATCGAGACGCCGTACTTCCTTGCCGTCCGGATTCCCCGGAGTGCGCTGTCCACCGACAACCGCACCGCCGGAGCCGTCGGCCTGCTCCGCTGGGCTGCTGACCTGGCTGGTCACTGAACTGGACCTCCTTCGAGGCGTGAGCACCCCCATAACCCACCCTACGTCGGTAGGGATCAGGTCCCCAGGAGCGACCACATTCTGGACCGTAGGACCGCCCTTTGAGACGGCCCTGCCGGTATGCCGTATCTGACAGAGTGTCAGTCGATCAAGATTTCAGGTAGGTGAGAACGGCCAGTACGCGCCGGTGATCCCCGTCACTCGGCGACAGGCCCAGTTTCATGAAGATGTTGCTGACGTGCTTCTCCACCGCGCCGTCGCTCACGACCAGCTGCTTCGCCACGGCGGAATTGGTGCGGCCCTCGGCCATCAGCCCGAGCACCTCGCGCTCCCGCGGCGTCAGACCCGCCAGCACGTCCTGCTTCCGGCTGCGCCCGAGCAGCTGGGCGACGACCTCGGGGTCCAGGGCGGTGCCGCCCCGGGCCACCCGGACCACCGCGTCCAGGAACTCGCGCACCTCTGCCACCCGGTCCTTCAGCAGATACCCCACTCCGGTACTGGAACCGGCCAGGAGCTCGGTGGCGTACTGCTCCTCCACGTACTGCGACAGCACGAGCACGCCTATCCCGGGGTGATCGCGCCGCAGCCGTACGGCGGCCCGCACGCCCTCGTCGGTGTGCGTCGGCGGCATCCGCACGTCCGCGACCACCACGTCCGGCAGCGCATCCTCGGCGGCGAGGTCCGCC
Organism: Streptomyces erythrochromogenes; assembly: GCF_036170895.1. Taxonomy (NCBI): domain Bacteria; kingdom Bacillati; phylum Actinomycetota; class Actinomycetes; order Kitasatosporales; family Streptomycetaceae; genus Streptomyces; species Streptomyces erythrochromogenes. The sequence continues at coordinate 3,585,680 of NZ_CP108036.1, read as the reverse complement.
ACCGTCTTGATCAGGGCTTCCGCGTCCCCGACGCCCGCCACGACGTCATGCCCCCGGTCGGTCAGCAACCGGGTCAGGCCCTCGCGCAGCAGCACTGAATCCTCGGCGATGACCACCCGCACCCTGTCGTCCACGATTCAGCAGCTCCCGCATCCACTCGTTCCCGTACTGCCCGACTCAGCCAAGCATCCCAGCCTTAAGTCCCGGTGAAGGCAGAGCCGGGACAACACGTGGGCGTACGGGGGGAGTTTTCACATGCGGATGCGCCTGTGACTGCTCCGGAAGGGCGCGGCGCCCCGGGAGGCGGGGCCGCGCCGGACGCACGACGGGACCCCCGCCCACCCGGACGGGAGTCCCACGGCTCCGCACGGGCGTCAGGGCCGCCACGGCAGCTCGGCGGTGACCGTCGTCCCCCCGCCCTCGGGGGAGTCGACGACCAGCACCCCGTCCACGGCGTCAAGCCGCTCGGCGAGCCCCGCCAGCCCCGTCCCGTCCCGCAGGCTCGCGCCGCCCCGGCCGTCGTCGGCGACCTGGAGCAGCAGCCGCCCCCCGGACTTCCACACGTCCACCGAGGCGGACCGGGCCACGGCGTGCTTGCTGATGTTCTGCAGCAGCTCCGAGACCGTGAAGTACGCGATCCCCTCGATGGCCGCGGCCGGCCGGCCCGGGAGGTCCACGGCCACCCGTACCGGCACGGTGCACCGCGAGGCCACCGCGGACAGCGCCGCGTCCAGTCCGCGGTCCGTCAGTACCGCCGGGTGGATCCCGCGGGCCAGGTCCCGCAGCTCCTGGAGGGCGATCTTCACCTCGCCGTGCGCCTCGTCCACCATGCGGGCGGCGGCCCGCGGGTCCTCGCCGAGCTTCTCCTTCGCCAGCCCCAGGTCCATCGCCAGCGCCACCAGCCGGGCCTGTGCGCCGTCGTGCAGATCCCGTTCGATGCGCCGCAGGTCGGCGGCGGCGGTGTCCACGACGACCCCCCGGTCGGACTCCAACTCGGTGACCCGGCTGTCCAGCCGCGACGCCCCCAGCAGCCCGCCGACCATGACGCGGTCGACGGTGGTCAGGGCCCGGATCAGCCACGGGGTGGCGAGGGTGAGGGCCAGCCCGACGAGGCAGGTGAGGGCGATCTCCGCGGGGGAGTCGAGGTAGAAGGAGTAGTCGCCGTTCTGGAAGAGCTGGAGGCCCGGCTGGTCGGTGTAGGCCGGGAAGACCCAGAACCACAGCGGGTACAGCAGGTACGCCCAACCCGCCGCCCAGAACGTCAGTGCCAGGCAGAAACCGAACACCGCCCACGGGAAGTGGATCACGGAGTACAGCACGTGCCGCCAGGCGCTGCCGCTCTTGAGCACCGCGCCCATCGCGGCGAGCGCCCCGCTCTTCTTCGCCCGGATCGGAGCGGGCTCGATGACGTCCGCCCCGAGCAGCGCGCGCACCCGGGCCCGCTCCACCCGGCCGAACCCGCGGCACATGGCGAGGACGCCCGCCAGGACCGGGACGCCGAGGAAGGTGACGAGCAGCCCGGCCCCGAGGCTCACGCCGGCGATGGCCAGCGAGAAGTACAGGGTGCTCAGCGGCAGCCCTACCAGCAGGTACGCGAACTCCCGCCAGGTCCGCCCCGCCACCGGGGCCCGCAGCACCGCGCCGACACCGCCACGCCCGCCCTTGCCGTCGTCCATCTCCCGACCGCCCTTCCGCTCCTCGACCACACCCCAACCCTCCCGTCCACCCCCACCCCGCAACCATCCGGCGGGTAGGCCTCTGCGCCCGGGGGTTAACCCCACCTCGCCCCACCCGGCCCCGCCTTTCAGCCTCGCCGCCGTCTGCGACCCACCCCTTCGGAGCGGGCCGGCACGTCCAGCCCCGCCAGGGGGCGCCTCCCGGCGGCAGCCGGGGGAGATCGAGGCGCGGGGTCCGGGGCGGCGCCCCGGGGAGCGGCGGCGAGTCGGCGGGTCCGGGGCGGCGCCCCGGGAAGCGGCGGCGCCCCGGGAAGCGGCGGCGCCCCGGGAAGCGGCGGCGAGCCGGACAGACGAACGGGACCCCCGCCCACCCCGGACGGGAGTCCCGCTCAGCCCCACAGGCCGGCTACGGCCGGCGCGGCCTCAACCCCGGCCCGGGACCCGGTCGCGCCATGGCAGCTCTGCGGACACCACCGTCCCCTCCCCCTCCGGGGAGTCCACCACCAGCACCCCGTCCACCGCGTCCAGCCGCTCCGCCAGCCCCGCCAGCCCGCTCCCGCCGGAGGTGTCCGCTCCGCCCCGCCCGTCGTCGGACACCCGGATCATCAGCCGGGCCCCCGCCCGCCAGACCTCCACGGTCGCGCCGCGCGCCCTCGCGTGCTTGCTCACGTTCTGCAGCAGCTCGGACACCACGAAGTACGCGATCCCCTCGATCGCCTCGGCCGGCCGGGCCTCCTGCCCCGCCGGCAGGTCCACCAGTACCTTCACGGGCACCACGCACCGCGCCGCCACCGACGACAGCGCCGCGTCCAGCCCCCGGTCGGTCAGCACGGCCGGGTGGATCCCGCGGGCCAGGTCCCGCAACTCCTGGAGGGCCAGCTTCACCTCCCCGTGGGCCTCGTCGACCATCGCCGCCGCGCCCTCCGGGTCCTCCAGCAGCTTCTCTTTCGCCAGACCCAGCCCCATCGCCAGCGCGACCAGCCGCGCCTGCGCTCCGTCGTGCAGGTCCCGCTCGATGCGCCGCAGGTCGGCGGCCGCCGTGTCGACGACCACGCCCCTGTCCGACTCCAGCTCGGCGATCCGCCGCTCCAGGTCGTCGGAGGGCGACAGCAGGCCCCGTACCATCGCGCGGTCCGCGTTCGCGAGCAGCCGCACCAGATACGGCAGCACCGGCCACAGCACGAACAGTCCGGTCAGGACTACCGTGAAGGTGAGCACCGCCCAGGGCAGCCGGATCAGCTGGTACAGCACGGTCCGCCAGCCGACCGGATCCTTGATGCTCGTCCACAGCCAGGGGAAGAATCCGCCGGACCGCCGCGGACCGGGGATCGGAGTCGGCTCCTCCACCCGTACGCCCAGAAGCAACCGTGCGCGGGCCCGCTCCAGCCGTCCCCATTGCCGAGACAAAAAGAGACCGACCGCAAGCAAAGGAAGTCCGATCGCGGTCACGGAAAGACCGCCCGCGGTGGAAACCATGACAACCGCGTAAACGAAACCCAGGATCGCCTCAGGCAGATTGGTCACCAGATGGGCGATTTCCTTCCACGTGACGGCGCTGAATACGGGCCGCACGCGGGGAGGTCTGTCGTTGTCGGCGATGGCGAGGCTCGTGGTCATGCGCCACAGCCTGTCAAGCGCGGCTCGCTGATGCCATGGGGTGGCCGGGGTGCTGTGAACGGGGGATAACCCCACCCCGTGTGAGGCAGGCCCTAGACTCCCGTCCGTACCAGATCGTCGACAGCGACCGAGGAGCGAGGAACGGACGTGCCCGAACCAACGGTATCGACCGTAACCGTGCTCGCGGCGGACTACTTCCGGAGTTATTCGGTCGTCGGCCTGCTGGCAGCCCTCGGTGTGCTCTTCGTGGCCGTCGCCTTCGGCGCGGGCCGCCTCCTGCGGCCCGTGGTCCCGACCCCCGAGAAGCTCCTGACGTACGAATGCGGCGTGGACCCCGTCGGCGAGGGCTGGGCGCACACCCAGGTCCGCTACTACGTCTACGCCTTCCTCTACGTCATCTTCGCCGTCGACTCGATCTTCCTGTTCCCGTGGGCGACGGTGTTCGCCGCCGCCGGCTACGGCGCCACGACCCTGGTCGAGATGTTCATCTTCCTGGGCTTCCTGGCCGTCGGCCTGCTCTATGCGTACAAGAAGGGCGTCCTCGAATGGACGTGACACCTCAGCCGGAGCTGCTCCCGGAGCCCAAGCGCCTCGGAGTCCTCTCCCGCCTGGCCCCGGAACCGATGAAGGTGGTCCTGAACTGGGGCCGCCGGTACAGCCTGTGGGTCTTCAACTTCGGCCTGGCCTGCTGTGCGATCGAGTTCATCGCCGCCTCCATGGCCCGGCACGACTTCATCCGCCTCGGCGTCATCCCCTTCGCACCGGGGCCGCGCCAGGCCGACCTGATGATCGTCTCGGGCACCGTCACGGACAAGATGGCCCCCGCCGTCAAGCGGCTCTACGAGCAGATGCCCGAGCCGAAGTACGTCATCTCCTTCGGCGCCTGCTCCAACTGCGGCGGCCCGTACTGGGACTCGTACTCGGTGACGAAGGGCGTCGACCAGATCATCCCCGTCGACGTCTACGTGCCCGGCTGCCCGCCGCGCCCGGAGGCGCTCCTCCAGGGCATCCTCAAGCTCCAGGAGAAGATCGCCCGCGAGTCGCTGGCCGAGCGCTACGCCTCGGGGCCGTCCGTCTCGCAGCTGACCAGCGGCCTGGTCAGCGCCCCGCCGGCACCCGGGCAGGGGGCCGGCGCGTGAACCTCTACGACTCCCTCCCCGACGCCGCGCCGGCGGTCTTCGGTGCCGAGGCCGTCGCCGAGCTCTCCTACGACGTCCTCACCGTGGACGTGCCCGTGGGCAGCTGGATCTCCGCCCTGGAGATCGCCCGGGACAAACTGGGCTGCACGTACTTCGACTGGCTGAGCGCCGTGGACGAGCCCGGCACCGGCTTGCGGGTCTGCGCCCACGTCGCCTCGCTGGAGAACCACCGGGTACGCCGGCTCCTGCTGCGCACGACCGTCCCGCACGGAGCCCCCTCCCTGCCGTCGGCCGTCGCCGTATACGCGGGGGCGGAGTGGCACGAGCGCGAGACGTTCGAGATGTTCGGGATCACCTTCACCGACCACCCGCACCTGGTGCACCTCCTGCTCCCGGAGAACTTCGAGGGGCACCCGCTGCGCAAGGACTTCGTGCTGGCCGCGCGCGTCGCGAAGGCCTGGCCGGGTGCGAAGGAACCGGGCGAGGCCCACGACCCCGACGCCCCGAAGCGCCGTCAGATGCTGCCGCCCGGCGTGCCGGACCCCAACGACTGGGGCCCGATGAAGGGCCAGCTCCCGCCGGCCCCGGCCCGTCCCGCCCGTACCCCGCGCGCCGCCGGTGCGGCCGGCGCCGCCGCCCGTACCCCGCGCGAGGGCGCCCCCGTCCGCCGGACCCGCTCGGTCGCCGAGGGCTCGGCCACCCAGGCCGCCGAAGCCGCCACCCCGGAGACCCCGGCCCGCCCGCCGCGCCGCACCCGCTCGGTCACGGAAGGCTCCGCGAGCCAGGCCGCCGAGGCCGCCCCGGGCACGGAGGCCCCCGAAGCCCCGGCCCGGCCGCCGCGCCGTTCGCGCTCGGCGGCCGACGGATCCGCGAGCCAGGCCGCCGGGGCCGAGGCCCCGGACGATGCCGCTCCGGGTACGGAGGCCCCCGAAGCCCCGGCCCGCCCGCCCCGCCGTACCCGCTCGGCAGCGGACGGCTCGGCCGGCCAGGCGGCAGGCGAGCCGGCCGCCCCTCGCCGCCCCGCCCCCCGCAGCTCCGACGCCCCCTGGCACGACCCGAAGCCCGCCTTCGACGAACCGGCCCCCGAGGCGGCTCCGAAGGCCGAGCCGGGAGCCGGGCCCGCACCGGACCCCAAGGCTCCGAAGGCCGAGCCCGGAGCCGGGCCCGCACCGGAACCCAAGGCTCCGAAGGCCGAGCCCGGCCCCGCCCCGAAGACCGGACCCGCCCCCGAGCGGCGCCCGGCCGATCCCGAGACCGACCCCACCACCGACAACGGAGGCGACGCGTGAACGACGTACTCGACGTCGCCCTGCGGCTGATCGTCGTCTTCGCCGTCTTCCTCGTGCTCCCGCTCGTCGTCGGGCAGACCGAGCACAAGGTGATGGCCCACATGCAGGGCCGCCTCGGCCCCATGTACGCCGGCGGCTTCCACGGCTGGGCCCAGCTCGTCGCCGACGGCGTGAAGTTCGCGCAGAAGGAAGACGTCGTCCCGGCCAACGCCGACCGCCGGATCTTCCAGCTGGCCCCCGCCGTCGCCCTGCTGCCCTACCTCCTCGTCCTCCTCGCCATCCCTATCGGCCCGGGCGAGGGCGCGGTCGGCCAGGTCATCGACGCCGGCCTGTTCTTCGTCCTCGCCGTCATGGGCGTCGGAGTCCTCGGCTCCCTCATGGCCGGATGGGCCTCCGCGAACAAGTTCTCCCTGCTCGGCGGCCTGCGCACCGCCGCACAGCTGCTCGCCTACGAACTCCCCATGCTGCTCGCCGCCGCCTCCGTGGCGATGGCCGCCGGGACGGTCTCCCTCCCCGGCATCGTGGAGGCCTTCGAGTGGTGGTGGCTGCCCTGGCAGATCGTCGGCGCCCTCGTGTTCTTCACCGCAGGCCTCGCCGAACTGCAGCGGCCCCCCTTCGACATGCCCGTCGCCGACTCCGAGATCATCTTCGGCGCGTACACCGAGTACACGGGCCTGCGCTTCGCTCTGTTCCTGCTCGCCGAATACGCCGGCATCGTCGTCCTCTGCTTCCTCACCACCGTCCTCTTCCTCGGCGGCTGGCACGGCCCCTTCGGCGCCGAGGGCCTCGGCTGGGTCTGGACCCTGCTCAAGACCGCGCTCCTCGCCTTCGTCGTGATCTGGCTCCGCGTGAGCTACCCGCGCCTGCGCGAGGACCAGCTCCAGAAGCTCGCCTGGACCGCACTCATCCCGCTCGCGCTCGCCCAGATCGCGCTCACCGGCATCGTGAAGGTGGCGATCCAGTAATGCCCATCCCCGGATCCGGCCTCGCCAAGGGCCTGGCCGTCACGCTGCGCACCATGACGAAGCGCTCGCACACGGCCCAGTACCCCGACGTCCAGCCCGAGCTCCCGCCCCGCTCCCGCGGGGTCATCGGCCTGTTCGAGGAGAACTGCACGGTCTGCATGCTCTGCGCCCGTGAGTGCCCCGACTGGTGCATCTACATCGACTCCCACAAGGAGACGGTCCCCGCCTCCACCCCCGGCGGCCGCGAGCGCAGCCGCAACGTGCTCGACCGCTTCGCCATCGACTTCTCCCTCTGCATGTACTGCGGCATCTGCATCGAGGTGTGCCCCTTCGACGCCCTCTTCTGGTCGCCGGAGTTCGAGTACGCGGAGACCGACATCCACGAGCTGACCCACGAGCGCGACAAACTCCGCGAGTGGATGTGGACCGTCCCCGCCCCGCCCGCCCTCGACCCGCGGGCCGAGGAGCCCAAGGAGATCGCCGCCGCCCGCAAGGCGGTGGAGAAGGCCGAAGCAGCAGCAGCCGCGGCCGCCGCGGCGGCCGCCGCAGAAGCCGCCGCCCAGACGGCCGAGACCGAACCGCCGACCACCCCGACCCCGGAGTCAGACGCGTGACCCCCGCCGCCACCGTGGCCGCAGCCGCCACCACCGGGCCCGGTTTCCTGTCCCCGACGGGCGTCGAGATCGCCTTCCTCCTCGTGGGCCTCGCCACCTTCGGGGCGGCCCTCGTCACGGTCACCACCAAGCAGCTGGTGCACGCTGCCCTCTGGCTCGTCGTCGCCCTCGGCGGCATCGCCGTCGAGTACCTGCTGCTGACCGCCGAGTTCATCGCCTGGGTCCAGGTCCTGATCTACCTCGGCTCCGTGGTCGTCCTCCTCCTCTTCGGGCTGATGCTCACCAAGGCCCCCATCGGCCGCTCCCCGGACGCGGACTCCGGCAACCGGTGGATCGCGCTCGGCGTCGCCGTCGTCGCGGCCGTCGCCCTGGTCTGGGTGGTCGTCGACGCCTTCCGCACCACCTGGATCGACCTGGACGGGCCGGTCCAGGGCTCCACGAAGGTCTCCGGCGAGATCCTCTTCCAGCACTGGGTGCTGCCCTTCGAGGCGCTCTCGGTCCTCCTCCTCGCCGCCCTGATCGGCGCCATCGTGCTGTCCCGCCGCAACGACCCCGCCGACGCCCGTGACAAGGGGAAGCGCTGATGCACCTCGCCTACCCCGCCGTGCTCGCGGCGCTCCTCTTCTGCACGGGCCTGTACGGAGTGCTCGCCCGCCGCAACGCCATCCTGGTCCTGATGTCCGTCGAGCTGATGCTCAACGCCGTCAACCTCAACCTGGTGGCCTTCGACGTCTGGCTGCGCGACACCCTGCACGCCGGCCAGGCCCTCACCCTCTTCACCATCGCCATCGCCGCCGCCGAGATCGGCATCGGCCTCGCGATCGTGCTGATGGTGTACCGCAACCGCGGCACCTCGGACGTCGACCGCCTGCGCGACACCGCCGAAGGCCACGAGCCCGACCCGAACGACAACAGCGACAGCACCAGCACCGCCCGGCCGGAGGTCGCCGCGTGAGCACCACGACCCTCGCCGTCCTCGTCCCGCTGCTGCCCTTCCTGGGCGCGGTGGCGGGCCTGCTGCTCGGCCGCAGCGCCCCCGGATTCGTCCGCCCGCTCGCGATCCTGCCGACGCTCGCCGCCGCCGTACTGGCCGTGGCCGTCGCCGTCCGCCAGGGCGGCGGGCAGCCGGTCAGCACCGCGACCGAGCTGACCCCGACCGGCTCCGTGCCGATCGACCTCTCGCTCTACATCGACGGCTTCGCCGCACTGGTCGCCGTCCTCGTCGGGGTCGTCGCCACCTGCGTACAGCTCTACTCGACGGCGTACCTCCGCGAGGACCCGCGCTACCCCTCGTACGCCGCCCTCGTCTCGCTGTTCACCTCCGCCATGCTGCTCGTCGTCTACTCCGGCGACCTGATGGTGCTGCTGGTCGGCTGGGAAGTCATGGGCATCTGCTCGTACTTCCTCGTCGGCCACTACTGGGAGACCGAAGCGGCCCGCTCCGCATCCCTGAAGGCCTTCCTCGTCACCAAGCTCGGCGACGTCCCCTTCCTCATCGGCCTGTTCGCGCTCGCCACCGACGCCGGCTCCTTCCGGATCACGAAGATCCTGGGGACCGTCGCCGCCGGCGGACTCGACCACCCGACGCTGATCGCGCTGCTCCTGCTCGCCGGAGTCGCCGGCAAGTCCGCGCAGTTCCCGCTGCACACCTGGCTCCCCGACGCGATGGCCGGCCCCACCCCCGTCTCCGCGCTGATCCACGCCGCGACGATGGTCGCCGCCGGTGTCTACTTCATCGCCCGCCTCCTGCCCGTCTTCGCGGCCTCCGCCGCCGCACTGGTGGTCATGGCCGTCATGGCGGCCGTCACGATGGTCGGCTCCGGCCTCGCCGCCCTGGCCCAGGACGACATCAAGCGGGTGCTCGCCTACTCCACGATCGGCCAGCTCGCCTACATGACCGGCGCCCTGGCCGTCGCCGACCGCAGCGCGGCCGTCTTCCACCTCCTGTCCCACGGCGCCTTCAAGGCGCTCCTCTTCCTGGGTGCGGGCGTGATCATCCACGCCGCCGGTACGAACTCCCTGGCCGCCATGTCCCGGATGGACGGCCTGGCCAAGCGCATCCCCGACGCCTTCTGGACGATGACGATCGCGCTGCTCGCGCTCGCCGCCATCCCGCCCTTCGCCGGCTTCTTCTCCAAGGAAGCCGTCCTCGTCGCCGCCGAGCAGACCGCCACCGGCCACTCCGACCTCGCTCCCAGCGCCGCCGGCTGGCTGGTGCTGATCGCCGGCGTGCTCACCGCCCTGCTCACCGCCGCCTACGCCGCCCGGTTGTGGCTGATGGCCTTCCGCGGCCGGGGCGCAGCCGCCCCCGACCACGGCAAGGAGCCCTTCGCCATGACCGGCGTGCTGTGGCTGCTGGCCATCCCGTCGGTCGGCTTCGGCCTCGCGGCGGACTCGCTCGCCGACTGGTTCGACGGCAGGGCACTCACCCCGACCCTGGCCACATCGGTCCTCGGCACGGGCGCCGCCGTCATCGGCGCGATGCTCACCTACGCCCTCTGGCAGCGCGCCACGGTCAAGGCCGCCACGGCCCCCGCGGCCGGACCCGCCCGCAGCGCCGGCGCCGCCGAGCAGCCCGCCGCCGTGGCCGCCACGGTGTCCGCGGCCACCGCGGCCGCCGAGTCCGCCGCCGAGACGCCCGAGGTCGCGGAGGTCACCCACGAGCACCCCGCCGTCCCGGCGGGTCCCGCCGCCGACCCCGGCCGGGCCCTCCTGGGCCCCCTGCACCCCCACGCGGCCGACGGCTTCCACCTGGACGCCGTCTACTCCCGGCTGTTCGTCCGCCCCGTCCGTGCGGCGGCCCGCCTCGTCGCCTTCCTCGACCGCGAGGTCGTGGACACGTACGTCCGCGGCGCGGGCACCGGCACCCGGCTGCTCGGCGGCCTCGTACGCCGCGCCCAGACCGGCAACGTGCAGAGCTACCTGAGCGCCCTGCTCGCCGGCGCCGTGGTCCTGGCGATCGCCACCGCCGTCCTCGCCAACGTCAACGCCGGATCGTGAGCCGTGAGTCAGCCGTGATTGATATCAGCCCGTCCGTGATGCAGTTCCTTCTGGCGTTCATCGTCGCCGCACCGCTCCTCGGCGCCGTCGCGGCCCTCCTGCCGGCCCCGCCCGGCCTCAAGGGCCGCGGCCCCGAGCAGGCCGTGCTCCGCCACGGCGTGACCGTGACGGGCGTGATCCTCGCCGCGGCGATCGCCCTCGCCCTCGGCTTCGACCACGACGCCCCGTCCCGCTTCCAGGCGACGACGGACATCAGCTGGATCCCGGCGCTGGACGTCCGGATCCACCTCGGTGTCGACGGCATCTCGCTCCCCCTCCTCCTGATGACCGCGCTGCTGTTCTTCCTCTGCGCGCTCTACAGCTACTTCAAGCTCCCCGCAGGCCCGTCCCCGAAGGCCTTCGTCGCGCTGCTCCTCGTCCTCGAGTCCGGCACCCTCGCGACCTTCGCCGTCCTCGACCTGCTGCTCTTCTTCCTCGCCTTCGAGATGGTCCTCATCCCGATGTACTTCCTCATCGCCCGCTGGGGCGGTGCCCAGCGGCAGGCCGCCGCCTGGAAGTTCATCCTCTACACGCTCCTCGGCTCCGTCGTCATGCTGCTCGGCCTCCTCCTCATCGGTGTGACGGCGGGCACATTCGACATGGTGGCACTCGCCTCTGACAACGGCCGCGAACTGTCCCACACCACCCAGCTGCTGGCCGTCCTGTCCATCGGTCTCGGCCTCGCCGTGAAGACCCCGATGTGGCCCCTCCACAGCTGGCTGCCCGACGCCCACACCGCCGCCCCCACCGTCGGATCCGTCCTCCTGGCCGGCGTCCTGCTCAAGATGGGCACGTACGGGTTCGTCCGCATCCTGCTCCCTGTCACCCCCGACGGCATGGCCACCTTCGCCCCCTACCTGGGCGCCTTCGCCACCGTCGGCATCATCTACGGATCGCTCGCCTGCCTCGCGCTGGCCCGCAAGGGGAACAAGGGCGACCTCAAGCGCCTCATCGCCTACTCCTCCGTCGGCCACATGGGCTTCGTCCTCCTCGGCATCGCGTCCATGACCCCCACCGGAGTCAACGGCGCCCTCTTCGCCAACATCGCCCACGGCCTGATCACCGGCCTCCTCTTCTTCCTGGTCGGCGCCCTCAAGGACCGCTACGGCACCGCCGACCTCGACACCCTCGCCGGAGCCACCGGCGCCGCCCTCTACGGCCGCGCCCCCCGCTTCGGCGCGCTCCTCGCCTTCGCCGCCGTCGCCTCCCTGGGCCTGCCCGGCCTGGCCGGCTTCTGGGGCGAGATGCTGGCCCTCTTCGGCGCCTTCGACCCGGCCGAGGGCCTGTCCCGCCCCGCGTTCCTCACCTACACGGCCATCGGCGCGTTCGGCACCCTGCTCACGGCCGCCTACCTGCTGGTCGTCGTACGCCGCGTCTGCATGGGAGACCCGAAGGCCGGCCCCGAGCTCGCCGTCGCGGACGTCCAGCGCTACGAGTTCGCCGCCTGGACCCCGCTCGTCGCCCTCACCGTCCTCGCCGGCCTGTGGCCCGCGCTCCTCCTCGGCCTGACCGACCCGGCCGTTCAGCAGCTCCTCGCAGGAGGCAACTCATGACGGCCCTGACGGTCCTCGCGGCCGAGACCCCCAGCCTGGTCCAGTCCGTCGACTGGCTCGCCATCGCACCCGTGGTGATCACCGCCGTCGTCGGCCTGGCCGTCCTCGTCGCCGACCTCTTCGTCGCCGAGCGGCACAAGCCGGTCCTCGGCTGGATCTCGGTGGCCGGCCTGGCCGCCGCGATCGCCACCCTGCTGCCGCTGCGCGCCGGCGACCGCTCCACCTTCTGCCTCACCGCCGACCCGGAGGCCTGCAGCTACGTCGCCGACCACTTCACGGTGGTCGTCCAGTTCCTGGTGCTGGCCGGAGCCCTGCTCACCGCGCTCCTGTCGGTCACCGCCGTGCGCGACACGCGGATGCCCGCCGGCGAGTACTGGTTCCTGCTGCTCTCCTCCGCCGCCGGCGCCGCCCTGCTGCCCGCCTCCCGGGACCTCGCCACCCTGATCGTCGCGCTGGAGGTCGCGTCCCTGCCCGCCTTCGCGCTCGTGGGCATGCGCCGCGGCGACCGGCTCTCCTCCGAGGCCGCCCTGAAGTTCTTCCTGTCCTCCGTCACCGCCACCGCCGTGTCGCTGATGGGCGTCAGCTTCGTCTACGCCGTCACCGGATCGCTGCACCTCACGCAGGTCGCGGACCGCCTGGAGGACGTCCCCGGGCAGCTCGACACCCTCGCCATGGCCGGTGTCGCGCTCACCCTGGTCGGCTTCGCGTTCAAGACCGCGGCCGTCCCCTTCCACTTCTGGGTCCCCGACACCTACGTCGGAGCCCCCCTGCCCATCGCCGGCTACCTCTCCGTGATCGGCAAGGCCGTGGGCTTCACCGGCCTCATCCTCGTCACGGTGATCGCCTTCCCGGCGTACTCGCAGATCTGGGGCCCGGCGGTCGCCGTCCTCGCCGCGCTCACCATGACCCTGGGCAACGCCGCGGCGGTGCGCCAGTGCGCGGACCGCCCGAACAGCGCCGTACGGCTGCTCGCCTGGTCCTCGGTCGGCCAGGCCGGCTACCTGCTGGTCCCGATCGCCGCAGCCGCGTACTCCGAGCGCGACCAGATCGGCTCCACCCTCGCCTACGCCCTCATGTACGCCGCGGTGAACCTGGGCGCCTTCGCGGTGGCCGCCCTCGTCGCCCGGACGAAGCCGCTCCATCGCATCAGCGACTACCGCGGCCTGTACGCCGAGCGCCCGCTCGCCGCACTGTCCCTGGCCTTCTTCCTGCTCTGCCTGGCGGGCCTGCCGCCCGGCATCATCGGGCTCTTCGCCAAGGTCACCGTCTTCCAGTCCGCCGTCGACGCGGGCCTGGGCTGGCTGGCCGTGCTCATGGCGATCAACGTCGTCATCGCCCTGTACTACTACCTGCGCTGGACGGCGCTGCTCTTCCGCGTGCCCGAGGGCGCGGAGGGCTCGGACGGCGCGGGGGCCCGCACGAAGGCCCCCTGGCCGGTCGCGGCGGCCATCGTCGCGACCGCGATCACCGCGGTCGTCCTCTCGGGCGCCCCGCAGCTCGTCCTGCGCGTCGCGTCGGGGAGCCTCTTCACGCAGTAGCCCGTACCCGGGCGGTTGCCCCGTACGGAGTAACGCACGCGGCGGCCCCGCCACCCCCGCCGAGAGGGCGGCGGCGGGCCGTCGCCCCGGCACGCCCTGGGAACCAGACGCCCCCACCTCGCGTTGACCAGGAAGGGAGGGTCCACTGGACCGTAGACCCTCAAATCCATGACGGGCTCCCCTGCCGCACCACTTGGAGGGCGTACCGTGCACCGCCGGCACAACGGGCTCAAGACCGCCGTACTCCTCGGCGGGCTGTCCGCAGTCATCATCCTCATCGGCAGCTTCTTCGGACGGACCGGCCTGATCGTGGCCGTCCTCGTTGCTCTCGGGACGAATGCCTACGCGTACTGGAACAGCGACAAGCTGGCTCTACGCGCGATGCGCGCCCGCCCCGTCAGCGAGTTCGAGGCTCCCCAGCTCTACCGCATGGTGCGCGAGCTCTCCACGTCCGCGCGCCAGCCCATGCCACGGCTCTACATCTCACCCACCGAGGCCCCGAACGCCTTCGCCACCGGCCGCAACCCGCGCAACGCCGCGGTCTGCTGCACCGAGGGCATCCTGCGCATCCTCGACGAGCGCGAGCTGCGCGGGGTCATCGGCCACGAGCTCAGCCACGTCTACAACCGGGACATCCTCATCTCGTCGGTGGCCGGAGCACTCGCCTCGGTGATCATGTTCCTGGTGAACTTCGCCTGGCTCATCCCGATCGGCCGGTCGAACGACGACGAGGGCCCCGGCCTGCTCGGCATGCTGCTGATCATGATCCTGGGCCCGCTGGCCGCCTCGGTGATCCAGCTGGCCATCAGCCGCTCGCGCGAGTACGAGGCCGACGCCTCCGGAGCCCAGCTCACCGGGGACCCGCTCGCCCTGGCCAGTGCCCTGCGCAAGCTCGACGCGGGCACCAAGCAGCTCCCGCTGCCGCCGGAGCCACGTCTGGAAACGGCGAGTCATATGATGATCGCCAACCCGTTCCGGCCAGGCGCGGGCCTTTCCAAGATGTTCTCCACCCACCCTCCGATGGCCGAGCGCATCGCCCGGCTCGAACAGATGGCAGGCCGCCGCCAATGAAGACAATCCTGAACGTCATCTGGCTCATCCTCAGCGGCATCTGGCTGTTCCTGGGATACCTGCTCGCGGGTGTGCTCCTCTGCATCACCATCATCGGCATCCCGTTCGGCATCGCCGCCTTCCGCATCGCGGTCTACGCCCTCTGGCCGTTCGGCTACACCACGGTCGAGCGCCACGACGCGGGCGCCCCGTCCTGCATCGGCAACGTCCTGTGGCTGGTGCTGGCCGGCTGGTGGCTGGCCCTCGGCCACATCGTCACCGGCATCGCCCTCTGCGTCACGATCATCGGCATCCCGTTCGGCATCGCCAACTTCAAGATGGTCCCGCTCTCCCTGCTCCCGCTGGGCCGCGAAATCGTCCCCACGGACGCCCCGTTCGCCTCCCGCTGACGACACGCAAGCGATAGTTCGACACCGCGCCGCGGACGGGCCAGGCCCGTCCGCGGCGCAGTTGTCCACAGGGGCGGCGGGCTGTCAGTGGTGTGCGTCACCATGAATGCATGAACGAGACCGAGCAGTTGCTGGAGCAAGTCGCAGACCGTGCGCGCAACTCCGCACGGGCCCAGGGAAAGCCCCTGCCCACGCCGCTGGGCGCCGGGGAGATCGCCCGCGCCGAGGGCATACTCGGCTTCGCCCTGCCGCCCCTGCTCGCCCGGCTCTACACCCGCGTCGGGGACGGCGGATTCGGCCCGGAGCACGGGCTCCTGCCGCTGCGTCAGGCCCTCGGCGCCTACGAGGCCCAGCGCGCCTCCGGCTGGCGGTGGCCCGAGGCGGTCCTGCCCGTCGCCGACCTCGGATGCGCCATGTACGCCTGCGTCGACTGCAGATCCGAAACCGCCCAGGTCCTGCTGTTCGACCCGAATCCCGGGGAGCCGGACGTCGCCTGGTCCGTCGACGCACCGGGCCTGGCGGGCTGGCTGCGCGGCTGGCTCGACGGCACCGCGTGGTTCTGCGAGGAGTCCGTCCTGGGGGAGGACCACGACCTGGAACTCGCGCCCTGGGCGGAGTTCAGATCCCGGATCTGAGCCGGCCCCGCACCCGGTACGCCACGGCGCCCAGAGCCAGTACCGCGGCCCCCGCGACCGCCGAGGCGAGGGGCAGCGCACACGCCAGCACCACACAGCCGGACAGCCCGACCGCCGCCACGGCCCGCCCCTTGACACCTGAATCGAGAGTCCACGCGGAAGCGTTCGCGATCGCGTAATAGGCGAGCACTCCGAAGGAGGAGAAACCGATCGCGCCCCGCAGATCGGCGGTGGCCGCGAGCACCGCCACCACCGCACCCACCGCCAGCTCGGCATGGTGCGGCACCTGGTGCCGGGGGTGTACGGCGGCCAGCGCGCGCGGCAGATGGCCGTCCCGGGCCATCGCCAGGACCGTCCGCGACACCCCGAGCACGAGGGCCAGCAGCGAGCCCAGCGCGGCCAGGGCCGCGCCCACCCGGACGACCGGCGCCAGTTCCGGCGCACCCGCCGCCCGGACCGCGTCCGCCAGCGGGGCGGCCGACCGGGCCAGCCCCTCGACGCCGAGCACCGAGAGAACCGCCACCGCCACCGCCGCGTACACCAGCAGGGCGATCCCCAGCGCGAGCGGCACCGCCCGTGGGATCGTCCGTTCCGGATCCCGCACTTCCTCGCCCAGGGTGGTGATCCGCGCGTAGCCCGCGAAGGCGAAGAACAGCAGGCCGGCGCCCTGCAACAGCCCGAAGAGGGACCAGTGCGCCCCGATGAGCCGCTCGGGTGCGGCCGCACCCGAGGACAGGCACACCACGACCACCCCGGCCAGCACCGCCAGCACCGCCGCCACGATCAGCCGCGCGATCCGGGCGGACTTCTGCACACCGCCGTAGCTCGCGGCGGTGATCGCCACCACCGCCGCCACGGCCACGGCGTGCTCGCGCCCGGGCCACACGTAGGCACCCACCGTCAGGGCCATCGCCGCGCAGGACGCGGTCTTGCCGATCACGAACCCCCAGCCGGCCAGATGGCCCCAGAAGGGGCCGAGCCGCTCCCGCCCGTACACGTAGGTGCCGCCGGAGGCCGGATACCGGGCGGCCAGCCGCGCCGAGGAGTGCGCGTTGCAGTAGGCCACGAGAGCCGCCACCGCGAGGGCGGCGAGGAGCGCCCCGCCCGCGGCCCGGGCGGCCGGGGCGAAGGCCGCGAAGACCCCGGCGCCGACCATCGCTCCGAGCCCGACGACGACCGCGTCGAAGACCCCCAGGGTGCGCTTCAGCTCGTTCTCCACCGGCGGAGGGTATCCGGGCTAGGTGACGCCCTCGCGGCCGGGGAGCGGCGTCCGGGTGCGCTCCCAGCCCTCCAGGGCGGTCAGGCAGGCGTGGTCGAGATGGCGCAGACCGCTCAGGTCCAGCCGCACCGGCTGTCCGTGGGGCAGCGCGTCCAAGGCGTCGAGCAGTTTGGGCAGTCGCAGGAAGCTGGCGTTCCCCATGACCCGCACGCACAGCTCCTCGTCCTCCCACACCTCCTCGATGTGCACGTGGGAGGTCTCCCAGGCGGCCTTGGCGATGGCCAGCCCCAGCCCGACCAGCACCCCCTCGAAGAGGTTGGTGACGACGATCGCGCCGGCCGTGGCGACCAGCACCACCGCCTCGCCCCGGTGCGTGCGCCACAGCACCGCCACCGCCCTGACCGGCAGCAGCTTCCACCCCGCGTACAGCAGCACCCCGGCCAGAGCGGCCAGCGGCACGAGCTCCAGCACCTGGGGGAAGGCCACGGCGAAGAGCAGCAGCCAGCCGCCGTGCATCACCCGGGAGGCACGGGTGCGCGCTCCGGCCTCCACGTTGGCGGCGCTGCGGACGATCACGGCGGTCATCGGCAGCGCCCCGAGCAGCCCGCAGACGCTGTTGCCCACGCCCTGGGCGATCAGTTCCCGGTCGTACTCCGTCCGGGGCCCGTCGTGCATCCGGTCCACGGCGGCCGCGCTGAAGAGGGTCTCCGCGGAAGCGATCAGCGCCAGCGCGACCACCGTCCCGGCCGCGCCGAAGGACGCCAGCACCCCGAACTCGCCCCAGGCGGGCGGGGACACGGCCCCAAGGACCCCCGTCACCCGCACCTTCTCGACGGGCAGCCGCAACAGGGCGGCCACGGTGGCGGCGGCGGCCACCCCGACCAGCGCGCCCGGCAGCAGCCGCAGACGGGCGGGCGCCCGGCGCCACACCACCATGACGGCGATGGTTCCGACCCCGAGCAGCACCGCGGCCCAGTCGGCCCGCGCCGCGAGCCCGTGCACCCCGCCCAGCTTCGCCAGGGTCTGCCCGGGAGCCTCCGCGTCGCCCAGGGCGTACAGCTGCCCGGAGATCAGCACGAGCCCGATGCCGGCCAGCATCCCGTGCACGACGGCCACGGAGATCGCCCGGAACCACCGCCCGAGCCGCAGCACCCCCATGCCCAGCTGCAGCGCGCCGGCGGCCAGCACCAGCACCCCGAGGGCGGCCGTGCCGTACGTCTGCAGCGCCTCGTAGACGAGCACGGTGAGCCCGGCCGCGGGCCCGCTCACCTGCAGGGAGCTCCCGCGGAACCAGCCGGTGACCAGACCCCCGACCACGCCGGTGACGATCCCCAGCTCGGCCTGCACCCCGGAGGCGACCGCCACCCCCACGCACAGGGGGATCGCGACCAGTGCGACGACGACGGACGCCCCGAAGTCTGCGCGAAACGTGCCGGCCCCAGGCATGCGAGACCCCCCTGCCACGCGGTGATGTGATGCCACCCACCGTGCTGGGCGCACTCCCCGCCCCCCAAGTGCCCACGGAAGCCCGCGGCGGCGCGTGCGCCGCACACGCCCGGCACACACACCCCACGCACCCCGCAACCACCGCGGCCCGGCGGTCGGTGAAGACCGCCGGGCCGGCGTGGTGACAGGTCGCGGACCTGCGTCAGCGGTAGTTCACGAACTGGATCGCGAAGTCCAGGTCCTTGCCCTTGAGGAGGGCCTGGACGGCCTGGAGGTCGTCACGGCTCTTGGAGCTGACGCGCAGCTCTTCGCCCTGGACCTGGGCCTTGACGCCCTTCGGACCCTCGTCACGGATGATCTTCGCGACCTTCTTGGCGTTCTCCTGGGAGATGCCCTCCTCGATCGTGGCGAAGATCTTGTACTCCTTGCCGGACAGCTGCGGCTCACCGGCGTCCAGCGCCTTGAGCGAGATACCGCGCTTGACCAGCTTGGTCTCGAAGACGTCGAGGACGGCCTTGACGCGCTCCTCGGAGTTCGCCTCCATCAGGATCTTCTCGCCGGACCAGGCGATGGTGGCGCCGGTGCCCTTGAAGTCGTAGCGCTGCGAGAGCTCCTTGGCGGCCTGGTTGAGGGCGTTGTCGACCTCCTGCCGCTCGACCTTCGAGACGATGTCGAAACTGGAGTCGGCCATGTGCTGTGGCTCCTTGAAGTCGGTTGTGATCACCCCGGAGGGCGCGGCCGGACGTGCCCGGCCCGCTCGGCAAAGCCTAGCCACCGCGCCCACCCGCAGCGCTGATCAATCCGGTGGTGAAGCACCCCCGGTCATCAGGTATCGTTTACGTCGTTGCCGGGGAGCGCCGCCGCAAGGCGGAAAAAACGGCAGCAACTCTTGGCGGTGTGCCCGAGTGGCCAAAGGGAGCAGACTGTAAATCTGCCGGCTCAGCCTACCCAGGTTCGAACCCTGGCGCCGCCACGCGAGTGGAACCCCCGTTCATCTGCGGAAACGCAGTGGACGGGGGTTCTTTCGCATTCCCGGAAGTGCCGCGGGGCGTCGGCCGCATCGTCGGGGGCTCCCAGTCGTTCTCCGGGGGTGAAATGGACATCTGACACGCGGGGGAAGGTCGGCGGCGGGGTCCTCATGGCCCTGCTCGGCGCGGGGATTCCGGCTCTGATGGGAGCCGCCCTGCACACGGACGCGGGGGAGCCCTACCGGGAGACCCGGCTGTACTTCGGCACCGAACGGGCCGACGGCGGGGGCCCGGTCGCGGAACGGGAGTTCATGCGGTTCCTGGACCGGGAGATCACCCCCGCCTTCCCCGAGGGGCTGACGCTCCACGACGGGTACGGCCAGTGGCGCGGCGGGGACGGCAAGATCGTCCGCGAGACCTCCTACGAAGTGGTCCTGCTGTACCCGGAGAAGGAGGCCGAGGACCGCAGCGTGCGCATCGAGCGGATCCGCGACGCGTACGAGAGCCGCTACCAGCAGGACTCGGTCGGACGCTCCGACGACAAGCTGGAAGCGCAGTTCTGAGCCGCGGGCGGGGAGGCCGGCCGCGAGCCGGCCTCCCCGCCGGGCCGTCAGTTGCCCGCCACGTCCTTGACGGCCACCTGGACCGGGGTCGAGCCGGAGACCAGCTCCAGGGTCAGGCCCGCCGTCGCGGGCGTCTCCACCAGCTCGGCCAGCACCGCCGCCACGTCGTCGCGCGGCACCGCCCCCCGGCCCGTCCGCGCCTCCAGGCGGACCTGGCCCTTCCCGGCGTCGTCGAGCAGTGAGCCCGGGCGCAGGACCGTCCACTCCAGGCCCAGCCGGGTCCGTACGTGGTCGTCGGCCTCGCCCTTCGCCCGCAGGTAGACGTCGAAGACGTCGTCGCCCTCGTGATGGGCGTCCGCGCCCATCGAAGAGACCATCAGGAAGCGGCGTACGCGGGCCCGTTCGGCCGCGTCGGCGAACAGCACCGCCGCGCCCCGGTCCACGGTCTCCTTGCGCCCGGCACCGCTGCCGGGGCCGGCGCCCGCCGCGAACACCGCAACGTCCGCGCCCTGCAGGATCCCCGCCACGTGCTCCACCGTGGCCGACTCCAGATCGCAGAGCACCGGTTCGGCGCCCGCCTCCCTGAGGTCGTCGCCCTGTTCGAGGTCGCGGATGATGCCCGCGACCTCGTACCCGCGCGCGGCGAGCAGGCGCTCCAGCCGCAGCGCGATCCGACCGTGTCCACCCGCGATGACGATGCGCATGCCCCGACGGTACGACGAGCCGGGCGCCCCCGCCCGGGAAGACACCCCCTCAGTGGCCGGGCGCGGTGCGCCCCTGCCGGGGGAGGTCCAGGGCCGCCGCGACGGCGGAGTCGCAGTACTCGCGCACCGCACTCGTCCGCGCCACCACCCGCCCGCGGTGGATCACGATCCGGCTGTACGCGAGGGAGAGCACGCCCGCGATGCGGTCGCCGCGTACGGCGAGCAGCTCCGCCGGGAAGCCCGCCTCCACCCGTACCTCCGGCAGGCCCATGGCCTCGCGGGCGCAGGCGCTGACGGACTCGTAGGCCTCGCCGGGACGCAGCCCGCCCTGGGAGGCCAGCAGGTACGCGGCCTCCAGGGGGTCGCCGCGGCCGACCGGGTTACCGGCGTCCCGCAGGGCCCCGCTGCCGGCCGCGACCCGTACGCCGGCGGCCCGCAGGAGCCGTACGGGGGCGGTGCGCAGGCCGCGGCGTTCCAGGGCCGCGCAGTCGCCCTGGGGCAGGCAGGTCACCCGTACGCCGGCCGCCGCGAGCTGGTCGGCGGAGCGGGCCGCCGCGTCCAGCGGGAGCCGGGAGAGCCCGCCGCAGGGGCCGATGGTCACTCCGGGGCGCAGGCCGCCCGCCATCGCCGCGAGCCGGGAGAGACGGGCCGGGTCGTCACCGTCCGTGTGCAGGTCCACGGGGCAGCCGTGCTCGTCGGCGAGCTCCAGCACGGCTTCGAGGAAGCCCGTCGGGTCCGGGTCCAGGTCGGGGCAGCCGCCGATGACCGAGGCGCCCATCTTGACGGCGTCCCGCAGCATGGCGAGCCCGTCGGCCCCGGCCGCGCCGGTCAGCAGCCGGGGTACGGCCACCGCGGTCAGGTCGGCGAGGCCGCGCAGGGAGCGCCGGGCCTGGAGCACGGCTTCCAGGGGGCCGAGGCCGTGCACGTCGCCGATGCGCACGTGCGAGCGCATGGCGGTCGCGCCGTGGCCGAGCTGGAGCAGGGCCGCCTCGGTGGCGCGGCGCTGCACCTCGTCGGGGGCGTACGAGACGGGCCCGTCACCGTCGGCGGTCAGCGCGGTGTCCCCGTGGGCGTGCGGCTCGGCGGGGGCGGGGAGCAGCAGGTAGCCGGTGAGGTCCACCCGGGAGAGCATGTGGGAGGAGAGGCTGCCCGTGGTCCCGACGGCCTGGATCCGGCCGCCGCCGAGGCGGACGTCGACGGTACGGCCGTCCGTGAGGCGGGCCCCGGCGAGGAGCAGGGTGGCGGCCTCGGCGGCGGCCGCGCTGCCGTTGCCGCTGCGGGGGGAGTGGGACGGCTGCTGCGGCTGGCTGTCGGACATCGCGCTCCTGCGGTGGCTCGGGCGGTTCCTGGGGCCGTGGCCGCGGCCCGCGGCCCAAGATCACGCAGCGTGCTCAGAGCCTAGGGCGCGGCACACTCCGCTTCGCGGAAGAGCGCAATAGTCGTACCGGTGTGGTGCCTCCGAGCCAGGGCGACCGCGGGAGCCGCGGGGCGCACGCCGTGTGTGAGCCCGCACACAAACTGCGGGAGAAACGGGGCGGGAGTGGCCTGCGGGTTGATCAAGAGAGGCTGCCGAACCCCCTCGGAGCCCTGTTCCCGCAAAGGATTTGGGCGATCGGCGGGCAACCGTGTAATGTCTTCATCGCTCGCCCCAATAGCTCAGTCGGTAGAGCGTCTCCATGGTAAGGAGAAGGTCTGCGGTTCGATTCCGCATTGGGGCTCTGGTGAGAGAGGCCCCCCACCCTCGGGTGGGGAGCCGATCACATCAAAGCGGCGTAGCTCAGTCGGTAGAGCAAGCGGCTCATAATCGCTGTGTCACCGGTTCAAGTCCGGTCGCCGCTACCCACAGTAGCCGATTGCGGGGTCGGTCTCCCGATCGGCTACTCTTTTATGCGTTCATCCGTCCCATAGTCCGTCAAGGAGCACTCACGTGGCTGCCACCGACGTCCGCCCGAAGATCACGCTGGCCTGCGTGGAGTGCAAGGAGCGGAACTACATCACCAAGAAGAACCGGCGTAACAACCCGGACCGCATGGAGATGAAGAAGCACTGCCCGCGCTGCAACTCGCACACCGCGCACCGCGAGACCCGCTGACCCCAGCGAAGTCTCGAATAACAGGCACCGTCATGAGGTCGTCCCCTTCATTGGGGGCGGCCTTGTGTCGTTTCCGTGCCCGTTCCTGTCTTTGTCCCTGTGTGTTTCGTGTCCCTTCAACAGGAGGTAGTGAGTCATGGCTCTCGACCAGTCCTTCGTGGGGCGGAGCTACCCGCCCACCGATCCGTACGAGGTCGGCCGGGAGAAGATCCGCGAATTCGCGGTCGCGGTGGGTGACGCCAATCCCGTCTACACCGACCCCGAAGCGGCCAAGGCCTACGGCCACTCCGATGTGATCGCGCCGCCGACTTTCGTGTTCGCCATCACATTCAAGGCGGCCGGCCAGGTCGTCGCGGACCCGCAGCTGGGGCTGGACTACAGCCGCGTCGTGCACGGCGACCAGAAGTTCGCGTACTCCCGACCGGTGCGTGCCGGTGACCGCCTGTCGGTGACCTCCACCATCGAGGCCGTGAAGTCGCTCGCGGGCAACGACATCATCGACATCCGCGGCGAGGTCCACGACGAGACCGGCGAGCACGTGGTGACGGCGTGGACGAAGCTCGTCTCCCGCGCCCCCGAGGAGGCCTGACATGGCAGCGCAGATCAAGTACGCCGACGTCGAGGTCGGCACCGAGCTGCCCGCCGCGTCCTTCCCCGTGACGCGCGCCACGCTCGTGCAGTACGCCGGCGCCTCGGGCGACTTCAACCCGATCCACTGGAACGAGAAGTTCGCCAAGGAGGTCGGGCTGCCGGACGTGATCGCGCACGGCATGTTCACCATGGCCGAGGCGATCCGCGTGGTCACCGACTGGGTGGGAGACCCGGGCGCGGTGGTGGAGTACGGCGTGCGCTTCACGAAGCCCGTCGTGGTCCCCAACGACGACCTGGGCGGCCTGATCGAGGTCACCGCCAAGGTCGCGGCGAAGCTGGACGACCACCGCGTACGGGTCGACCTGACGGCCATGAGCGCCGGTCAGAAGGTCCTCGGCATGTCCCGCGCGGTGGTCGCACTCGCCTGAGTGCCCCACCTGGGTGCCCTACCCGGGTGCCCCACCTGGGTGCACCTACGGAGAGGGGGCGGGGAACATCCGCCCCCTCGGCACTCCCGCCCTCCGTCCGGGGCGGCCGCAGCGAACGCTTGACGAAGTTAGTGATTGAGCACTAACTTCGTCGTATGGCAAGGATGAGCGCAGAAGAGAGGCGCGAGAGCGTCATTCGCGCGGCGATGCACGAATTCGCCCGCGGCGGCTACCACGGGACCTCCACCGAGTCCATCGCCAAGCGGGTGGGCGTCTCGCAGCCGTACCTCTTCCGGCTCTTCCCCAACAAGCAGGCGATCTTCCTGGCCGCCTCCGAGCGCTGCCTGAGGGACACGCGCGAGCTCTTCGCCGGCGCCGTGGAAGGGCTTCACGGCGAGGAGGCCCAGCAGGCCATCGCCAACGCGTACACCCGGCTGATCACCGAAGACCCCGACAAGCTCCAGATGCAGCTCCAGATGTACGTGGCGGTGGCTGCGGCCGAGGCGGCCGGCGACCGCGAGTTCGGCAAGGTCGTCCGGGCCGGCTGGATGGAGCTCTGGGACACCGCCCACCTGCCGCTGGGCGGCGACCCGCGGGAGACCACGACCTTCATGGCCTACGGGATGCTGATCAACGTCCTGGCCGCCATGGGCTTCCCGTTCGACCATCGGGTCTGGGAAGGGTTCTACCCGGAGGCCCGCACCACCGGACGCCTTGAGATGTGAGGGCGCGGCGCGCGCGATCGGCTCGGGCGCGCTTTTCGTGGACGCGAAAGTTAGTCAGCAATAACTAACAAACCGTAGGGGGACATCGTGCAAGCGCAAGGCATCGACACCAAGCTCCGCGGGCCCGCCGTCTGGGCCCTCGTCCTCACCGGCGTGGCCAGCTTCATGGCCGCACTCGACAACCTGGTCGTGACCACCGCCCTCCCCGCCATCCGCGCGGACCTCGGCGGCGGGCTGGAGGACCTGGAATGGACGGTGAACGCCTACACGCTCACCTTCGCCGTCCTCCTCATGTTCGGCGCCGCCCTCGGCGACCGCTTCGGCCGCCGCCGGCTGTTCATCGCCGGCCTCGCCGTCTTCACCGGCGCCTCCGCCGCAGCCGCCCTCTCGCCCGGGATCGACGCGCTCATCGCCGCCCGCGCCGTGCAGGGCGTGGGAGCCGCCGTCATGATGCCGCTCACCCTCACCCTGCTCACCGCCGCCGTCCCGGCCGCCCGCCGCGGCACGGCCCTCGGCATCTACGGCGCCGTCACCGGCCTCGCCGTCGCCAGCGGCCCCCTCATCGGCGGCAGCCTCACCGAGCACATCTCCTGGCAGTGGATCTTCTGGCTCAACGTGCCCATAGGCCTGGCCCTGATCCCGCTCGCCCGCCTGCGCCTCGCCGAGTCCACCGCCCCGGGCGCCCGCCTCGACCTCCCCGGCACCCTGCTCATCAGCGGCGGCCTCTTCGGCATCGTCTACGCCCTGGTCAACGCCAACTCCGAGGGCTGGACCAGCGCCCCCGTCCTCACCGGCCTGATCGCCGGCACCGCCCTCGTCGCGGGCTTCGTCCACCACGGCTTCACCCACGCCAACCCCATGCTCCCCATGCGGCTCTTCCGTGACCGCGGCTTCCTGGGGATCAACCTGGCCAGCCTGCTGATGTTCCTCGGCATGTTCGGCTCGATCTTCCTGCTCAGCCAGTTCCTCCAGGGCGTCGCCGGCTACTCGCCCACCGAAGCAGGCCTGCGCATGCTCCCCTGGACCGGCATGCCGATGATCGTGGCCCCGCTGGCCGGGATCCTCTCCGACCGCATCGGCGGCCGCCCCGTGGTCGCCGCCGGCCTGGCGTTCCAGGCACTGGGCCTCGGCTGGTTCGCCGCGATCCTGAGCACGGACGTCTCGTACGCCGCGCAGCTGCCGCCGCTGATCCTCAGCGGGATCGGCATGGCCCTCTACTTCGCCCCGGCGGCCAACGTCCTGATGTCCACCGTGAGCCCCGCCGACCAAGGCAAGGCCTCCGGCACGAACAACGCCCTGCGCGAGGTCGGCGGCGCCCTCGGCGTCGCCGTCCTGGCCTCGGTCTTCTCCGCCCAGGGCGGCTACGAATCCCCGCAGGCCTTCACCGACGGCACCGTCCCCGCCCTCTGGATCGGCGCCGGCGCTGTCGCCCTCGCCGCCGCGCTGGCCCTCCTGGTGCCCCGCAAGGCCAGGAGCGCGCCCACCCCGGTACCCACCCCGGTACCCGCCACCGTCGAGCCCGGGGCCACGGACAAGGTCCCGGCCGTCGGATGACCGCCGCTCCCTGATCCGGCCTGCTCGACGAGAAGCCCCGTCACCGCACCACGGAAGGAGAGCACGTCATGCCCGACATCCCCTGGTCCACACCCACTCCGGCGGCGCCCGGCGCCGAGGTCTACGTCATGGCCTCCCGCTTCGAGACCGCCACCCTCACCGGCGCCGTCAGGTTCTTCCTCAAGGCGCCCGGCATCATCCGACAGATGCGCAGGGCCCCCGGGGCCCACGGCGTCGCCCTGCGGGCCCGCGTCCTGCACCGCACCTTCCTCACGCTCTCCGCGTGGGAGGACCGGGACGCGCTGTACCGCTTCGCCCGCAGCGAGCCCCACCGCTCCAGCTCCCGCGCCGCCTCCGCGTACATGCGGGAATCCGTCTTCACCTACTGGACCGTGCCCGCCACCGAGCTGCCCCTCGGCTGGGCCGAGGCCGAGCGCCGCCTCGCCGAGCAGGAGGCGGGCCGCTGACCCCGCCGGCACGGGGGACGAACGAGGACGGTCCGTGGCCCCGCAGGGATGCGAGGGGCACGGACCGTACTCTTGTCCACGTGCAGGAACTCCACGACGCCCCCCTCGCCCCGCTGACCACCTTCCGTCTCGGTGGTCCCGCCGCCCGCCTGGTCACCGCGACCACCGACGCCGAGGTGGTCGCCGCCGTCCGGGCCGCGGACGAGAGCGGCACCCCGCTCCTGGTCATCGGCGGCGGCAGCAACCTGGTCATCGGCGACCGGGGCTTCGACGGCACCGCCCTGCGCATCGCGACCACCGGCTTCCACCTGGACGGGACGCGGCTGGAGCTCGCCGCCGGCGAGAACTGGAGCGACGCCGTCGCCCGCACCGTCGAAGCCGGCCTCGCCGGCATCGAGTGCCTCGCCGGCATCCCCGGCTCGGCCGGCGCCACCCCGATCCAGAACGTCGGGGCGTACGGCCAGGAAGTCCGCGACACCATCACCGAGGTCGTCGCCTACGACCGCACCACCGGCGAAACGGTCACCCTGACCGCCGCCGAGTGCGCCTTCCGGTACCGCCACAGCACCTTCAAGGACCAGCCCGACCGCTACGTCGTCCTGCGCGTGCGCTTCGCACTGGAGGACGCCGGCGGCCTCTCGGCGCCGATCAAGTACCCCGAGACCGCCCGCGCCCTCGGCGTCGAGGCCGGCGACCGGGTCCCCGCCGCCGCCGCCCGCGAGACCGTGCTGCGGCTGCGCGCCGGCAAGGGCATGGTCCTCGACCCCGCCGACCACGACACGTGGTCGGCCGGCTCCTTCTTCCACAACCCGATCCTGACCGACGAGGCCTACGCCGCCTTCCTCGCCCGCGTCCAGGACCGCCTCGGCCCCGACACCGCCCCGCCCGCGTACCCCGCCGGAGAGGGCCGTACGAAGACCAGCGCGGCCTGGCTGATCGACAGGGCCGGCTTCACCAAGGGCTACGGCACCGGCCCGGCACGCATCTCCACCAAGCACACCCTCGCCCTCACCAACCGGGGCGAGGCCACCACCGAGGACCTCCTGACCCTGGCCCGCGAGGTCGTCGCGGGCGTCCACGCGGCTTTCGGCGTCACCCTCGTCAACGAGCCGGTGACGGTCGGCGTCAGCATCTGAGGAGCCCCGGCCGCCCATGCTCTGTCCCCGTCACGGGGCCGGTACGGACCCCACTCGGCTCGTGGGTCGCACGCTCAGCAGGGTCGTCGCGTCCTGGCACGTCAGTGACGGCGAACGCTCCGAGTCCCCCCTCGACGTCTGGCTGATCGACAGCGTCGGCGACTCCATCCGGATCACCACCGGGTCCGACCAGTGCCTCATCGTCGAGTCCGCCTCGCCCCACGCGCCGTACGACATGGGGGAGTGGGGCCGCATCGAGGTCGGCGAGGACCTCGGCGACCACCCCTTCCTGCGGCACCTGGGCGAGACCGTCTCCTCGGTCGCCGAGTTCGCGCTGCCCGAGCAGGGCCGCACCCACCTGGAGATCGGCTTCCCGGACGGCCGCCGGGTGCGCGCCGACTGCTACGAGGGGGACCTGCGGCTCACCCGGTGAGCCAGTGGTCGATCCCGGCCAGCAGCTTGGCCTGTACGTCGTCCGGCGCGGCGCTCCCGCGCACCGACTGGCGGGCCAGCTCGGCGAGCTCCGCGTCCGTGAAGCCGTGGTGGCGGCGGGCGATCTCGTACTGCGCCGCGAGCCGGGACCCGAAGAGCAGCGGGTCGTCCGCGCCCAGCGCCATCGGCACCCCGGCCTCGAACAGTGTGCGCAGCGGGACGTCCTCGGGCCGCTCGTACACGCCCAGGGCGACGTTGGACGCCGGGCAGACCTCGCAGGTGATCTGCCGGTCGGCCAGCCGCTTCAGCAGCCGGGGATCCTCCGCGGCCCGTACGCCGTGCCCGATGCGGGCGGCGTGCAGGTCGTCGAGGCAGTCGCGGACCGAGGACGGGCCGGTCAGCTCGCCGCCGTGCGGGGCCGCGAGGAGGCCGCCGTCGCGGGCGATGGCGAAGGCCCGGTCGAAGTCGCGGGCCATGCCGCGCCGCTCGTCGTTGGAGAGGCCGAAACCGACGACGCCGCGGTCGGCGTAGCGCACGGCGAGCCGGGCCAGGGTGCGGGCGTCGAGGGGGTGCTTCATGCGGTTGGCGGCGATGAGCACCCGCATGCCGAGACCGGTCTCGCGGGAGGCCGCGTCGACGGCGTCGAGGATGATCTCGACGGCCGGGATCATCCCGCCGAGAAGGGGGGCGTAGGAGGTGGGATCCACCTGGATCTCCAGCCAGCCGCTGCCGTCCCGTACGTCCTCCTCCGCGGCCTCGCGGACCAGGCGCCGGATGTCGTCGGGCTCGCGCAGGCAGGAGCGGGCGGCGTCGTAGAGCCGCTGGAAGCGGAACCAGCCGCGCTCATCGGTGGCGCGCAGCTTGGGCGGCTCCCCGGCGGTCAGGGCGTCGGGAAGGCGCACGCCGTACTTGTCGGCGAGCTCCATGAGGGTCGATGGTCGCATCGACCCGGTGAAGTGCAGGTGGAGGTGGGCCTTCGGCAGAAGCGTGAGATCGCGTACGTGCTCCATCTGGTGATCCTGCCGTACCACTGCGCTCGGCGGGAGGGGGTTTTACCGATCGGGGGCTTGCGCGAACGCGTGAGCGGGCCGCCTGCGGGGCTGAAACGGCGAGCGGCGCCGACCCCGTCGGGGGTCGGCGCCGCTCAGGTCGTGCTGCGGGCCGCGTCAGGCCTTGGCCTCGGCCAGGAGCTTCTGGATGCGGGACACGCCCTCGACCAGGTCCTCGTCACCCAGGGCGTACGAGAGGCGCAGGTAGCCGGGGGTGCCGAAGGCCTCGCCCGGGACGACCGCGACCTCGACCTCGTCCAGGATCAGGGCCGCCAGCTCGACGGAGGACTGCGGGCGCTTGCCGCGGATCTCCTTGCCGATGAGCTCCTTGACCGACGGGTACGCGTAGAAGGCGCCCTCGGGAGTCGGGCAGAAGACGCCGTCGATCTCGTTCAGCATCTTCACCATCGTCTGCCGGCGGCGGTCGAAGGCCTTGCGCATCTCGGCGACCGCGTCCAGGTTGCCCGAGACGGCGGCCAGCGCGGCGACCTGGGCCACGTTGGAGACGTTGGAGGTGGCGTGCGACTGCAGGTTGGTCGCCGCCTTGATGACGTCCTGCGGGGCGATGACCCAGCCCACGCGCCAGCCGGTCATCGCGTACGTCTTGGCGACGCCGTTCACGATGATGCACTTGTCGCGCAGGGCCGGGACCAGGACCGGCAGCGAGGTGAACTTCGCGTCGCCGTAGACCAGGTGCTCGTAGATCTCGTCCGTCAGCACCCACAGGCCGTGCTCGGCGGCCCACTCGCCGATCGCCTTCGCGTCGGCCTCGCTGTAGACCGAACCGGTCGGGTTGGACGGGGAGACGAAGAGGACGACCTTCGTGCGCTCGGTGCGCGCGGCCTCCAGCTGCTCGACGGAGACCCGGTAACCGGTGGTCTCGTCGGCGACGACCTCGACCGGGACACCGCCGGCGAGACGGATCGACTCCGGGTAGGTGGTCCAGTAAGGGGCCGGGACGATGACCTCGTCACCCGGGTCCAGGACGGCCGCGAAGGCCTCGTAGATCGCCTGCTTGCCGCCGTTGGTCACCAGCACCTGCGACGCCTCGACCTCGTAGCCGGAGTCGCGCAGCGTCTTGGCGGCGATGGCGGCCTTCAGCTCCGGCAGACCGCCGGCCGGCGTGTAGCGGTGGTACTTGGGGTTGCGGCAGGCCTCGACCGCGGCCTCGACGATGTAGTCCGGGGTCGGGAAGTCGGGCTCGCCCGCGCCGAAGCCGATCACCGGACGCCCGGCGGCCTTGAGGGCCTTGGCCTTGGCGTCCACGGCGAGGGTGGCGGACTCGGAAATGGCGCCGATACGGGCGGACACCCGGCGCTCGGAGGAAGGCGTTGCAGAGGTCATACGAGCAATCGTCCCAGACCGCGCAGAAGCGCCGCACACCGTTTCAGTGAACGGACTGGAGCATGTCAGGTCGGGTGCTGTTCGACGTCACGGCCCAGTTCACGTACACTCACCTGTCGTTGGACCTCGCCAGCCGCTGCAAAGCGTGAGCACTCCGTGCACTCGCCCGGATGCGGTAGGTTGGGGGACGCAAAGGGTCGTAGCTCAATTGGTAGAGCACTGGTCTCCAAAACCAGCGGTTGGGGGTTCGAGTCCCTCCGGCCCTGCTCCACACTCCTTCTCGGATGTGTGTGCGCAGGTACGTACTTAGATGCAACGCCGTGCGGCGCAACCGGGCGCGGTACGGCCACGACCCGGATTCAGGTGAGAGACGTGACGGACGCCCTGGGCTCCATCGACATGCCTGACGCCGAGGACGAGACGCGCGAGAAGAAGGCCCGCAAGGGCGGCAAGCGCGGCAAGAAGGGTCCTCTGGGCCGTCTCGCGCTTTTCTACCGCCAGATTGTCGCGGAACTCCGCAAGGTTGTCTGGCCCACTCGCAACCAGCTCACGACGTACACCACCGTGGTGATTGTCTTCGTGGTCATCATGATCGGTCTGGTGACCGTGATTGACTATGGGTTCCAGGAAGCCATCAAGTTCGTCTTCGGCTGATCCCCGCGGAGGGCGGCGCCTTGATGGGTGCCGCCCCTTTTCGCATGTTCCACCACCTTTTTTCCAGGAAGAAGCAGCCACCGTGTCTGACCCGAACCTGAACGCGAGCCACGACTCCGTCGAGTCCGTCGAGGACGAGCTCGACATCGTCGAGGCGGCAGACGCTGTGGACCCCGACGAGGCCGAGCTCGCCGACGTCGAGGCGGGTGACGCCGCCGAGGAGGCCGCGCTGCACGTCTCCGACGACGAGGCCGAGGCGGACGAGGCCGAGGCGGACGAGGTCGAGCCCGACACCGAGCTCGAAGAGGCCGCCGACGACGACGCCGAGATCGCGGAGGAGGCCGAAGAGGCCGAGCCCGCCGAGCCGGTCGACCCGATCCAGGCCCTGCGCGAGGAACTGCGCCTCCTCCCCGGCGAGTGGTATGTGATCCACACCTACGCCGGCTACGAGAAGCGCGTGAAGGCCAACCTCGAGCAGCGCGCCGTCTCGCTGAACGTCGAGGAGTTCATCTACCAGGCCGAGGTGCCCGAGGAAGAGATCGTCCAGATCAAGAACGGCGAGCGCAAGAACGTCCGGCAGAACAAGCTGCCCGGCTACGTTCTCGTCCGCATGGATCTGACGAACGAGTCCTGGGGCGTCGTCCGCAACACCCCCGGCGTCACCGGCTTCGTGGGCAACGCGTACGACCCGTACCCGCTGACCCTGGACGAGATCGTCAAGATGCTCGCCCCGGAGGCGCAGGAGAAGGCCGCCAAGGCCGCCGCGGAAGAGGCCGGCCTGCCCGCGCCCGCCGTCAAGCGCACCATCGAGGTCCTGGACTTCGAGGTCGGCGACTCGGTCACCGTCACCGACGGTCCGTTCGCCACGCTCCAGGCGACCATCAACGAGATCAACCCCGACTCGAAGAAGGTCAAGGGCCTCGTCGAGATCTTCGGCCGCGAGACCCCGGTCGAGCTCAGCTTCGACCAGATCCAGAAGAACTGATCCACTCCCTGGATCACGGCTTCTGAGCCACAGCTTCCGGACAGGTCAGACCACCCCCCGAGGGCGGTCTGACCTGCTCGGTTTTTAGCCCCGCACTGATACCCGTTATCGTGGTGCGGTATGCCTCCATCCGGATGACCGGATCGGCGGCTGAAAACTCTCACTAGGACCCGGAGAGAGCAATGCCTCCCAAGAAGAAGAAGGTCACGGGGCTTATCAAGCTCCAGATCAAGGCCGGTGCGGCCAACCCGGCTCCGCCGGTCGGCCCCGCGCTCGGTCAGCACGGCGTCAACATCATGGAGTTCTGCAAGGCCTACAACGCCGCGACCGAGTCGCAGCGTGGCATGGTCGTGCCGGTGGAGATCACGGTCTACGAGGACCGCACCTTCACCTTCATCACCAAGACTCCGCCGGCGGCGCGCCTCATCCTGAAGCACGCGGGCATCGAGAAGGGCTCCGGCGAGCCCCACAAGACCAAGGTCGCCAAGCTCACGGCTGCCCAGGTCAAGGAGATCGCCGAGCTGAAGATGCCCGACCTGAACGCCAACGACATCGACGCGGCCGTCAAGATCATCGCCGGCACCGCGCGTTCGATGGGCGTCACCGTCGAAGGCTGATCCAGCCGCCCCCTCGCACCATCAGTGGTAGGACCAAGCGCTGGTCCGCACCACGACTCCATGCCTGAAGCCACAACACAGGAGCAGAAGTGAAGCGCAGCAAGACTCTCCGCGCTGCGGACGCCAAGGTCGACCGGGACAAGCTCTACGCCCCGCTCGAGGCCGTCCGTCTCGCCAAGGAGACCTCCGCCACCAAGTTCGACAGCACCGTCGAGATCGCCTTCCGCCTGGGTGTCGACCCGCGCAAGGCCGACCAGATGGTCCGCGGCACCGTGAACCTCCCGCACGGCACCGGCAAGACCGCCCGGGTCCTGGTCTTCGCGACCGGTGACCGTGCAGCGGCCGCGGAAGCCGCCGGCGCCGACATTGTCGGCGACGACGAGCTGATCAACGAGATCGCCAAGGGCAACCGCCTGAACGAGTTCGACGCCGTTGTGGCCACCCCGGACCTCATGGGCAAGGTCGGCCGCCTCGGCCGCGTGCTCGGTCCCCGTGGCCTCATGCCGAACCCGAAGACCGGCACCGTCACGATGGACGTCGCGAAGGCTGTCACCGAGATCAAGGGTGGCAAGATCGAGTTCCGCGTCGACAAGCACTCGAACCTGCACTTCATCATCGGCAAGGTCTCCTTCTCCGATGAGCAGCTCGTCGAGAACTACGGCGCGGCCCTGGACGAGATCCTTCGTCTGAAGCCGTCCGCCGCCAAGGGCCGGTACCTGAAGAAGGCCGCCCTGAGCACCACCATGGGCCCCGGCATCCAGCTGGACCCGAACCGCACCCGGAACCTCCTCGTCGAGGAAGACCCGGCTGCAGTCTGACTGGGCTGAGCCTGACGGCTCACCGAGTGGCTGAACGGGCCCCTCGCCCCCTTCACGGGCGGCGAGGGGCCCGTTTTCCGTTCCCCTGTGCGAGTCCTGTGCGTTGGCTTTCCGTGCCAAGTCGTACAGTCGTACGGGCAGGGCCGCAGGCCCAAGCGCCGGAGACCACGCGCTGCCACGAAGACACGGGGTGGGGAACGCATGAACGCATACCGCAAGAAGACCGTCGTGGCCGTCCTGGCCGCCCTCCTGCTCGCAGGAGGCGCCACGGCCTGCGAGAACGGGAACGACGCGAAGAAGGACACGGGGGCGCCCGCGCCGGCCAAGCCGGCGGAGAAGCCCGCGGAGAAGCCGGCGGACGTGGCGCCGGCCGCGTACCTGGAGAAGACGAAGAAGAAGTCCGAGGAGATCACCTCCCTCCGGTACACCATCGCGGGCGAGGCGGCGGGTCAGAAGATCACCGGCGAGGCCGCCATGCGGATCAAGCCCACCGTGGCCATGTCGATGACGATGGATTCGCCCGAGAAGCCGGGCGAGAAGGTGCAGATCCGCCTCCTCGACGGCGCCATGTACATGGGCGCCGAGGGCAAGTGGCTGAAGTTCGACCTCAAGGCCCTCGCTCCGGATCAGGCCAAGCAGCTGGACTCGCTCGGATCTTCCCAGCAGGGCCAGAACCCGGCCGACACGGCCGACAGCCTGAGCGCCG
Source organism: Streptomyces erythrochromogenes (assembly GCF_036170895.1). Classification (NCBI taxonomy): domain Bacteria; kingdom Bacillati; phylum Actinomycetota; class Actinomycetes; order Kitasatosporales; family Streptomycetaceae; genus Streptomyces; species Streptomyces erythrochromogenes. The sequence goes on along the minus strand of NZ_CP108036.1, from coordinate 3,551,657 downwards.
CCAAGGACCTCAAGAAGGTCGGCGACGAGACCATCGACGGTCAGAAGACGACGCACCTGAGCGGCACCGTCTCGGTCGACGAGCTGCGGTCCCGCAGCGCCGCCTCCACCCCGGAGGCCAAGGAGCGCCAGGAGAAGAACGTCGCGGCACTGGAGGCCCAGGGCATCAAGACCCTGACCATGGACCTCTGGATCGACGAGAACGACCAGGCGAAGCAGGTCCGCACCCGTGGCGCCGGCACGTCCGGCCCGATGGACATCACCATCAAGTTCCTGGACGTCAACAAGCCCGTCGAGGTCACCGCGCCGCCGGCCGAGCAGGTCATCGACCTCGCCGAGATGATGAAGGGCGCCGACGAGGGCTCCGCCTGATCGCCGCAGCAGCAGCACCGTACGACCGCAGTGACGTCGCGCCGCCGCTCCACCGCGGCGGCGCGGCGCGCAGCGACCATTCATGGGGGAGAACCAGATGAACAGCGCTGTCCGGACCCGGGCCGGCGTGACGATGGCCGGTGCCGCACTTCTCGTGGGCGGCCTCACGGCCTGCGGCGGGGCCGACGGGGGCAAGGGGGCCGACGCCAAGGCGCACGACCCGGTGGAGGCCGTGAAGGCCTCCTACCTGAAGACGGTGGCCGCCAAGTTCGCCAAGGCGGAGCTGTCCACCGTCGAGAAGGACGGCAAGGCCAGCTCCCAGTCCGGCACGAAGGGCTGGTACCCGTCCGGCCACGACGTGGTCCTCAAGGGCGGCGGCGAGCCCGACAGCCGCTCGATCATGATGGGCGACACCGTCTACACCCAGCTGGACAAGCCCCTCAAGGGCAAGACCTGGATGCAGATGGACCTCTCCAAGGACGGCAAGCCGGGGGTCCGGCTGAACGAGGACCCGGCCGAGTACCTCGCCATGCTGCTCGGCCAGCAGAAGCTCACGCACGTCGGGGCCGAGAAGAGCGACGGCGTCGACGCCCAGCACTACAAGGGCAGCTTCACCAACGCGGACCTGCTCCAGGCGGACGAGTCCACCAAGGCCATGGAGGAGAAGAACCGCCAGTACCTCCGCGAGTCCGTGAAGCACATCACCGCCTTCGAGGTGGACCTCTGGATCGGCGCGGACGGCTACCCGGTCCGCGTCGACAGCTCCAGCACGGACGACAAGGGCACGTCGAAGACCACGGCGAAGTTCTCCGACTTCGGCAGGGCCCCCGCCGTCCAGCCCCCGCCGGCCGACCAGGTCGTCACCTTCGACGCCGTGATGAAGGGCGTCGACGCCGACCTCGAACAGGTCGACAAGGACCTCGCGCAGGCCGACAAGGACCTGGAAGAGGCCGACAAGACGCTGCGGGACGCCGGGCTGCCCGGCCTGCGCCGCTGACCGATTTGCCTCGACCGGAACCCTTCACGTAGTCTTCCCCGGAAGCCAAAGACCGCTGGTCGTTGCCGTGCCCGCAAGGGTGCGGTGGCCGAAGGATCCGCTGGATGCGGACGACCCGCGCAGGTGACTGTGGAAGGTTCCCGGAATTCGTTCCGGTTGAGCCACGCCCTGGCGCCTGCGCCGGGGCGTTTCGTCTTTCAGCCCCTTCTGAGCGGTCCTCATCACCCGGAAGGAGGCGAACGCACCATGCCGACGCCCAACAAGGCTGCATCGGTGGCCGAGCTCAAGGACGCGTTCCAGAGCTCCAACGCCGCCGTGCTGACCGAGTACCGGGGTCTCACCGTCGCGCAGCTCAAGACGCTGCGTCGCTCCCTTGGTGAGAACGCCCAGTACGCCGTGGTGAAGAACACGCTGACCAAGATTGCGGCCAACCAGGCCGGGATCACCGCGCTGGACGAGCACTTCGCTGGTCCGACCGCGGTCGCCTTCATCACCGGTGACCCGGTGGAGTCGGCGAAGAGCCTGCGTGACTTCGCCAAGGACAACCCCAACCTGATCATCAAGGCGGGTGTCCTTGATGGTAAGGCGCTCTCCGCCGATGACATCAAGAAGCTTGCGGACCTCGAGTCCCGCGAGGTTCTGCTCAGCAAGCTGGCCGGCGCGTTCAAGGGCAAGCAGTCCCAGGCTGCCTCGCTCTTCCAGGCGCTGCCGTCGAAGTTCGTCCGCACCGCGGAAGCGCTTCGCGTCAAGCTCGCCGAGCAGGGCGGTGCCGAGTAATTCGGCTCGCGCATTGATCCGCGCCGCCTAGTGCGCGGGTCGTAGCGGGCCGTTACGCCCGCCTCTATAGACACATCGGCACCTGCCGAATTAGTGGAAGGATCGCCCATCATGGCGAAGCTCTCTCAGGACGACCTCCTCGCCCAGTTCGAGGAGATGACCCTCATCGAGCTCTCCGAGTTCGTGAAGGCCTTCGAGGAGAAGTTCGACGTCACCGCCGCCGCGGCCGTCGCCGTTGCCGGCCCGGCCGGCCCGGGTGCCGTTGTCGAGGCCGAGGAGGAGAAGGACGAGTTCGACGTCATCCTCACCGGTGCCGGCGACAAGAAGATCCAGGTCATCAAGGTCGTGCGCGAGCTGACCTCCCTGGGTCTGAAGGAGGCCAAGGACCTCGTGGACGGCGCCCCGAAGCCGGTCCTCGAGAAGGTTGCCAAGGACGCCGCCGAGAAGGCCGCCGAGGCCCTCAAGGGCGCCGGTGCGGCCGTCGAGGTCAAGTAACACCTCTGAGGCCTTCCTGAGGCCTCAGCCGAGGGCGATCACCCGTAAGGGTGGTCGCCCTTTGGCGTATTCGCAGTGCCTGACTTGCCCTGGTCTCGTTGGGGAGTAGGGTGATCATCGTTGCCCCGACGTAGGGTCCGGAGATGATCCGCTCGGAGCAGGGGGCCTTGACGAACGGGTTGCGGCGCGCAATTCTCAGACCCGTCGAGAGGTCGGCCGCCTCGATCCGAGATCCGAGGCATGGATCGACTACGAAGAGGGCAGTACTGATACGCGCTCTGTGCACGAGAGCGGCAGCGTTGGATGCAGGGTTGATCGACATGGGGAAGGCCTGTTGCCGGTTTCCGGAAACCTGGTCTGGACATCAGTGAGCCAAGTGGCTACACTGACCCTTTGCGCTGCCTGTTAGCTGTCCCCTGCCCGTCGCCAGGGACATGCCCACGCTTGAGCACACTTGATTGATCTGCCCTGACCTGGCCTTTTGGGCCGGAATCGGGGGGCCTGTCTTCTGTGTCTGCTGGGACCGGTACGCGCGTAGTGAGTCCGAGCCCTCGGAAGGACCCCCTCTTGGCCGCCTCGCGCAACGCCTCGACCAATACGAACAACGGTGCCAGCACCGCCCCGCTGCGCATCTCCTTTGCAAAGATCAAGGAGCCCCTCGAGGTTCCGAACCTCCTGGCGCTGCAGACCGAGAGCTTTGACTGGCTTCTCGGCAACGCCGCCTGGAAGTCTCGCGTCGAGTCGGCGCTTGAGAGTGGACAGGACGTCCCCACCAAGTCCGGTCTGGAAGAGATCTTCGAGGAGATCTCGCCGATCGAGGACTTCTCCGGGTCGATGTCGCTGACCTTCCGCGACCACCGTTTCGAGCCGGCGAAGAACTCCGTCGACGAGTGCAAGGAGCGCGACTTCACGTACGCGGCTCCGCTGTTCGTCACTGCCGAGTTCACGAACAACGAGACCGGAGAGATCAAGTCTCAGACGGTCTTCATGGGCGACTTCCCGCTCATGACCAACAAGGGCACCTTCGTCATCAACGGCACCGAGCGTGTCGTCGTGTCGCAGCTTGTCCGTTCCCCTGGTGTCTACTTCGACTCCTCCATCGACAAGACGTCCGACAAGGACATCTTCTCCGCCAAGATCATCCCGTCCCGGGGTGCCTGGCTGGAGATGGAGATCGACAAGCGCGACATGGTCGGCGTCCGCATCGACCGCAAGCGCAAGCAGTCCGTCACCGTCCTCCTGAAGGCTCTCGGCTGGACCACCGAGCAGATCCTCGAGGAGTTCGGCGAGTACGAGTCCATGCGCGCCACCCTGGAGAAGGACCACACCCAGGGTCAGGACGACGCGCTGCTCGACATCTACCGCAAGCTGCGCCCGGGCGAGCCGCCGACCCGTGAGGCCGCTCAGACGCTGCTCGAGAACCTCTACTTCAACCCGAAGCGCTACGACCTCGCCAAGGTCGGCCGCTACAAGGTGAACAAGAAGCTCGGCGCCGACGAGCCGCTCGACGCCGGCGTGCTCACTACCGACGACGTCATCGCCACGATCAAGTACCTGGTCAAGCTGCACGCCGGCGAGACCGAGACGATCGGCGAGTCCGGCCGTTCGATCGTGGTCGAGACCGACGACATCGACCACTTCGGCAACCGTCGTCTGCGCAACGTCGGCGAGCTCATCCAGAACCAGGTCCGCACGGGTCTGGCTCGTATGGAGCGCGTCGTGCGCGAGCGCATGACCACCCAGGACGTCGAGGCGATCACGCCGCAGACCCTGATCAACATCCGGCCGGTCGTCGCCTCCATCAAGGAGTTCTTCGGCACCAGCCAGCTGTCGCAGTTCATGGACCAGAACAACCCGCTCTCGGGCCTGACCCACAAGCGCCGCCTGTCGGCGCTGGGCCCCGGCGGTCTGTCCCGTGAGCGGGCCGGCTTCGAGGTCCGAGACGTCCACCCGTCGCACTACGGCCGCATGTGCCCGATCGAGACCCCCGAAGGCCCGAACATCGGTCTCATCGGCTCGCTCGCGTCCTACGGCCGCGTCAACGCGTTCGGTTTCGTCGAGACCCCGTACCGCAAGGTCATCGACGGCGTCGTCACCGACGAGGTCGACTACCTGACGGCCGACGAGGAAGACCGCTTCGTCATCGCGCAGGCCAACGCGGCCCTGTCCGAGGACATGCGCTTCACCGAGAACCGCGTCCTGGTCCGCCGTCGTGGCGGCGAGATCGACTACATCGCCGGCGGCGACGTCGACTACATGGACGTCTCCCCGCGCCAGATGGTGTCCGTCGCGACCGCGATGATCCCCTTCCTGGAGCACGACGACGCCAACCGCGCCCTCATGGGCGCGAACATGATGCGCCAGGCCGTTCCGCTCATCAAGGCGGAGGCCCCGCTCGTCGGCACCGGCATGGAGTACCGCTGTGCGGTCGACGCCGGCGACTCGATCCGTGCGGAGAAGGACGGTGTCGTCCAGGAGGTCTCGGCCGACTACATCACCGTCGCCAACGACGACGGCACGTACACCACGTACCGCGTCGCCAAGTTCTCCCGCTCGAACCAGGGCACCTCGGTCAACCAGAAGGTCATCGTCAACGAGGGTGACCGGATCGTCGAGTCCCAGGTCCTCGCCGACGGACCGGCGACCGAAGAGGGCGAGATGGCCCTCGGCAAGAACCTGCTCGTCGCGTTCATGCCGTGGGAAGGCCACAACTACGAGGACGCGATCATCCTGTCGCAGCGCCTCGTGCAGGACGACGTCCTCTCCTCGATCCACATCGAGGAGCACGAGGTCGACGCCCGTGACACCAAGCTCGGCCCCGAGGAGATCACCCGGGACATCCCGAACGTCTCCGAGGAGGTCCTCGCGGACCTCGACGAGCGCGGCATCATCCGCATCGGTGCGGACGTCGTCGCCGGCGACATCCTGGTCGGCAAGGTCACGCCCAAGGGTGAGACCGAGCTGACCCCGGAGGAGCGTCTGCTCCGCGCGATCTTCGGTGAGAAGGCCCGCGAGGTGCGTGACACCTCGCTCAAGGTCCCCCACGGTGAGATCGGCAAGGTCATCGGTGTCCGCGTCTTCGACCGCGAGGAGGGCGACGAGCTTCCTCCGGGCGTGAACCAGCTGGTCCGCGTCTACGTCGCCCAGAAGCGCAAGATCACCGACGGTGACAAGCTCGCCGGCCGTCACGGCAACAAGGGTGTCATCTCCAAGATCCTCCCGATCGAGGACATGCCGTTCCTGGAGGACGGCACCCCGGTCGACATCATCCTGAACCCGCTGGGTGTCCCGTCCCGAATGAACCCGGGACAGGTCCTGGAGATCCACCTCGGCTGGCTCGCCAGCCGCGGCTGGGACGTCTCCGGTCTGGGTGAGGAGTGGGCCGAGCGACTGAAGGCCATCGGCGCCGACCGCGTCGAGCCCGGCACCAACGTCGCCACCCCCGTGTTCGACGGCGCCCGCGAGGACGAGCTCGCCGGCCTGTTCGAGCACACCATCCCGAACCGCGACGGTGACCGCCTGGTCCTCCCGTCCGGCAAGGCGCGCCTGTTCGACGGCCGCTCCGGCGAGCCGTTCCCGGACCCGATCTCGGTCGGGTACATGTACATCCTCAAGCTCCACCACCTGGTCGACGACAAGCTCCACGCCCGTTCGACCGGTCCGTACTCGATGATCACGCAGCAGCCGCTGGGTGGTAAGGCACAGTTCGGTGGCCAGCGATTCGGTGAGATGGAGGTGTGGGCGCTCGAGGCTTACGGCGCCGCCTACGCCCTCCAGGAACTGCTGACCATCAAGTCCGACGACGTCACCGGCCGCGTGAAGGTCTACGAGGCCATCGTCAAGGGCGAGAACATCCCCGAGCCGGGCATTCCCGAGTCCTTCAAGGTGCTCATCAAGGAAATGCAGTCGCTCTGCCTCAACGTGGAGGTGCTGTCCTCGGACGGCATGTCCATCGAGATGCGCGACACCGACGAGGACGTCTTCCGCGCGGCGGAGGAGCTCGGTATCGACCTGTCCCGGCGCGAGCCGAGCAGCGTCGAAGAGGTCTGACGGGCCTGACGGGGGGCTCACGAACAGAGCCCCCCGTCATCCCCGGGACCGTTCAGACCACTGATCAAGAGACACGACCCCGAAAGAGGGATTGACGCACAGTGCTCGACGTCAACTTCTTCGACGAGCTGCGGATCGGCCTTGCCACCGCGGACGACATCCGAACCTGGTCGCACGGCGAGGTCAAGAAGCCGGAGACCATCAACTACCGCACCCTCAAGCCCGAGAAGGACGGACTCTTCTGCGAGAAGATCTTCGGTCCGACCCGGGACTGGGAGTGCTACTGCGGCAAGTACAAGCGTGTCCGCTTCAAGGGCATCATCTGTGAGCGCTGTGGCGTCGAAGTCACGCGCGCCAAGGTGCGCCGTGAGCGGATGGGCCACATCGAGCTTGCCGCTCCCGTTACCCACATCTGGTATTTCAAGGGCGTCCCGTCGCGCCTGGGCTACCTGCTGGACCTCGCGCCGAAGGACCTCGAAAAGGTCATCTACTTCGCCGCGTACATGATCACGTTCGTCGACGACGAGCGCCGCCAGCGCGACCTGCCGTCGCTGGAGGCCCACGTCTCCGTCGAGCGCCAGCAGATCGAGAACCGCCGCGACGCCGACCTCGAAGGCCGTGCCAAGAAGCTCGAGTCCGACCTGGCCGAGCTCGAGGCCGAGGGCGCGAAGGCCGACGTGCGCCGCAAGGTGCGCGAGGGTGCCGAGCGCGAGATGAAGCAGCTCCGTGACCGCGCCCAGCGCGAGATCGACCGCCTCGACGAGGTGTGGGCCCGCTTCAAGAACCTCAAGGTCCAGGACCTCGAGGGCGACGAGCTGCTCTACCGCGAGCTGCGTGACCGCTTCGGCACGTACTTCGACGGCTGCATGGGCGCCGCCGCGCTGCAGAAGCGTCTCGAGTCCTTCGACCTGGAGGAGGAGGCCGAGCGCCTCCGCGAGATCATCCGCACCGGCAAGGGCCAGAAGAAGACCCGTGCGCTCAAGCGCCTCAAGGTCGTCTCCGCGTTCCTGCAGACCAGCAACAAGCCCAAGGGCATGGTTCTGGACTGCGTCCCGGTCATCCCGCCGGACCTGCGTCCGATGGTGCAGCTGGACGGTGGCCGCTTCGCGACCTCCGACCTGAACGACCTGTACCGCCGCGTGATCAACCGCAACAACCGCCTGAAGCGCCTTCTCGACCTCGGTGCCCCCGAGATCATCGTGAACAACGAGAAGCGCATGCTCCAGGAGGCCGTGGACGCCCTCTTCGACAACGGTCGTCGCGGCCGCCCGGTGACGGGCCCCGGCAACCGTCCGCTGAAGTCCCTCAGCGACATGCTGAAGGGCAAGCAGGGTCGATTCCGTCAGAACCTTCTCGGTAAGCGCGTGGACTACTCCGCGCGTTCCGTGATCGTCGTCGGCCCGCAGCTGAAGCTGCACCAGTGTGGTCTGCCCAAGGCCATGGCGCTGGAGCTCTTCAAGCCGTTCGTGATGAAGCGCCTGGTCGACCTGAACCACGCGCAGAACATCAAGTCGGCGAAGCGCATGGTCGAGCGCGGCCGCACGGTCGTCTACGACGTGCTCGAAGAGGTCATCGCCGAGCACCCGGTCCTGCTGAACCGTGCGCCCACGCTGCACCGCCTCGGCATCCAGGCCTTCGAGCCCCAGCTGGTCGAAGGCAAGGCCATCCAGATCCACCCGCTCGTCTGCACCGCGTTCAACGCGGACTTCGACGGTGACCAGATGGCCGTGCACCTGCCGCTCTCCGCGGAGGCGCAGGCCGAGGCACGCATCCTGATGCTGTCCTCGAACAACATCCTCAAGCCGGCCGACGGCCGTCCGGTCACGATGCCGACGCAGGACATGGTCCTGGGTCTGTTCTTCCTGACCACCGACGGTGAGCTCCGTGACACCAAGGGCGAGGGCCGCGCGTTCGGCTCCACGGCCGAGGCGACCATGGCGTTCGACGCCGGCGAGCTCGCGCTGCAGTCGTCCGTCGACATCCGCTTCCCGGTGGGCACCATCCCGCCGCGCGGCTGGGTGCCGCCGGTCGCCGAGGAGGGCGAGCAGGAGTTCCAGCCGGGCGACAGCTTCCGCCTGCGCACCACCCTGGGCCGCGCGCTCTTCAACGAGCTGCTGCCCGAGGACTACCCGTTCGTCGACTACTCGGTGGGCAAGAAGCAGCTCTCCGAGATCGTCAACGACCTGGCGGAGCGCTACCCCAAGGTCATCGTGGCGGCGACGCTCGACAACCTGAAGGCGGCCGGCTTCCACTGGGCGACCCGTTCGGGCGTCACCGTGGCCATCTCCGACGTCGTCGTGCCCGAGGCCAAGAAGGCCATCGTCGCGGGCTACGAGGCGCAGGACGAGAAGGTCCAGAAGCAGTACGAGCGCGGTCTGATCACCAAGGACGAGCGCACGCAGGAGCTCATCGCGATCTGGACCAAGGCGACCAACGAGGTTGCCGAGGCGATGAACGCGAACTTCCCCAAGACGAACCCCATCTTCATGATGGTTGACTCGGGTGCCCGAGGAAACATGATGCAGATGCGACAGATCGCCGGTATGCGTGGTCTGGTGTCGAACGCGAAGAACGAGACCATCCCGCGTCCGATCAAGGCGTCCTTCCGTGAGGGCCTCACCGTTCTGGAGTACTTCATCTCCACGCACGGTGCCCGTAAGGGTCTGGCGGACACCGCCCTGCGTACCGCCGACTCGGGTTACCTGACCCGTCGTCTGGTGGACGTCTCGCAGGACGTGATCATCCGCGAGGAGGACTGCGGCACCGAGCGCGGCCTGAAGCTGAAGATCGCCGTTCGCGGCGAGGACGGCGTGTTGCGCAAGGCCGACGACGTCGAGACCTCGATCTACGCCCGCATGCTGGCCGAGGACGTCGTCATCGACGGCAAGGTCATCGCGCCGGCCAACGTCGACCTCGGTGACGTGCTCATCGACGCCCTGGTCGCCAACGGCGTCGAGGAGGTCAAGACCCGCTCGGTCCTGACCTGTGAGTCCGCGGTCGGCACCTGTGCCTTCTGCTACGGCCGCTCGCTGGCCACCGGCAAGCTGGTCGACATCGGTGAGGCGGTCGGCATCATCGCCGCCCAGTCCATCGGTGAGCCCGGTACCCAGCTGACGATGCGTACCTTCCACACCGGTGGTGTGGCCGGTGACGACATCACGCAGGGTCTGCCGCGTGTCGTTGAGCTCTTCGAGGCCCGTACCCCGAAGGGTGTCGCCCCGATCTCCGAGGCCGCCGGCCGCGTGCGGATCGAGGAGACCGAGAAGACGAAGAAGATCGTCATCACGCCCGACGACGGCAGCGACGAGACGGCGTTCCCGATCTCGAAGCGCGCCAAGGTCATCGTGCACGAGGGCGACCACGTCGAGGTGGGCCAGAAGCTCACCATGGGTGCCACCAACCCGCACGACGTGCTGCGCATCCTCGGCCAGCGTGCCGTCCAGGTCCACCTGGTCGGCGAAGTCCAGAAGGTCTACAACTCGCAGGGCGTGTCGATCCACGACAAGCACATCGAGATCATCATCCGGCAGATGCTGCGCCGCGTGACGATCATCGAGTCCGGCGACGCGGAGCTCCTGCCGGGCGAGCTGGTCGAGCGGTCGAAGTTCGAGACCGAGAACCGTCGTGTGGTCACCGAGGGCGGTCACCCCGCCTCCGGCCGTCCGCAGCTGATGGGTATCACCAAGGCCTCGCTCGCGACCGAGTCGTGGCTGTCGGCGGCGTCCTTCCAGGAGACGACCAGGGTCCTGACGGACGCGGCGATCAACGCCAAGTCCGACTCCCTGATCGGCCTCAAGGAGAACGTCATCATCGGTAAGCTCATCCCGGCCGGTACGGGCCTCGCCCGCTACCGCAACATCCGGGTGGAGCCCACCGAGGAGGCGAAGGCCGCGATGTACTCGGCCGTCGGCTACGACGACATCGACTACTCGCCCTTCGGCACCGGCTCCGGCCAGGCTGTCCCGCTGGAGGACTACGACTACGGCCCCTACAACGGCTAAGAGCTCGTAAGAAGAAGCCCCCCGCCGCTCCGAGAGGAGCGGCGGGGGGCCTTTTCGTTTCCCGCGGGGGGAGCCGACCGCGGGTCAGCGGCGGCGGCGCAGCCGGGTGGCCATGGGGACCGCGGCCAGGGCCAGGAGGGCCAGGGCGGCGCCGGCCAGGCCGGCCGTGAAGCCCTTCGGGGTGAAGGTGCAGGAGATCTCGGTCGTGCCCGGGGGGAGGTCCACGGCCAGGAGGCCGTGGAAGGGCTTGACGGGGGCCGAGCAGCTCCAGCCGGGGACCGCGGTGGTGGCGACGACCGCCGTGCCCCGCGTGTCCGCGGGGAGGACGGCCCGGAGGGAGTGGCCGCCGACCTCGACCGCGGTGGCGCCGGTGGCCTTCAGCCGGTCGACGGACGCGGCGAGGGCCGCGCGGTCCAGGCAGCCCAGCGGGTGGGCGCCCGCGTCGGCGCCCTGCGTACGGGTCCGCACGGTGACCTCGACCTTGCCGGAGGCCGGGACGGGGCCGATCGGGGTCACCCCGGTCATCTCGTCCTCCAGCGGCTTGTCGGTGGCGCCGGAGTGGAGGGAGCCGTACAGGGCGGGGGAGTACCAGTAGGCCTCGGAGCCGGGCCGGCACTGGGCCGCGTACGTCTGGACCTCGGGGCCGCCGCCGCGGGTGACCTGCGGGACCTCGTACACGGTGGCGCCCAGGACGGTCTCCTGGCGGGCGTAAACGCTGTCCGCCGGGTTCGGGGAGGCGTACGGGCCGGTGCGGACGGTGACCAGCGGGGGCGCCGGGAACCGCTCGGCCGTCCAGCTGCCCGGGTCGGTCCCCGGGCGGACCCGCGCACCGATCGAGAAGATCGCGTCGAGCACCGGGTTGTCGGCGCCGAAGAAGGTCCGGCCGTCGTTCTTGAAGCCGTACCCGAGGGGCTCCAGCGCCCGGTACGTGGCCTCCGGGAGGTAGCTGCTGTAGTACTGCGGCCCCTCCGCGCGGAGCGCCAGCGCGTCGTTGTACGCGGTCTGCGGCGCGCCCGAGTCGGTCCGGTACGCCGGCCAGTCCTCGACCCCGCGGACGGCGTCGAAGTGCCGGGCGATCGACTGGTTCGAGGTGGGGATCGGCTTGGCCCAGCGCTCGCGGGCCCGGCGGGCGTCGGCGCCGGCCGCGGCCACGGCGGACTCCGCGAGGACGACGCCGATCATCAGCACGGCGGCGACCGGGACCAGGAAACGGCGCTTCTCGCCGAGCCGCAGCAGGACGAGCGCCAGCAGCGAGACGCCCCCGCCGCCGAGCACCGCCGGCCAGGTCCAGCCGCCGAAGTCGTCGGTGTGGCGCAGTACGAAGGCGGCCGCGACCAGCAGGGCGGCCATCAGGGCCAGGTGCCGCGGGCGCGGCCGGTTGGCCAGCGCCAGCCAGGCCAGCACCACCACCATCCCGCTGAAGACGAAGGTCTCGCGGTACGGGTTGCCGTTCGGCACCGCCAGCCCGTGCCACACGTACTGCGTGGGCGGGAACTGGAAGGAGGCCAGGACCAGCGCGGTGGCGGCCGCCCACACCAGACGGGTGCGGCGCGCGACGGCGGTGTTGAGCAGGAAGGAGCCGGCCAGGATCAGGCCGAGCGAGGCCACGTACAGCCGGGGGCGGCCGCCCCACAGGTGGGTGGCCGGCAGCATGCCCGCGAAGAAGACCTCGATCCGTACGGGGTCGAAGGCGGCGGCCTTGGTGGGCTGCGCGGCGCCGCTCGACAGGAACGACGGCAGCAGCAGCGGGAGCGTGAGCAGGATGCCGGTCCCGGCGGCCGTCGCGGCCCGCCACAGGGCCAGCAGCCGCTCGCGGGCCGTCGTGTCGCGGGTGGCCAGACGGATCGCCAGCAGGACGCAGGCGGCCATCGTGGCCATCATCGCCGTGTAGAAGTTCCCGAACCAGGCGAGCGCGACCAGCAGGGCCGCTCCCGGCCAGCGGCGGCCCTCCAGGCACCACTCGACGGCGATGCCGAGCATCGGGAGGGCGACCAGGCCCCAGAGCCACATCGGGATGTACGAGGCGTCGCTGAGCGCCCAGCCGCACAGGCCGTAGGTCGCCCCGAGCACGCCCCGCTGCCACCACGGGCCGGCGTGCAGTTTGCCGAGGTACACCGTCATCACGGCGGCGGCGGTGCCCATCGTGACCGGGGTGACCGCGAAGACGGCGAGGTCGACGTGGGCGCGCGGGCCGAGGACGGCCAGCCAGGAGAACGGGTTGCCGAGGTAGGTGTAGTAGTCGGACAGGAACTGCTGTCCGAAGCCGCCGCGCCAGGTGAAGAACAGGTCGCCGGCGGCCTGCCCGTGCACCAGGTCCCAGAGCGCCCGGTGGAAGGGGACGTACTGGTTCGCCTGGTCGTTGAGGGCGCGTCCGGTGTTGCCGAAGGGGAACGTGCCGCGCGCCACCCAGGCCGCGCAGAAGGCGGCCGCGGTCAGGAGGAAGGCCAGCAGGGGGCCGCGCAGGCGGGTGGAGCGGCGGACGGACCGGCGGACCACCGACGGGCGCTCCGGTGCGGGGGGCCGGGCATCGACTGTGGTCGGCTCGGGTGCCACGGTCCCCAATGTGCTGCTCCCTGCTGATCGACTCGCGGGCGCCCAGCGCCCGGGCAAGCTGTCAGTTTAGGGCGCCGGGGCGGGCCGCCGGGCCGAACGGCCCCCGTCCCGCTTGCGCGCGGCGGGTTCTCGTGCTGGGCATTTGTTTTGACCTACCTCAATGAGGTAGGTACGCTCTGACCTTGTGCCTGGGGTGTGCCCTGGGCTCCCGCGCGCGCTTCAGACCCGCGGTGAGCCGAGAAGACCACACCGCGATCCGCGCCTCTCTCCGCCTCGGTGGAAGTGGGCAGGATCCGACACACCCGACCGCGTGGGTCGGCAAAGTTCCAGGTTAGCTTCACTACACGGCACACAGAAACCGGAGAAGTAGTGCCTACGATCCAGCAGCTGGTCCGTAAGGGCCGGCAGGACAAGGTCGAGAAGACAAAGACTCCCGCGCTCGAGGCCTCGCCCCAGCGTCGCGGCGTCTGCACGCGTGTGTTCACGACCACCCCGAAGAAGCCGAACTCGGCGCTCCGTAAGGTCGCGCGTGTGCGTCTGACCTCCGGCATCGAGGTCACCGCTTACATTCCGGGTGAGGGACACAACCTGCAGGAGCACTCGATCGTGCTCGTGCGTGGTGGCCGTGTGAAGGACCTGCCGGGTGTTCGTTACAAGATCATCCGCGGTGCGCTTGACACCCAGGCTGTCAAGAACCGCAAGCAGGCCCGCAGCCGCTACGGCGCCAAGAAGGAGAAGTAAGAATGCCTCGTAAGGGCCCCGCCCCGAAGCGCCCGGTCATCATCGACCCGGTCTACGCATCTCCTCTGGTGACCTCGCTCATCAACAAGATCCTCCTGAACGGCAAGCGCTCCACCGCCGAGCGCATCGTCTACGGCGCCATGGAAGGCCTCCGCGAGAAGACCGGCAACGACCCGGTCATCACGCTGAAGCGCGCGCTGGAGAACGTCAAGCCGTCCCTCGAGGTCAAGTCCCGCCGTGTCGGTGGCGCGACCTACCAGGTCCCCGTCGAGGTCAAGCCGGGTCGCCAGTCGACCCTGGCCCTCCGCTGGCTCGTTGGCTACTCCCGCGCCCGTCGTGAGAAGACCATGACCGAGCGCCTCATGAACGAGCTGCTCGACGCCTCCAACGGTCTTGGCGCTGCCGTCAAGAAGCGCGAGGACACGCACAAGATGGCCGAGTCCAACAAGGCCTTCGCGCACTACCGCTGGTAGTCCCACCCCACATCGAGACCGAGAGAAGACCGAAGCCTTATGGCTACCACTTCGCTTGACCTGGCCAAGGTCCGCAACATCGGGATCATGGCCCACATCGACGCGGGCAAGACGACCACCACCGAGCGCATCCTGTTCTACACCGGTGTGTCGTACAAGATCGGTGAGGTCCACGACGGCGCCGCCACGATGGACTGGATGGAGCAGGAGCAGGAGCGTGGTATCACCATCACGTCTGCCGCCACCACCTGCCACTGGCCGCTCGAAGATGTTGACCACACGATCAACATCATCGACACCCCGGGTCACGTCGACTTCACCGTCGAGGTGGAGCGTTCGCTCCGCGTCCTCGACGGCGCCGTCACCGTCTTCGACGGTGTGGCCGGCGTGGAGCCGCAGTCCGAGACCGTTTGGCGTCAGGCGGACCGCTACGGCGTCCCGCGCATCTGCTTCGTCAACAAGCTCGACCGCACCGGCGCCGAGTTCCACCGCTGCGTCGACATGATCAAGGACCGCCTCGGTGCGGTTCCGATCGTCATGCAGCTCCCGATCGGTGCCGAGGCCGACTTCCAGGGTGTCGTCGACCTCGTCCGCATGAAGGCGCTCGTCTGGTCCGCCGAGGCGACCAAGGGCGAGATGTACGACATCGTCGACATCCCGGCCAGCCACACCGAGACCGCTGAAGAGTGGCGCGGCAAGCTGGTCGAGACCGTCGCCGAGAACGACGACGAGATCATGGAGCTCTTCCTCAACGGCGACGAGCCGACCGAGGAGCAGCTGCACGCCGCCGTCCGTCGGATCATCCTCGGCTCCGGCAAGGGCAAGGGCGAGCCCACGATCACCGCGGTGTTCTGTGGCACGGCGTTCAAGAACAAGGGTGTCCAGCCCCTGCTCGACGCCGTCGTCCGCTACCTGCCGTCGCCGCTGGACATCGAGGCCATCGAGGGCCACGACGTCCGCGACGCCGAGAAGGTCGTGAAGCGCAAGCCGTCCGACGAGGAGCCCCTCGCCGCGCTCGCCTTCAAGATCATGAGCGACCCGCACCTCGGCAAGCTCACCTTCGTCCGGGTTTACTCGGGCCGCCTGGAGGCCGGCACTGCGGTGCTGAACTCCGTCAAGGGCAAGAAGGAGCGCATCGGCAAGATCTACCGCATGCACGCGAACAAGCGTGAGGAGATCGACTCGGTGGGCGCCGGCGACATCGTCGCCGTGATGGGCCTGAAGCAGACCACCACCGGTGAGACGCTGTGCGACGACAAGCAGCCCGTGATCCTGGAGTCCATGGACTTCCCGGCTCCGGTCATCCAGGTCGCCATCGAGCCCAAGTCCAAGGGTGACCAGGAGAAGCTGGGTGTCGCCATCCAGCGTCTCGCGGAGGAGGACCCCTCCTTCCACGTTCACTCGGACGAGGAGACGGGTCAGACCATCCTCGGCGGTATGGGCGAGCTGCACCTCGAGGTGCTGGTCGACCGTATGAAGCGCGAGTTCAAGGTCGAGGCCAACGTCGGCAAGCCGCAGGTCGCGTACCGTGAGACGATCCGCAAGGCCGTCGAGCGTCACGACTACACCCACAAGAAGCAGACCGGTGGTACCGGTCAGTTCGCCAAGGTGCAGATCGCGATCGAGCCCATCACCGAGGCCGACGGCCCGGCGTACGAGTTCGTGAACAAGGTCACCGGCGGTCGTGTGCCGAAGGAGTACATCCCTTCGGTGGACGCGGGTGCGCAGGAGGCCATGCAGTTCGGCATCCTGGCCGGCTACGAGATGACGGGCGTTCGCGTCACGCTTCTCGACGGTGGCTACCACGAGGTCGACTCCTCCGAGCTCGCCTTCAAGATCGCCGGTTCGCAGGCCTTCAAGGAGGCCGCGCGCAAGGCTTCGCCCGTTCTGCTCGAGCCGATGATGGCCGTTGAGGTCACCACGCCCGAGGAGTCCATGGGCGATGTCATCGGTGACATCAACTCCCGCCGTGGCCAGATTCAGGCCATGGAGGACCGTCACGGAGCCAAGATCGTCAAGGGCCTCGTGCCCCTGTCGGAGATGTTCGGCTACGTCGGCGACCTCCGCAGCAAGACCTCGGGTCGCGCCAGCTACTCGATGCAGTTCGACTCCTACGCCGAGGTTCCCCGGAACGTCGCCGAGGAGATCATCGCGAAGGCCAAGGGCGAGTAACTCTTCGGAGTACACGCTTTAGGCTTGTCACCGGCAGCCTCTGGGGCAACAGGAGCCACTCCCGTTGCCCCGGGGACCGGCCGGCTTTCCAGCAAAGATCACCTGGCGCCGATCTGTAAGGCGTACAGAACCACTCTCCAGGAGGACCCCCGTGGCGAAGGCGAAGTTCGAGCGGACTAAGCCGCACGTCAACATCGGCACCATCGGTCACATTGACCACGGTAAGACGACCCTCACGGCCGCCATTACCAAGGTGCTGCACGACGCGTACCCGGACCTGAACGAGGCCTCGGCCTTCGACCAGATCGACAAGGCTCCTGAGGAGCGCCAGCGCGGTATCACCATCTCCATCGCGCACGTCGAGTACCAGACCGAGGCGCGTCACTACGCCCACGTCGACTGCCCGGGTCACGCGGACTACATCAAGAACATGATCACCGGTGCCGCGCAGATGGACGGCGCGATCCTCGTGGTCGCCGCCACCGACGGCCCGATGCCGCAGACCAAGGAGCACGTGCTCCTGGCCCGCCAGGTCGGCGTCCCCTACATCGTCGTCGCCCTGAACAAGGCCGACATGGTGGACGACGAGGAGATCCTGGAGCTCGTCGAGCTCGAGGTCCGTGAGCTGCTCTCCGAGTACGAGTTCCCGGGCGACGACCTGCCGGTCGTCCGCGTCTCCGCGCTGAAGGCGCTCGAGGGCGACAAGGAGTGGGGCGAGAAGCTTCTCGGCCTCATGTCCGCCGTCGACGAGGCCATCCCGACCCCGCCGCGTGACACCGAGAAGCCGTTCCTCATGCCCGTCGAGGACGTCTTCACGATCACCGGTCGCGGTACGGTCGTCACCGGCCGTATCGAGCGTGGTGTCCTGAAGGTCAACGAGACCGTCGACATCATCGGTATCAAGGAAGAGAAGACCACCACCACGGTCACCGGTATCGAGATGTTCCGCAAGCTGCTCGACGAGGGCCAGGCCGGCGAGAACGTCGGTCTGCTCCTCCGTGGCATCAAGCGCGAGGACGTCGAGCGCGGCCAGGTCATCATCAAGCCCGGTTCGGTCACCCCGCACACCGAGTTCGAGGCCCAGGCCTACATCCTGTCGAAGGACGAGGGTGGCCGTCACACCCCGTTCTTCAACAACTACCGTCCGCAGTTCTACTTCCGTACCACGGACGTCACGGGTGTCGTCACCCTGCCGGCCGGCACGGAGATGGTCATGCCGGGCGACAACACCGAGATGTCGGTCGCGCTGATCCAGCCGGTCGCCATGGAGGAGGGCCTGAAGTTCGCCATCCGTGAGGGTGGTCGTACCGTGGGCGCCGGCCAGGTCACCAAGATCACGAAGTAATTCGTGTTCTGACCTGGTAGCCCGTTGACCGGGCACCAAGTTGCACTGGAGGGCCCCGGCCCATCGCTTCGGCGGTGGGGCGGGGCCCTTCGGCGTTGCCGGTCCGCCCGCCACGGCGTACACGCAAGAAGGGCCGCACCCCCGTCGCGGGGTGCGGCCCTTCTTGCGTGCGGGGGCGGTGCGTCAGTTCACGCGCAGGGACTCGGTGAACTCGATGCAGGCGGCGTGGTCGGGCAGCAGTCCGGTCGCGATGGCCTCGGCCAGCGAAGGGGCGGCCTCGTCGCGCGCGGACAGCTGCGGGACGTCGGCCGGCCACTCGATGCCCAGGTCCGGGTCGAGCGGGTGCACCGAGTGTTCGCCGGTCGGGTTGTACGTCTCCGAGCAGAGGTACGACAGGGTCGCGTCGTCGCTCAGGGCGCAGAAGCCGTGGCCGAGGCCCTCGGGGATGTAGACGGCGCGGCGGTCGACGTCGTCGAGGCGGACGCCCTCCCACTTGCCGAAGGTGGGGGAGCCCACCCGGAGGTCCACGATGACGTCGAGCACGGCGCCGCGCACGCAGGTCACGTACTTGGCCTGGCCGCGCGGCACGTCGGCGAAGTGGATGCCGCGGACCACGCCGGCGGCGGAGACGGAGAGGTTCGCCTGTGCCAGGTTCAGCGGGTGGCCGACGACCTCCGCCAGGCGGTCGAAGCGGTACCACTCGGTGAACAGGCCGCGCGGGTCGCCGTGCAGCTGCGGGGTCACCTCGAAGGCGCCGGCGATGGAGAGCTCGCGGAACTTCACTTGGCCTCCTCCTCGTCGAGCAGGGCCAGGAGGTAGGTGCCGTAACCGCTCTTGGTCAGCGGCTCGGCGAGCGCGCGCAGCTGGGCCGAGTCGATGAGGCCGGCCCGCCAGGCCGCCTCCTCGATGCAGCCGATCTTGAAGCCCTGACGCTCCTCGATCACGCGGACGAACTCGGAGGCCTGGACCATCGAGACGAAGGTGCCGGTGTCGAGCCAGGCGGTACCGCGGTCCAGGATCGTGACGTTGAGCTCGCCGGCCTGGAGGTACGCGTCGTTGACGGCGGTGATCTCCAGCTCGCCGCGGGCGCTGGGCTTGAGGCCCTTGGCTATCTCCACGACCTGGTTGTCGTAGAAGTACAGACCCGGCACCGCGTAGCGGGACTTGGGCTTGACCGGCTTCTCCTCGATGGAGATGGCCTGGCCCTTCTCGTCGAACTCCACCACGCCGTAGGCGGTCGGGTCCGCCACCGGGTACGCGAACACGCGGCCGCCCTTGGCGTCGGCGTGCTGGGCGAGGCGGGTTCCGAGGCCACTGCCGTGGAAGATGTTGTCGCCGAGGATCAGCGCGACGGACTCGTCGCCGATGAAGTCGGCGCCGAGCACGAATGCCTGGGCGATGCCCTCCGGGCGCTCCTGGACGGCGTACTCCAGCCGCAGTCCGAACTGCGAACCGTCGCCGAGCAGGCGCTCGAACTGGTCACGGTCTTCAGGGGTGGTGATGATCAGGATCTCGCTGATGCCCGCCATCACCAGGGTGGAGAGCGGGTAGTAGATCATCGGCTTGTCGAAGACGGGCAGCAGCTGCTTCGAGACGGCCCGAGTCAGCGGCCAGAGTCGCGATCCGGTGCCACCGGCCAAAAGGATTCCACGCATGGGTGAACCCTATGCGAGAGGGCCGGGGCGGTCCGACCGTCCGGCGTGTGACGTTCGGCAGGCGGCTAGACTCTTCGTATTATGCGCATCCTCGTGACCGGCGGCGCCGGCTTCATCGGTTCAGAATTCGTCCGCCAGCAGCTCGGTGCAGACGCCACGGCGCAGATCACCGTCTTCGACAAGCTGACCTACTCGGGCGTCGAGGCCAACCTCGCCCCGGTCGCCGACCACTCCGGATACCGCTTCGTCCAGGGCGACATCTGCGACGCCGAGGCCGTCGACCAGGTGATGGCCGGCCACGACGTGGTCGTGCACTTCGCCGCCGAGTCGCACGTGGACCGGTCCATCGCCGGCGCGGGCCCCTTCGTCATGACGAACGTCGTCGGCACCCAGGTCCTGCTGGACGCCGCCCGCAAGCACGGCGTCGGCCGCTTCGTCCACATCTCCACGGACGAGGTCTACGGCTCGATCAGCGAGGGCTCCTGGACCGAGGAGTGGCCGCTGGTGCCCAACTCCCCGTACTCCGCCTCCAAGGCGTCCTCCGACCTGCTGGCGCTGGCCTACGCGCGCACGCACGGCATGGACGTGGTGGTCACCCGCTGCTCCAACAACTACGGGCACTACCAGTTCCCGGAGAAGGTCATCCCGCTGTTCGTCTCGAACCTGATGGACGGCAAGAAGGTCCCGCTGTACGGCAACGGCGGCAACGTCCGCGACTGGCTGCACGTCTCCGACCACTGCCGCGGCATCGACCTGGCCATGCGCAAGGGCCGCGCCGGCGAGGTCTACAACATCGGCGGCGGCACCGAGCTGACCAACAAGGAGCTCACCGGCGTCCTGCTGGAGGCCGCGGGTCTGGGCTGGGACATGGTCGAGCACGTCGAGGACCGCAAGGGCCACGACCTGCGCTACTCCATCGACATCAGCAAGATCGGCGCCGAGCTGGGCTACGTGCCGCAGGTCACCTTCGAGGCCGGCATCAAGGCCACCATCGACTGGTACCGCGAGAACCGCGCCTGGTGGGAGCCGCTGAAGGCGAAGGCGGCCCTGCAGAAGTGAGCACCAACTCGTCGGACGGGCGCTGGCTCGTCACCGGCGCCGGCGGGATGCTCGGCCAGGACGTCCTGACCGTCCTGAAGCGCGCCGGGATCGAGGCCGTGGGCCTGCGCCGCGCCGACCTCGACATCACCGACCCGGCAGCCGTCCGGGCCGCGGTCGAGGGTGCCACCGTGGTCGTGAACTGCGCCGCCTGGACGGACGTCGACGGGGCCGAGACCGCCGAGGAGGCCGCGACCGCCGTCAACGGCACCGCCGTGCGCGTCCTCGCCGAGGCGTGCGCCGCCGCCCACGTGCGCCTGATCCACGTCTCCACCGACTACGTGCTGCCCGGCGACGCCTCGGAGCCGTACCGCGAGGACGCCGAGACCGGCCCGGTCAACGCCTACGGGCGTTCCAAGCTGGTCGGCGAGCAGGCCGTCACCGAACTGCTGCCGCAGGACGGCTACGTCGTACGGACCGCCTGGCTGTACGGCGAGCACGGGCCGAACTTCGTCGCCACCATGCTGAAGCTGGCCGCCCAGCGCGACACCCTCGACGTGGTCGACGACCAGCACGGACAGCCCACGTGGTCCTACGCGCTGGCCCGCCACCTGGTCGACCTCGGCCGGGCCGCCCTCAAGGGCTGGGCCATGGGCGGGATCTACCACGGCACCGCGAGCGGCCGGACCACCTGGATGGGACTGGCCCGCGAGACCTACCGGCTGAGCGGTCTGGACCCCGAGCGGATCCGGCCGACCACCTCGGAGGCGTTCGTCCGCCCCGCCGTCCGCCCCGCCTTCAGCGTGCTCGCGCACGACGCGTGGAAGGAAGAGGCCGGACTGGACCCGCTGCCCGACTGGCGCGAACAGCTGGCCCAGGCGCTGGCCACCCCCGGCTTCGCCGCACTCGCGAAGGCGGCCCGGGACGGCCGCACGGGATGAAGACCCTGCTGAACAAGCTGACCGCGGCGCTGCCGCCGGGCACCGTCGCGGTGGCCGGCGGCACCGTCGTGCTCGGCGCCGCCTCCTACGTCCACCTGGGCGTGGCCGGGCACAGCCTGTCCGATGCGGGATATGCCAACGTCTCGGTGCTGTGGACGATCGTGATGTCCCTCGGCATCGGCATCTTCTTCCCCCTGGAGCAGGAGCTCACCCGGATCGTCTCCGCCCGGGCGGTCCTGGGCCACGGCGCCGCTCCGGTGCTGCGCCGCGCCACCCTGCTCACCGGCGGGATCCTCGGCGCGACCCTGCTGGTCCTCGTCCTCGCCGCCGGCCCCATCGCCGACCTGCTGTTCCACGGGGACCGTGCCCTGGTGGCCGCGCTCGGCGGCGCCTTCACCGGCATGGCCGTCTGCTACCTCACCCGAGGTGTGCTGGCGGGCCTCGGCCGCTTCGGGGCGTACGGCACCCAGCTCGCCGTCGACGGCGGGCTGCGGATCGCGCTCGCCTTCGGGTGCGCCCTCTTCGGACTGCACTCGGCGCTGGCCTTCAGCCTCATCCTGGCCGTCGCGCCCGTCGTCGCGACGCTGGTGACGCTGCCCGCACTGCTGCGCGCGGTCGGTCCCGGCGAGCAGATCGCCTGGCGGGAGCTGTCGGGCGGCCTCGGCCTGCTGGTCTGCGCGACCCTGCTGTCCCAACTGGTCGTGAACGCCGGCGTGATGAGCACCAAGCTCCTGGCGCCGTCCGACAGCGCGCTGATCGCGGCGCTGATGAGCGCGACAGTCCTCGCACGCGTACCGCTCTTCGTCTTCGGCTCGCTCCAGGCCTCGCTGCTCAGCGGTCTGACCGCCGCCTTCACCGCCGGCGACCGCGCGGCCTTCTGGGCGATGCTGCGGCGGATCGCCCTGGTCGTCGGAGCGCTGGGCCTGCTCGGCGGCGTGCCCGCCACGGCCCTCGGCCCGTGGCTCATCGAGGTGCTCTTCGGCATCGAGGATCCGGTACTGGGGCACTTCGACTTCTTCCTGCTGTCCGCAGGCACCGTGGCATACATGTTCGCGATGGTCCTGGGACAGGCGCTCATGGTATTCAAGCGGCACAACCTGCAGTTGCTCTGCTGGGCCCTCGGCACCGCGGTCCTGGTGGGCATCACCCTGATCCCGGGCGAGGTGGCCGTGCGCGTGATCGTCGCCTACGCCCTGGGCTCGACCGCCACCGTCCTCGCTATGCTGGCAGCCCTCAGGCTGAGCTTCCCCGGAGCCGCGGCCGCCGCCGGTGAAGCACCCCGGCAGATGACCGACGCCGGCGCCCCGGGCGTGGGAGCGGTCGGGAAATGACCATGCCGGCCCAAGACGTCACACCGATCACCGTGCACTCGTACGTGCCACATTCCGCTGGAGCTACCGTGTCCCAATACGACGATGTCTGGCTGGTCATACCGGCCTATAACGAGGGCCAGGTGATCGCCGATGTGGTCGAGGGGGCCCGCAAGACGTTCCCCAACATCGTCGTCGTCGACGACGGCAGCACCGACGACTCGGCCGAGCACATAGCGACCACTGGCGCCCACCTGGTCCGCCACCCGGTGAACCTCGGGCAGGGCGCCGCCCTCCAGACCGGTCTGAAGTACGCGCTCTCCCAGCCGGGTTCCCGCTATTTCGCGACCTTCGACGCCGACGGCCAGCACCAGACCAAGGACGTCGAGACGATGGTCGGCGTGCTGCGGCGGGACGAGGCCGACGTGGTCCTCGGCTCCCGCTTCATCGAGCAGAACGGCCAGGTGCCGTGGATCAAGCAGGTCGTCCTGCGCACGGCCGCCGCCGTCAGCCCCACCGCCCGCAAGCTCAAGCTCACCGATGCGCACAACGGTCTGCGCGTCCTGAGCCGCAAGGCCGCCGAGCAGCTGAACATCACGATGAACGGCATGGCGCACGCGTCCGAGCTCGTCGGTTTCCTGGCGGGCTCCGACCTGCGGGTCACCGAGGTGCCGGTGGACATCCTCTACACCGAATACTCGCGCTCCAAGGGCCAGTCCCTCATCAACGGCGTGAACATCATCTTTGACATTTCGCTGCGGGAGCGTGGGCGTCGATGAAGTACTTCTGGATCCAGCTCGTCCTGATCGTCGGCTCCGTGTCGATGGCCCTGGTGTTCATCCGAACGTGGAGCCAGGCGAAGAACCGGGCCTGGAAGCGCATCGCGTTCTCCCTGTTCGTCGTCGTCAACGTGTACGCGGTGCTCCGCCCGACGGACGTGACGTGGCTGGCCCACCAGCTCGGCGTCGGCCGCGGCACCGACCTGGTGCTGTACGTGATGGTCCTCGCGATGGGCTTCCTCACGCTCAACACCTTCCTGCGGTTCCGCTCGCTGGAGAAGAAGATCACCGACCTCGCCCGGACGGTGGCCATCAACGAGGGCATGCGGCACAACGACGAGCGTCTGGGTGCCGAGCCCGTCGCCGGCGGCAGCGACGCCCACGTCAAGGCGGACGCCGGCTCCGACTCCGTGAAGGCCTGACGCTCCATGGTGACCTTCGACTTCATGCTCCCCTACTACGGGGACGTGCAGCTGATGCAGGACGCCGTCCGCAGCGTCCTGGCGCAGACGGACCGGGACTTCCGCCTCGTCGTGATCGACGACGGCAAGGAGCCCGACGTACCGGGCTGGTTCGCCGCGCTCGGCGACGACCGCGTGCACTACCAGCGCAACGAGCAGAACCTCGGCATCACCAAGAACTTCCAGAAGTGCGTGCGGCTGTCCGAGGCCGACTACGTGGTCATCATGGGCTGCGACGACGTGCTGCACCCGCACTACCTGGAGACCGTCCGCTCGATCATCGAGGAGCGGCCGGGCATCGGCATGGTCCAGCCCGGCGTCGAGGTCATCGACGGCACCGGCGAGGTGACCCAGGGCCTGGCCGACAACACCAAGAAGCGGCTGTACGCCCCGCAGGTGAAGGGCCGTCGCCTGATGGGCGGCGAGGAGCTGGCCGCCAGCGTGCTGCGCGGCAACTGGCTCTACTTCCCGTCGATCGCCTGGCGCGGCGAGGTGCTGCGCAAGGTGAACTTCCGCGACGACTACTCGGTGATCCAGGACCTCGCGCTCGTCGTCGACCTGCTCGAAGGCGGGGAGCAGATGGTCATCGACAACTCCACGACCGTCTTCCAGTACCGCCGGCACGCCGTCAGCGAGTCGTCGGTACAGGCCTTCTCCGGCACCCGCTTCGCCGAGGCCGAGCGCTACTTCTCCGCCGTGGCCGCCCGCATGGACGCCCGCGGCTGGCCGAAGGCGGCCCGCGCGGCGCGCTTCCACAGCGCCTCCCGGCTGCACGCGCTGACGATGCTGCCCGGAGCCCTGCGCAGCGGCAACACGGCGGGCGCCCGCACGCTGGCGAAGCACGCCTTCACCTCCGGCCAGAACTGATCAGACTCCCCCCACGAAACGGACCGAGATGACACACCTGGCCACCGAGGCGGTCGGCGAGGCCGGCGCCCCGGACCGGCGTCCTGGCGAACCGGCGGAGGGCGCGAACCACCCGTCCCCCTCACGGGGCGAGGGGTGGCTCTCCCGCCGGTGGGTGCTGATCCTGGCCGAGGTGGTCGTCAGCGTGATGGCCGCCCTCGGCTACACGCTGCTCAGCCGGCACATCGGCGTCAACCCGATGAACCGCATCGGCCAGGTCAGCGGACTCTCCAGGCTCCAGCTGTACGTGGCCGTCCTCGGACTCCCGCTGCTCGGACTGCTGCTGTACACGGCCTACCGGGGCTCGGACCGGCGCCACCGGATCGTCAAGCGGCTGGTCTGCGGCGCCCTGGCCGGGCTGGCCACCGGCGTGGTGGCCGGCGGTATCGTCGTCGCGCTGCGCGGCACCCCGCACCCGCTCGGCGGCCAGGAGGGCGACCCGAGCGTCTTGGTGGAGATGGCCAACTCGTTCCTGTCGGGCGAGGGCGTGTCGGGCATCTACCCGCCCGCGTTCCCGGCGCTGATCGCCCTGTGGGCCAAGGTCCGCTACGACGGCCTCGGCACCGCGGGCTTCGCCCTGCACGACCTCCAGATCATCTGCAGCGCCCTGGTCGGGCCGATGGCGTACCTGTCGTGGCGTCTGCTGCTCCGCCCCTTCTGGGCGCTGCTGATCGCCGTCCCCGCGGCCGTGCTCTTCCTCGACCCGGTCCGCCCGTACAGCCACGTCGTGATGATCGTTCTGCTGCCGCTCCTCGGGTACTGCTTCCGCGAGCTGCGCCGGTCGGCCGGCCGCACCCCGAAGTCCCTGGTGCTGCGGGGCGCGCGCCTCGGCGCGGTCTTCGGCCTGCTCTTCCTCTGGTACTCGGGCTGGTTCGTCTGGGCCGCGCCCGGTGCCGCCGTGCTCTTCCTCTTCCTCTTCCCGTGGCGGGCCGGCGCTCCCGCGGTGAAGCGGGCGGCGCTGTTCGTCGGGTCCGTGCTGGTCACCGCCGGGATCATCGGCGCCCCGCTGCTCTACCAGATGGTGCGGCTGGGATCGCAGACCCCGGACCGGTACGCCTACCTCGGGGTGTACGCCGACCCCGGCTACGTCCTGGGCTGGATCTCCGACCGGACCGGCTACATCAAGTACAACCAGTGGCCGGTCTCCGGCGAGATGGCGGGCCAGACCGGGTTCGCGCTGCTGCTGATCCTCGGCGTGGGCCTCGGAGTCGGCCTGGGCCTGCGGAACGTCATGGTCCGTACCGCTGCGGCGGTCCTCGCGGGCGCCTGGCTCGCCCGCTTCTGGTTCGCCTCGCACATGGAGCACGACAAGGCGGTCCAGCTCTTCCCGCGGACCACCTGGATCATCATGTACTCGCTGATGATCCTGGCCGTCCTCGGCGTGATGGCGGCGGTCCAGCGGGGCTCCGGCTGGACCGAGCGGACCCTGCGCCCGGCCTCCGCCGCCCCGTCGGCGCGGGTCATCCCGCGCCGGACGATCCGTCAGCTGTCGGCCGGCATGGTGTGTGCGGTCGCGCTGTTCGCCACGATGGGCGCCTCCTGGTCGGTCAACCGCTACATGCCGACGCACGAGGACACCGACCTCATGGGCCTCGACGCCTGGCGTGCGCACAACATCAAGCTGCCCAACGGCAAGTGCCCGCGCTTCGCACCGAACAAGGACTGCGAGGACCTCGACGTCAAGCTGTGGAAGCAGTTCAAGGACGACGGCGAGATCTGGTGCGCCAACATCGTGGCCAAGGACTGGCCCGCCATCTGCGGCCGCAAGGCGCCATTCACGGACAAGTCGGTGGAATAGCACTCGCGTGCGATCCGACTGCGACGCGCATCACGCCCACACCCCCCGTCCCGCCCTGATCGGCCGTCATCCCGGCCAGTAGGATCCCGTCGGCCAGTGCTCTCACCTGGCGGGTTCTCTATAGGGGTTGGGGACAACTTGAAACTAGGTCGTGCGCGCGGGACGGCTCTGGCCGCCGCGCTCGGCGTCGTGGCGGTCCTGGGCATACAGGGCGTCGCAAACGGCACGGGCGGTTCCGACGAGGGCGAGGTGTCGCCCTACAGCGCCCGCGCCCGCGAGAAGGGACCGGTCGAGGGGGAGGTGCACAAGCTCGCCCTCAAGCCCAAGGGGCAGGGCGAGGCCGTCCTCTCCCAGCAGGACACCGAGCCGTTCGGGCTCCTCGGCGTCTCCTGGACCGACCCCGAGGCCGAGGTGAAGGGCAAGATCGAGGCCCGCACCCGTGACGCCGACAGCGGCAAGTGGTCGAAGTGGGTCGTGCTGGAGCAGGCCGAGTCCGGCCTCGACGGCAAGCGCCCGGGCCTGCGCGGTGCCACCGAGCCCGTCTGGGTCGGCCCGTCCGACGGCGCCGAGGTACGGGTGACCGGGGGCGGCACGCTGCCCGCCGGCATGGAGCTGAACCTGGTGGACCCGGGCGCCGGCGCCGCGAAGGCCAAGAAGAAGAACGACCTGGGCCTCGGCCCGGCCGCCTTCTCCCTCCCCGCCGTGGACCCCGCGCCGACGACGCCGGGACCGGAATCGACCGCCCCGCGGCCGGACGTGGTCTCCCGCGTGCAGTGGGGCGCCGACGAGTCCCTGAACGACGAGGGCCCGATCTACCTGCCCGGCGGGAAGATCAAGGCCGTCTTCGTCCACCACACCGCGGCCACCGCGCCCTACGAGTGCTCCGAGTCCGCGGCCATCGTCCGCGGTCTGCACGTCTACCACGTGAAGACCAACGGCTGGCGCGACCTCGGCTACAACTTCCTCGTCGACAAGTGCGGCACCCTCTTCGAGGGCCGTCAGGGCGGTGTGGACCAGCCCGTCCAGGGCGCCCACACCTACGGCTGGAACGCCGAGTCGACGAGCGTCTCCGTCCTCGGCGACTACACGAACGGCGGCGCCTCCGCCGCCGCGCTCGAAGGCATCTCCAAGGCCGCGGCGTACAAGCTGGGCCAGTACGACGGCGACATGAACGGCACCGCGACGCTGACCGCGGGCGACACGCAGAAGAACTACTTCGGCACCTCCTTCACCAAGGGGCAGCAGTACCAGTTCAAGTCGCTCTCGGGTCACCGCGACGGCTTCAACACCCAGTGCCCGGGCAACTCGCTCTACCCCCAGCTGGAAGCGCTCCGCCAGACGGGCCCCGCGGCCCAGCTGAAGATCGCCTCGGTGAACGGTGCGACGGCCACGCCGGGTGCCACCCTCCCGAGCGGCGCCGCCCTCACGGTCGACTGGACCACCAGCACGGCCACCGGCCGGCTGGCCAAGTTCGAGCTCCTCGTGGACGGTGAGGCCACGGCGGTCACCGACGGCGCGGGCCGCAAGGCGACCGCCGTCGTGACCGACGGCAAGCACGAGGTCCGGGTCCGGGCGACCGCCGCGAACGGCAAGGTGTCCACGAGCCTCGCGGTCACCGTCGAAGCGGACGTCAAGGGCGCCAAGTTCGTCCCCCTGACCCCGAAGCGGCTGATGGACACCCGCGAGGGCCTCGGCGTCCGCAAGGGCCCGGTCGGCAGCGGCGAAGTGGTCACCCTGCCGGTGGCCGCGGCCACCGGCGGCACGCCCACCGCGGTGGTGCTGAACGTGACGGCGACGAACCCGACGCAGCCGAGCTTCGTGTCGGTGTACCCGAGCGGCACGACCCGCTCCAGCGCGTCGAACCTGAACTTCACCCCGGGCCGGACGATCCCCAACCTGGTGGTCGTGCCGGTCATCAACGGGAGCGTGAGCTTCTACAACAACCAGGGCACCGTCGACCTGATCGCCGACATCACCGGCTACTTCACCTCGACCGGTGACGGCGCCACGCAGACCAACTTCGGCCCGAAGCGCCTGATGGACACCCGCACGGGCACCGGCGTCCCGGCCGCCCCGGTCGGCACCGGCGGCGTGGTCACCCTGCCCGTGGCGGGCGTCGACGGCATCCCGGCCACCGGCGTCAAGGCCGTCGTGCTGAACGTGACGGCGACGAACCCGACGCAGCCGAGCTTCGTGTCGGTGTACCCGAGCGGCACGACCCGCTCCAGCGCGTCGAACCTGAACTTCACCCCGGGCCAGACGATCCCCAACCTGGTGGTCGTTCCCGTGGTGGACGGCAAGGTCAGCTTCTACAACAACCAGGGCACCGTCGACCTGATCGCGGACATCACCGGCTACTTCTCGGACAGTGACGCGGGCGCGACGCACGCGAACTTCGGCCCGAAGCGCCTGATGGACACCCGCACCGGCACCGGCGTCCGCCAGGGCCCGGTCACCGGCGGCAGCGTCGTCACGCTGCCCGTCGCGGGCATCGGCGGCGTCCCTGCCACCGGGATCAAGGCCGTGGTGCTGAACGTGACCGCGACGAACCCGACCGAGGCCAGCTTCGTGTCGGTCTTCCCGAGCGGCACGACCCGTACGAGTGCCTCGAACCTGAACTTCACCCCCGGCCTCACCATCCCCAACCTGGTGGTCGTGCCCGTGGTGGACGGCAAGGTCAGCTTCTACAACAACTCGGGTTCCGTGGACCTCATCGCGGACATCACGGGGTACTTCCGCTGAGCGTGTGAACACACCTTTGCGCAGGTGAGGGGCTCCGCACCGGAAGGTGCGGAGCCCCTCACGCTTTCCGGGCAGACAAGGGGAGGACAGGACATGGGGAAGAACGACCACGACAGACCGGGCGTCTCCGACGAGGAGTGGGCGCGGTTCATGGAGCAGGCCGCCCAGGGGGCGGGGGACGCACCCAAGGAGCCCTCGGCCCGGGCGCGCATGGTGACCGAGCGGCTGCGCTCCACGCAGGGGCAGGAGCCGGCCGGCTGGCGCACCGGCCCCGCGCCGCGGGAACGCCGCCGCCCGGGCAGGCTGGGGGCCGTCCTGGCCGTCCTCGGCATCGCGGGGCTCGCGCTGATCGCCGTACGGCCCGAGCTGGTGATCGACCGGATCACCGGCAAGACGGCGGCCCGCGAGGAGGCCGCGAAGGCCGGCCCGCTGGCGCCGGAGACCGCCCGCCCGAGCGCCCCGCCGCCGTCGCTGCCGCCGGACAGCCCGACCCTCCAGGAGCCCTTCCGGGGCTCCCCGGCCCTGCAGTGGGCGGACGGCGCCGCCGGCATCGAGATACCCGAGGCCACCGCTGTGAACGGGGTCAGCCGCGAGCTGGTCGCGCAGGGGCTGGAGCGGACGAAGCAGTTCCTGGTGCTCGCCAACCTGGACCCGGCGACACTGCGCGGCGAGCGCCCCACCGCGGCGCTGCAGATGATCGACCCCGGCCAGCGGGAGATGGTGGACCGGCTGGAAGGGGCCCTGGCCCGCCCGGGCCGGGACGCGGACCCGCTCCAGGTGTTCACCCGCGCCGACCCGGCACAGGTGCGCCTCGCAGGCGACGTGGTGAAGGTGCGCGGCCGGATGACGGTCGAGCCCGGCGCGAGCCCGGGCCAGATCGACGTCATGACCGACTACACCTTCGTCTACCCGCTGGTCCAGGCGAAGAGCGGCGCCGAGGAGGTCAGCCGCACCATCGTGCGCAGGCAGATGGAGTTCACCTTCGCCGATCCCCGCAAGTGGCGGGTCGAGGCGGGGATGATGCAGGTCGGGCCCTACCAGTACGACATCGCGAACTCGGAGTGCTTCGTCTACGACGGGTACCTGCATCCGATGTTCCGGGACGCGCCGGCCGGTCCCGAGCCGACGGGGGCGCCCAGGGACCCGTACGACCGCAGCCAGGCCCTGGAACGGCCCGAGAAGGAGGGCTGCGGGACGGTCTCGCGGACCTGAGCCGGCCGGGGGAGAGGCCGCGCCGCGCCAAGGGCGCGGCGCGGTTTGACCACTCAGCGTGGCGGGGTATTCTCTTCGGCCCGATTGGCCAGGTACGTGTCTTGTATGGCAGACTACTCAAGTTGCTCGGCTGAGTGCCGATGCTGCGCGCCTCCCGCCGGGAGGACCGGAAGCGAGTCCCACAGTACTCGTCGTCCTTAATCTGCCTCTCGGGGCAGCAATGGGGACGGACGTACGGGAATCTTCTGGGAAGTGTCAGCACGGTGCCCACCAGGCACTCGGTGGGTGTTTCTCCCCCGAATCGCGGTCATGGGACCGCACCCCCTTGGACGAGGGAATTTCCGTATGGGAATTTTCTGTGGAGGGAGTGCGACACGCCCGACCGCGTGGGTCGGAGGAGAGGCCGCGGGATCCGTCCCGCAGCCGACCGGGCGCCAGAGCGTTTCCACATAGAGACAGGACTACGGAGTAGCCATGGCGGGACAGAAGATCCGCATCCGGCTCAAGGCCTACGACCACGAGGTCATCGACTCCTCGGCGAAGAAGATCGTCGAGACGGTGACCCGCACTGGTGCGTCGGTCGCGGGCCCGGTGCCGCTGCCCACTGAGAAGAACGTGTACTGCGTCATCAAGTCGCCGCACAAGTACAAGGACTCGCGCGAGCACTTCGAGATGCGCACGCACAAGCGCCTGATCGACATCCTCGACCCGACGCCCAAGACCGTTGACTCGCTGATGCGCCTGGACCTTCCGGCCGGCGTTGACATCGAGATCAAGCTCTGAGAGGCGTCGAGAAGATGGCAAAGCAGATCAAGGGCGTCCTGGGCGAGAAGCTCGGCATGACCCAGGTCTGGGACGAGAACAACCGTGTCGTCCCGGTGACCGTCGTCAAGGCCGGGCCCTGCGTCGTTACCCAGGTCCGTACGAACGACATCGACGGCTACGAGTCGGTCCAGATCGCCTTCGGCGAGATCGACCCGCGCAAGGTGAACAAGCCCCTCAAGGGCCACTTCGCCAAGGCCGACGTGACCCCCCGCCGCCACCTGGTGGAGCTCCGCACCTCCGACGCCAGCGAGTACACGCTCGGCCAGGAGATCACTGCTGAGGTGTTCGAGTCCGGCGTCAAGGTTGACGTCACGGGCAACAGCAAGGGCAAGGGCTTCGCCGGTGTCATGAAGCGGCACAACTTCCGGGGCCTCGGCGCCGGTCACGGTGTGCAGCGCAAGCACCGCTCCCCCGGTTCGATCGGTGGCTGCGCCACCCCTGGGCGTGTCTTCAAGGGCATGCGCATGGCCGGTCGCATGGGTAACGAGCGCGTCACCACCCAGAACCTGACCATCCACGCGGTTGACGCGGAGAAGGGTCTGCTGCTCATCAAGGGCGCGGTCCCCGGTCCGAACGGCGGCCTCGTCCTGGTCCGTACCGCGGCCAAGGGGGCTTGAGGTAATGAGCACCATTGACATCCTTTCGCCGGCAGGCGACAAGGCCGGTACCGTCGAGCTCCCCGCGGAGATCTTCGACGCCAAGACCAGCGTTCCGCTGATCCACCAGGTCGTTGTCGCTCAGCTGGCTGCTGCCCGTCAGGGCACGCACAAGACCAAGACCCGTGGCGAAGTCCGTGGTGGTGGCCGCAAGCCGTACCGCCAGAAGGGCACCGGCCGCGCCCGTCAGGGTTCGACCCGCGCTCCGCAGTTCGCAGGCGGTGGCGTCGTCCACGGCCCGCAGCCGCGTGACTACTCGCAGCGGACCCCCAAGAAGATGAAGGTCGCCGCCCTCCGCGGTGCCCTCTCGGACCGTGCGCGTCACTCCCGCATCCACGTCGTCACCGGCGTGGTCGAGGGTGCCGCCTCCACGAAGGCCGCCAAGACGCTGTTCGGCAAGATCTCGGAGCGCAAGAACCTGCTCCTGGTCGTCGAGCGTGCCGACGAGGCCGCGTGGCTGTCCGCCCGCAACCTGCCCCAGGTTCACATCCTGGAGCCGGGCCAGCTGAACACGTACGACGTGATCGTCTCTGACGACGTGGTCTTCACCCAGGCCGCGCTCGAGTCCTTCGTGTCTGGCCCCAAGGCCGATGAGACCGAAGGGAGCGACGCCTGATGTCTGAGGCGACCGTTACCAGCAAGACCTTCACCGACCCGCGCGACCTGCTGATCAAGCCGGTCGTCTCGGAGAAGAGCTACGCGCTGCTGGACGAGAACAAGTACACGTTCATCGTCGCGCCCGGCGCCAACAAGACCCAGATCAAGCAGGCCGTCGAGGCGGTCTTCTCGGTCAAGGTCACCGGGGTCAACACGATCAACCGTCAGGGTAAGCGCAAGCGCACCAAGACCGGTTTCGGCAAGCGCGCCAACACCAAGCGCGCCATCGTGACCCTTGCCGAGGGCAACCGTATCGACATCTTCGGCGGCCAGGCCTCCTAACGGAGGTCTAGTCGTCCGGAATCGGACGAGGACTGAGAAATGGGTATCCGCAAGTACAAGCCGACGACCCCGGGCCGTCGTGGCTCCAGCGTCGCCGACTTTGTCGAGATCACGCGGTCCACGCCGGAGAAGTCGCTGGTCCGCCCCCTGCACAGCAAGGGCGGCCGTAACAACACCGGTCGTGTGACCGTTCGCCACCAGGGTGGTGGCCACAAGCGCGCCTACCGCGTGATCGACTTCCGTCGTCACGACAAGGACGGCGTGCCGGCCAAGGTCGCGCACATCGAGTACGACCCCAACCGCACCGCGCGCATCGCGCTGCTGCACTACGCCGACGGCGAGAAGCGCTACATCATCGCGCCGCGCGGTCTGCAGCAGGGTGACCGGATCGAGAACGGCCCGACGGCCGACATCAAGCCGGGCAACAACCTCGCGCTCCGCAACATCCCGGTCGGTACCACGATCCACGCGATCGAGCTCCGCCCCGGTGGCGGCGCCAAGTTCGCGCGTTCCGCTGGTGCCTCCGTGCAGCTGCTGGCGAAGGAGGGCGTGATGGCCCACCTTCGTATGCCGTCCGGTGAGATCCGTCTCGTCGACGCGCGCTGCCGCGCCACGGTCGGCGAGGTCGGCAACGCCGAGCAGTCGAACATCAACTGGGGCAAGGCCGGCCGCATGCGCTGGAAGGGCGTTCGCCCCTCCGTCCGCGGTGTCGCGATGAACCCGGTTGACCACCCGCACGGTGGTGGTGAGGGCAAGACCAGTGGTGGCCGCCACCCGGTCTCCCCGTGGGGTCAGAAGGAGGGTCGTACTCGTTCGCCGAAGAAGGCTTCGAACAAGTACATCGTCCGCCGCCGCAAGACGAACAAGAAGCGCTAGGAGCGGGTTTAGATGCCGCGCAGTCTCAAGAAGGGGCCCTTCGTCGACGACCACCTCGTAAAGAAGGTGGACGCCCAGAACGAAGCCGGCACCAAGAACGTCATCAAGACCTGGTCCCGTCGCTCGATGATCATCCCCAGCATGCTGGGTCACACCATCGCGGTGCACAACGGCAAGACCCACGTCCCGGTGTTCGTCACCGAGTCGATGGTCGGCCACAAGCTCGGCGAGTTCTCGCCGACTCGCACCTTCCGCGGCCACGTCAAGGACGACCGGAAGTCGAAGCGCCGCTAAAGGCGGGGTGGTTACGACTATGACTTACACCGAAGGGACAACCATGGAAGCCAGGGCCCAGGCGCGGTACATCCGCGTCACGCCCATGAAGGCCCGCCGCGTGGTGGACCTTATCCGTGGCATGGATGCCACGGAGGCTCAGGCGGTCCTGCGTTTCGCCCCGCAGGCCGCGAGCGTGCCGGTCGGCAAGGTGCTGGACAGCGCCATTGCCAACGCCGCACACAACTACAACCACCCGGACGCCTCCACGCTGGTCATCAGCGAGGCGTACGTGGACGAGGGCCCGACCCTGAAGCGGTTCCGTCCGCGTGCCCAGGGCCGTGCCTACCGGATCCGCAAGCGGACCAGCCACATCACCGTGGTCGTCAGCAGCAAGGAAGGTTCCCGGTAATGGGCCAGAAGGTAAACCCGCACGGGTTCCGGCTCGGCATCACCACGGACTTCAAGTCCCGTTGGTACGCCGACAAGCTGTACAAGGACTACGTCAAGGAAGACGTCGCCATCCGTCGGATGATGACGTCCGGCATGGAGCGCGCCGGCATCTCGAAGGTTGAGATCGAGCGCACCCGTGACCGCGTGCGTGTGGACATCCACACCGCTCGTCCGGGCATCGTCATCGGCCGCCGTGGCGCCGAGGCCGACCGCATCCGCGGTGACCTCGAGAAGCTCACGGGCAAGCAGGTCCAGCTGAACATCCTCGAGGTCAAGAACCCCGAGCTCGACGCTCAGCTGGTTGCCCAGGCCGTTGCCGAGCAGCTCTCCTCCCGCGTCTCCTTCCGTCGTGCCATGCGCAAGAGCATGCAGGGCACGATGAAGGCCGGCGCCAAGGGCATCAAGATCCAGTGTGGCGGCCGTCTCGGCGGCGCCGAGATGTCCCGCTCCGAGTTCTACCGCGAGGGTCGTGTGCCGCTGCACACGCTGCGCGCGAACGTGGACTACGGCTTCTTCGAGGCCAAGACCACCTTCGGCCGTATCGGTGTGAAGGTCTGGATCTACAAGGGCGACGTCAAGAACATCGCCGAGGTTCGCGCCGAGAACGCTGCGGCCCGTGCGGGTAACCGCCCGGCCCGTGGTGCCGGCGCTGGCGACCGTCCCGCCGGCCGTGGTGGCCGTGGTGGCGAGCGCGGCGGCCGTGGTGGCCGCAAGCCGCAGCAGGCTGCTGGTGCCGAGGCCCCCAAGGCCGACGCTCCCGCCGCCGCTCCGGCCGAGAGCACCGGAACGGAGGCCTGACCGACATGCTGATCCCTCGTAGGGTCAAGCACCGCAAGCAGCACCACCCGAAGCGCCGCGGTATGGCCAAGGGCGGTACTGAGGTCTCGTTCGGCGAGTACGGCATCCAGGCGCTTACCCCCGCCTACGTGACGAACCGCCAGATCGAGGCGGCTCGTATCGCGATGACCCGCCACATCAAGCGTGGCGGCAAGGTCTGGATCAACATCTACCCGGACCGCCCGCTGACGAAGAAGCCTGCCGAGACCCGCATGGGTTCCGGTAAGGGTTCCCCGGAGTGGTGGATCGCGAACGTGCACCCGGGCCGGGTCATGTTCGAGCTGTCCTACCCGAACGAAAAGATTGCGCGTGAGGCCCTCACTCGTGCGGCCCACAAGCTGCCGATGAAGTGCCGGATCGTCAAGCGCGAGGCAGGTGAGTCGTGATGGCGACGGGAACCAAGGCGTCCGAGCTCCGCGAGCTCGGCAACGAGGAGCTCGTTGCCAAGCTGCGCGAGGCCAAGGAGGAGCTGTTCAAGCTCCGTTTCCAGGCGGCCACCGGCCAGCTGGAGAACAACGGCCGGCTCAAGTCCGTCCGTAAGGACATCGCTCGCATCTACACCCTGATGCACGAGCGTGAGCTCGGTATCGAGACGGTGGAGAACGCCTGATGAGCGAGAACAACGTGACTGAGAAGACCGAGCGCGGCTTCCGCAAGACCCGTGAGGGTCTGGTCGTCAGCGACAAGATGGACAAGACCGTCGTCGTCGCCGTCGAGGACCGCGTGAAGCACGCCCTGTACGGCAAGGTCATCCGCCGTACGAACAAGCTCAAGGCTCACGACGAGCAGAACGCTGCCGGCGTCGGCGACCGCGTCCTCATCATGGAGACGCGTCCGCTGTCGGCGAGCAAGCGCTGGCGCATCGTCGAGATCCTCGAGAAGGCCAAGTAAGCACCTGAGGGGTTTCCCTTAGGTTCGTTCCGCCAGGCTCGGTGGGGGCTCCGCTCGCGTAGCGAGGCCCCCGCCGGGAACCGGCAGACAAACAGGAGATAGACGTGATCCAGCAGGAGTCGCGACTGCGTGTCGCCGACAACACTGGTGCCAAGGAGATCCTTTGCATCCGTGTTCTCGGTGGCTCCGGTCGCCGCTACGCGGGCATCGGTGACGTCATCGTCGCCACCGTCAAGGACGCGATCCCCGGTGGCAACGTGAAGAAGGGTGACGTCGTCAAGGCGGTCATCGTTCGCACCGTCAAGGAGCGCCGCCGCCAGGACGGCTCGTACATCCGCTTCGACGAGAACGCCGCCGTCATTCTGAAGAACGACGGCGACCCTCGCGGCACCCGTATCTTCGGCCCCGTCGGCCGTGAGCTGCGCGAGAAGAAGTTCATGAAGATCATCTCGCTCGCGCCGGAGGTGCTGTAAGCATGAAGATCAAGAAGGGCGACCTGGTACAGGTCATCACCGGCAAGGACAAGGGCAAGCAGGGCAAGGTCATCGTCGCCTTCCCCGCCGAGAACCGCGTCCTGGTCGAGGGTGTCAACCGGGTCAAGAAGCACACCAAGGCTGGCCAGAACCAGGCCGGTGGCATCGTGATCACCGAGGCTCCGGTCCACGTGTCCAACGTCCAGCTGGTCGTGGAGAAGGACGGCAAGAAGGTCGTCACCCGCGTCGGTTACCGCTTCGACGACGAGGGCAACAAGATCCGCGTTGCCAAGCGCACGGGTGAGGACATCTGATGGCTACCACTCCGCGTCTGAAGACGAAGTACCGCGAGGAGATCGCGGGCAAGCTGCGTGAAGAGTTCTCCTACGAGAACGTCATGCAGATCCCCGGCCTCGTCAAGATCGTCGTGAACATGGGTGTCGGCGACGCCGCCCGTGACTCGAAGCTGATCGACGGCGCCATCCGCGACCTGACGACGATCACCGGTCAGAAGCCGGCCGTCACGAAGGCCCGCAAGTCCATCGCGCAGTTCAAGCTGCGCGAGGGTCAGCCGATCGGCTGCCACGTCACCCTCCGTGGTGACCGCATGTGGGAGTTCCTGGACCGTACGCTGTCGCTCGCGCTGCCGCGTATCCGTGACTTCCGTGGTCTGTCGCCGAAGCAGTTCGACGGCCGTGGCAACTACACCTTCGGTCTCACGGAGCAGGTCATGTTCCACGAGATCGACCAGGACAAGATCGACCGTACCCGGGGTATGGACATCACCGTGGTCACCACGGCGACCAACGACGCTGAGGGCCGCGCGCTCCTTCGTCACCTCGGCTTCCCCTTCAAGGAGGCGTAAGCGAGATGGCGAAGAAGGCTCTCATCGCGAAGGCTGCCCGTAAGCCCAAGTTCGGTGTGCGTGCGTACACCCGCTGCCAGCGCTGCGGTCGCCCCCACTCCGTGTACCGCAAGTTCGGCCTCTGCCGCGTGTGCCTCCGTGAGATGGCTCACCGTGGCGAGCTGCCGGGCGTGACCAAGAGCTCCTGGTAATCACCCTCGTCCGCAAGGACTTGGGCGTTTCCAGGCACTCTCGGTAAGCATCTGGACGGTGGGTGCCCGGCCGCGCATGCCTTAGGCTTGTGTGGTTGGGCGTCCGCCGCCCTATCGACTTACTACGCCGTAGGTCCCCGTGCCGCACCCGTCCCGCCACTGAGTGGGGAGAGGGATGGCGCATACAGGAAACCCCGGCGAGAGAGGCCGAAGGCCACTTCATGACCATGACTGACCCCATCGCAGACATGCTCACGCGTCTGCGTAACGCTAACTCGGCGTACCACGACACCGTCGTGATGCCGCACAGCAAGATCAAGTCGCACATCGCGGAGATCCTCAAGCAGGAGGGTTTCATCACCGGCTGGAAGGTCGAGGACGCCGAGGTCGGCAAGAACCTCGTCCTCGAGCTGAAGTTCGGGCCGAACCGTGAGCGCTCCATCGCGGGCATCAAGCGGATCTCGAAGCCCGGTCTGCGCGTGTACGCGAAGTCCACCAACCTGCCGAAGGTCCTCGGCGGCCTGGGCGTGGCGATCATCTCCACGTCCCACGGTCTCCTGACCGGCCAGCAGGCAGGCAAGAAGGGCGTAGGTGGGGAAGTCCTCGCCTACGTCTGGTAGTCGGGAACGGAGGAAAAGCAATGTCGCGAATCGGCAAGCTCCCCATCCAGGTTCCCGCCGGTGTGGACGTCACCATCGATGGCCAGACGGTCAACGTGAAGGGCCCCAAGGGTTCCCTCGCGCACACCGTTAAGGCGCCCATCGCAGTTGTCAAGGACGAGGACGGCGTTCTGAACGTCACCCGTCCGAACGACGAGCGTCAGAACAAGGCCCTGCACGGCCTGTCCCGCACGCTGGTGGCGAACATGATCACCGGTGTGACCACGGGATACGTCAAGGCTCTCGAGATCAGCGGTGTCGGTTACCGCGTGGCCGCGAAGGGCTCCAACCTGGAGTTCCAGCTCGGCTACAGCCACCCGATCCTGGTGGAGGCGCCCGAGGGCATCTCCTTCAAGGTCGAGTCGCCGACCAAGTTCTCGGTCGAGGGCATCGACAAGCAGAAGGTCGGCGAGGTCGCCGCCAACATCCGCAAGCTGCGGAAGCCCGACCCGTACAAGGCCAAGGGTGTCAAGTACGCCGGCGAGGTCATCCGCCGCAAGGTCGGAAAGGCTGGTAAGTAGCCATGGCATACGGTGTGAAGATCGCCAAGGGCGACGCGTACAAGCGCGCTGCCAAGGCTCGCCGCCACATCCGCATCCGCAAGAACGTCTCGGGTACGGCGGAGCGTCCGCGCCTCGTCGTGACGCGTTCCAACCGCAACATCGTTGCTCAGGTCATCGACGACCTCCAGGGCCACACCCTGGCGTCGGCGTCGACCCTGGACGCTTCGATCCGCGGTGGCGAAGGCGACAAGAGCGCCCAGGCCCAGGCCGTCGGCGCACTCGTCGCCGAGCGTGCCAAGGCCGCGGGTGTCGAGACCGTCGTCTTTGACCGCGGTGGCAACCGATACGCCGGGCGCATTGCCGCTCTGGCTGACGCCGCCCGCGAAGCCGGGCTGAAGTTCTAAGCCCCGGTTCCGGGACTCACGGACGTAACAGAGAGAGGTAATCCAATGGCTGGACCCCAGCGCCGCGGAAGCGGTGCCGGTGGCGGCGAGCGGCGGGACCGGAAGGGTCGCGACGGTGGCGCTGCCGCCGAGAAGACCGCTTACGTTGAGCGCGTTGTCGCGATC
This sequence comes from Streptomyces erythrochromogenes, assembly GCF_036170895.1. NCBI lineage: Bacteria > Bacillati > Actinomycetota > Actinomycetes > Kitasatosporales > Streptomycetaceae > Streptomyces > Streptomyces erythrochromogenes. The sequence continues at coordinate 3,511,830 of NZ_CP108036.1, read as the reverse complement.
AACCGTGTCGCCAAGGTTGTCAAGGGTGGTCGTCGCTTCAGCTTCACCGCGCTCGTCGTGGTGGGTGACGGTGACGGCACCGTAGGTGTCGGTTACGGCAAGGCCAAGGAAGTTCCCGCGGCCATCGCCAAGGGCGTCGAGGAAGCCAAGAAGAACTTCTTCAAGGTTCCCCGCATCCAGGGCACCATCCCGCACCCGATCCAGGGCGAGAAGGCGGCCGGCGTTGTCCTGCTGAAGCCTGCTTCCCCCGGTACCGGTGTTATCGCCGGTGGCCCGGTGCGCGCCGTTCTGGAGTGCGCCGGCGTTCACGACATCCTGTCGAAGTCCCTGGGCTCCGACAACGCGATCAACATCGTGCACGCGACCGTGGAGGCCCTCAAGGGCCTGCAGCGTCCCGAGGAGATCGCGGCTCGCCGTGGTCTGCCCCTCGAGGACGTCGCCCCCGCGGCTCTTCTCCGTGCACGTGCTGGGGCGGGTGTCTGATGGCCCGCCTCAAGATCACGCAGACGAAGTCGTACATCGGCAGCAAGCAGAACCACCGCGACACGCTGCGTTCGCTCGGGCTCAAGCGCCTGAACGACGTCGTCGTCAAGGAGGACCGCCCCGAGTTCCGCGGAATGGTGCACACCGTCCGCCACCTCGTGACGGTTGAGGAGGTTGACTAATCATGGCTGAGAACAGCCCGCTGAAGGCCCACAACCTCCGTCCCGCCCCCGGCGCCAAGACCGCGAAGACCCGTGTCGGTCGTGGTGAGGCGTCGAAGGGTAAGACGGCCGGTCGTGGTACGAAGGGCCAGAAGGCCCGTTACCAGATCCCGCAGCGCTTCGAGGGTGGGCAGATGCCCCTCCACATGCGCCTGCCGAAGCTCAAGGGCTTCAAGAACCCGTTCCGCACCGAGTTCCAGGTCGTGAACCTGGACAAGCTCGGCGCTCTCTACCCCGAGGGTGGAGAAGTCACGGTGGCCGACCTGGTCGCCAAGGGCGCGGTTCGCAAGAACAGCCTCGTCAAGGTCCTGGGCCAGGGCGAGCTCTCCGTGGCGCTGCAGGTTTCGGTTGACGCCGTTTCCGCCTCCGCCAAGGAGAAGATTGCCGCTGCCGGCGGCACTGTCACCGAGCTCGTCTAAGACGATTTCAGTGGCTGAATAGCTCAAAACCCGACCGGGGATGCCTCACATATGGGGCATCCCCGGTTGGTCGTTCCACGGGGGGCACACTCGCCGGTAAGGTGGCGTGCACCATTGCTTTGTCGTATACGTCGATCCCTCAGACCGTCACCTCTGACGCAGTAGCGCGGGGGTCGCAGGAGGCACCGTGCTCACCGCGTTCGCCCGGGCGTTCAAGACGCCCGACCTGCGCAAGAAGCTGCTCTTCACGCTCGGCATCATCGTGCTGTTCCGGCTCGGGTCACATGTCCCCGTCCCCGGCGTGAGCTACAAGAACGTACAGATCTGCGTGGAACAGGCCGGAAGCAGCAATGGTCTGTTCGGCCTCGTCAACATGTTCAGCGGTGGCGCGCTGCTGCAGATCACGATCTTTGCGCTCGGCATCATGCCGTACATCACGGCGAGCATCATTCTGCAGCTGCTGACCGTGGTCATCCCGAAGCTGGAGACCCTCAAGAAAGAGGGCCAGTCCGGCACGGCGAAGATCACTCAGTACACGCGCTATCTGACGGTCGCGCTCGCGATCCTCCAGGGCACCGGCCTCGTCGCCACCGCCCGGACGGGCGCCCTGTTCCAGGGGTGCCAGGTCGCCAGCCAGATCGTTCCCGACCGGTCGATCTTCACCACGGTCGTCATGGTGGTCACCATGACCGCCGGTACCTGCGTCGTCATGTGGCTCGGTGAGCTCATCACCGACCGCGGCATCGGCAACGGCATGTCGATCCTCATGTTCATCTCGATCGCCGCCGGCTTCATCGGCGCCCTGTGGCAGATCAAGCTCCAGGGCAAGATCGCGGACGGCTGGGTCGAGTTCGGCGTCGTCATGCTGGTCGGCCTCGCGATGGTCGGCCTGGTGGTCTTCGTCGAGCAGGCGCAGCGCCGGATCCCGGTCCAGTACGCGAAGCGCATGATCGGCCGCCGTGCCTACGGCGGTACCTCTACCTACATCCCGCTCAAGGTGAACCAGGCGGGCATCATCCCCGTCATCTTCGCCTCGTCGCTGCTCTACATCCCGGCACTGGTCGTGCAGTTCAGCGGGTCCACCGCCGGCTGGGCCACCTGGATCCAGAAGCACTTCGTCAAGGGCGACCACCCGTACTACATCGCGGTCTACTTCCTCCTGATCGTCTTCTTCGCGTTCTTCTACGTGGCGATCTCGTTCAACCCCGAGGAAGTTGCAGACAACATGAAGAAGTATGGTGGGTTCATCCCCGGTATCCGCGCCGGTCGACCCACCGCCGAGTACCTGAGCTACGTGCTCAACCGGATCACCTGGCCGGGGTCGCTGTACCTGGGTCTCATCGCTCTTGTGCCGACGATGGCGTTGGCCGGCTTCGGAGCGAACCAGAACTTCCCGTTCGGCGGGACGAGCATCCTCATCATCGTGGGTGTGGGTCTGGAAACCGTGAAGCAGATCGAGAGCCAGCTCCAGCAGCGTAACTACGAAGGGTTCCTCCGCTGATGCGAATCGTCCTCGTCGGACCGCCCGGTGCGGGCAAGGGAACGCAGGCCGCGTTCCTTGCCAAGAACCTGTCGATCCCGCACATCTCCACGGGCGACCTGTTCCGGGCCAACATCAGCCAGGGCACCGAGCTGGGCCTGCGCGCCAAGGCGTTCATGGACGCCGGCGACCTCGTCCCGGACGAGATCACCATCGGCATGGCGAAGGACCGGATGGAGCAGCCCGACGCCGCCGGCGGCTTCCTGCTCGACGGCTTCCCGCGGAACGTCTCCCAGGCCGAGGCCCTCGACGTGATGCTCCAGGAGTCGGGCATGAAGCTCGACGCCGTCCTCGACCTGGAGGTCGAGGAGGACGAGGTCGTCAAGCGCATCGCCGGCCGCCGCGTCTGCCGCAACGAGTCCGCGCACGTCTTCCACGTCGTGTACGCGGCCCCGAAGACCGAGGGCGTCTGCGACCAGTGCGGTGGCGAGCTCTACCAGCGCGGTGACGACTCCGAGGCCACGGTGCGCAACCGGCTGGAGGTCTACCACACGCAGACCGAGCCGATCATCGACTACTACAAGGCCCAGGGCCTGCTGGTGACCATCCCGGCCCTCGGTGAGGTCGCGGACGTCACGAAGCGCGCCATGGACGCCCTGCAGAAGTAGTCCCCAGTAGTACAGGTACGGCCGCGGTGTCCCCAGGGCATCGCGGCCGTACTGTTGAGAAGACCCGTTTCGAAGCTGGAAGGCACGCCCCTATGGTGCAGATCAAGACCCCCGAGCAGATCGCGAAGATGCGCGAGGCGGGGCTGGTCGTCGCCGCGATCCATGCGGCGACCCGTGAGGCGGCCGTTCCGGGCGCCACCACGCGGGATCTGGACATGGTGGCCCGCAAGGTCATCGCGGACGCCGGGGCGAAGTCGAACTTCCTCGGCTACGGCGGCTTCCCCGCGACGATCTGCACCTCGGTGAACGAGGTCGTCGTCCACGGCATCCCGGACGACAAGACCGTCCTCAAGGACGGCGACATCATCTCGATCGACGCCGGCGCGATCGTGGACGGCTGGCACGGGGACGCCGCGTACACGGCCTTCGTGGGCACCGGCCACGCTCCGGAGCTGGTGGAGCTCTCCCGGGTCACCGAGGAGTCCATGTGGGCCGGCATCGCCGCCATGAAGCTGGGCAACCGCCTCGTGGACATCTCCAAGGCGATCGAGACGTACATCAAGCGCCAGCCCCGCCCCTCCACCGGTGAGCACAGCCTCGGCAAGTTCGGGATCATCGAGGACTACGGCGGCCACGGCATCGGGTCCGAGATGCACATGGACCCCCACCTGCTGAACTACGTCTCGCGCAAGCGGGGCAAGGGGATCAAGCTGGTCCCGGGCGTCTGTCTGGCGATCGAGCCCATGGTCTCCCTGGGCACCGCCCAGACGGAGGTCCTCTCCGACGACTGGACGGTCATCACGACGGACGGCACCTGGTCCTCGCACTGGGAGCACTCCATCGCGCTGACGGAGGCCGGTCCGATCGTCCTGACCAGCCCGGACTGCGGCAAGGCGAAGCTGGCGGAGTACGGGGTCACCACGGCCCCGGACCCCCTCGGTTAATGATCTAGACTCTGGGGCAAACTTTCCGGATTCGTCTTTCTGGGTGCCCTGACGTAGACTGACTCGTCGGCTCTCGTGCACTTCCATGTCTGCATGGCGCACGGAGCCGATCAAGGTAGCCGATTCGAAAGGCGAAGCGTGGCCAAGAAGCAAGGTGCCATCGAAATCGAGGGCACCGTGATCGAGTCCCTCCCGAACGCCATGTTCAAGGTGGAACTCCAGAACGGTCACAAGGTCCTCGCGCACATCAGCGGGAAGATGCGCATGCACTACATCCGCATCCTGCCCGATGACCGGGTCGTTGTGGAGCTGTCTCCGTACGACCTGACGCGTGGCCGGATCGTCTACCGATACAAGTAGATCTTGCTCTCACTCCTGCCTGGGCGTCCGTCCCGGTGCGGGTGGTGGCACTGACCCGGAGAACCTCACCAACATGAAGGTCAAGCCGAGCGTCAAGAAGATCTGCGACAAGTGCAAGGTGATCCGCCGTCACGGCCGGGTCATGGTCATCTGCGACAACCTGCGCCACAAGCAGCGCCAGGGCTGACGCACGCCGACCGACCTGCCTTAACGCAGTTCTTCGCGCGACGTAAGAAAACGTACATACGCAGAACCCGCCCAGCCCCGCAAGGGCCGGCGGCACCTCCGGCGGGGGCCGGGGACCCGGACGTACCATCACCCACTCGGGTGGTCGGCGGTCGGGATCGGTTCTGTGGAAGACCCCCGAACACACAGGAGCCATTGAATGGCACGCGTTTCCGGTGTTGACATCCCGCGCGAAAAGCGTGTGGAGATCGCACTCACCTACGTCTTCGGTATCGGGCGCACCCGGTCCAAGGAGATCCTCGCCTCCACCGGCGTGAACCCGAACACCCGCGTTCGTGACCTGGCCGAAGAGGACCTCGTCAAGATCCGCGAGTACGTGGACGCCAACCTCCGTACCGAGGGTGACCTCCGCCGCGAGATCCAGGGCGACATTCGCCGCAAGATCGAGATCCAGTGCTACCAGGGTATCCGCCACCGTCGCGGCCTCCCGGTGCACGGTCAGCGCACCAGCACGAACGCGCGTACCCGCAAGGGCCCGCGTCGCGCGATCGCCGGTAAGAAGAAGCCGGGCAAGAAGTAGTCCTGTTCAGCGGTCTTGCGCTGTAGGACCGACCACCTCCCGTAGGAGATTTAGATGCCCCCCAAGGGTCGTCAGGGCGCTGCCAAGAAGGTGCGCCGCAAGGAAAAGAAGAACGTCGCTCACGGGCACGCCCACATCAAGAGCACGTTCAACAACACCATCGTTTCGATCACGGACCCGTCCGGCAACGTGATCTCCTGGGCCTCCGCCGGCCACGTCGGCTTCAAGGGCTCGCGCAAGTCCACCCCCTTCGCCGCGCAGATGGCCGCCGAGTCGGCCGCCCGCCGCGCGCAGGAGCACGGCATGCGCAAGGTCGACGTCTTCGTCAAGGGTCCCGGCTCCGGCCGTGAGACCGCGATCCGCTCCCTCCAGGCCACCGGCCTCGAGGTCGGCTCGATCCAGGACGTCACCCCCACCCCGCACAACGGCTGCCGCCCGCCGAAGCGCCGCCGCGTCTGACGCAGCGGACGCACAGTTGCGTTCTTGAGTGTCCGGGCGGTACGACCCCTTCGGGGGACGTACCGCCCGTACCCTTGCAGTAGCCGTACCCCGGTACGGCCTCCCGTCGGGCGTCAAATAGTGGGCGTCCACGAATGAAGGAACACAGACATGCTTATCGCTCAGCGTCCGTCGCTGACCGAAGAGGTCGTAGACGAGTACCGCTCGCGGTTCGTGATCGAGCCCCTGGAGCCGGGCTTCGGTTACACCCTCGGCAACTCCCTGCGCCGTACCCTTCTGTCCTCCATCCCGGGTGCCGCTGTCACCAGCATCCGCGTGGACGGCGTCCTGCACGAGTTCACCACCGTGCCGGGCGTCAAGGAAGACGTCACGGACATCATCCTCAACATCAAGCAGCTGGTCGTCTCCTCGGAGCACGACGAGCCGGTCGTGATGTACCTGCGCAAGCAGGGTCCCGGCCTGGTCACCGCCGCCGACATCGCGCCCCCGGCCGGTGTCGAGGTGCACAACCCGGACCTGGTCCTCGCCACGCTCAACGGCAAGGGCAAGCTGGAGATGGAGCTGACCGTCGAGCGCGGTCGCGGCTACGTCTCCGCCGTCCAGAACAAGCAGCTGGGCCAGGAGATCGGCCGCATCCCGGTCGACTCCATCTACAGCCCGGTCCTCAAGGTCACCTACAAGGTCGAGGCGACCCGAGTCGAGCAGCGCACCGACTTCGACAAGCTGATCGTCGACGTCGAGACCAAGCAGGCCATGCGCCCGCGCGACGCCATGGCGTCCGCCGGCAAGACCCTGGTCGAGCTGTTCGGTCTGGCCCGCGAGCTCAACATCGACGCCGAGGGCATCGACATGGGCCCGTCCCCGACGGACGCGGCCCTGGCCGCCGACCTGGCGCTGCCGATCGAGGAGCTCGAGCTCACCGTTCGGTCGTACAACTGCCTCAAGCGCGAGGGCATCCACTCCGTGGGTGAGCTCGTCGCCCGCTCCGAGGCCGACCTGCTCGACATCCGCAACTTCGGTGCGAAGTCGATCGACGAGGTCAAGGCGAAGCTGGCCGGCATGGGCCTGGCCCTCAAGGACAGCCCGCCCGGATTCGACCCGACCGCCGCCGCCGACGCCTTCGGCGCCGACGACGACGCGGACGCCGGTTTCGTCGAGACCGAGCAGTACTGAGAAAGCTTGCGGGGGGCTCACGCCCCCCGCACCCACCCTCTCGCGACCGCCTGAGGGAACTGACTCCGGTACCTGACACGGCCGGTGCAGATTTGAAGGAGTAACAATGCCGCGTCCCGCAAAGGGTGCCCGCCTGGGCGGCTCCGCCGCGCACGAGAAGCACCTCCTCGCGAACCTCGCGAAGGCGCTCTTCGAGCACGGCCGCATCACCACCACCGAGGCCAAGGCCCGCCGCCTGCGTCCCTACGCCGAGCGTCTGGTCACCAAGGCCAAGAAGGGCGACATCCACAACCGTCGCCTGGTGCTGCAGACGATCACGGACAAGAGCATCGTCCACACGCTCTTCACCGAGATCGCCCCGCGCTACGAGAACCGCCCCGGTGGTTACACGCGCATCACCAAGATCGGCAACCGTCGTGGCGACAACGCCCCGATGGCCGTGATCGAGCTGGTCGAGGCCCTCACGGTCGCCCAGCAGGCCACCGGTGAGGCCGAGGCCGCCACCAAGCGCGCGGTCAAGGAGGCGGAGGCCGTCGAGACCCCCGCCGAGGAGACCAAGGAGGCCTGATCCCCCGGGATCACGCTTGCTTGAACGGCTCTGAACGGGCCCGCCCCCTTCCGGGGCGGGCCCGTTCTGCATATGGGTGATTCTGAGAGGATCGGTCACGTGAGTGACGAGGTGGAGCCCGGGCACGTCCGGGTACGGCTGGACCTGAGCTACGACGGCAAGGACTTCTCCGGCTGGGCGAAGCAGCGCACGCTGCGCACCGTCCAGGGGGAGCTGGAGAGCGCCCTGCAGACCGTGATGCGGTTGAAGGACCCGGTCGAGCTGACCGTGGCCGGGCGCACGGACGCGGGCGTGCACGCCCGCGGACAGGTAGCCCAGTTCGACCTCGCCGAGGAGGTCTGGGCCGAGCACCACGACAAGCTGCTGCGCCGCCTCGCAGGCCGCCTGCCGCACGACGTACGGGTGTGGAAGGTCGCCGAGGCCCCCGAGGGCTTCAACGCGCGCTTCTCGGCCGTCTGGCGCCGCTACGCCTACCGCGTCGGCGACCACCAGGGCGGCGTGGACCCGCTGCGCCGCGGCCACGTCCTCTGGCACCAGTGGCCCCTCGACGTGGACGCCATGAACGAGGCCGCCGCCCCGCTCCTGGGCGAGCACGACTTCGCCGCGTACTGCAAGAAGCGCGAGGGCGCCACGACCATCCGTACGCTCCAGCAGCTCAGCTGGGAGCGCGCCGAGGACGGCATCGTCACCGCGACCGTCCGCGCCGACGCCTTCTGCCACAACATGGTCCGCTCCCTGGTGGGCGCCCTGCTGCACGTCGGGGACGGCCACCGGCCCACCGACTGGCCCGGCAAGGTGCTGGCCGCCGCCGTACGGGACTCCTCGGTGCACGTGGTCAAGCCGCACGGGCTGACCCTGGAGGAGGTCGGCTACCCGGCGGACGAGCTGCTGGCCGCCCGCAGCAGGGAAGCGCGCAACATGCGGACCCTGCCGGCCGCCGGCTGCTGCTGAGCCGCAGCCAAATCGTTTGGGCGGATCGCGCGCCGACCTGGACAATGCCCGGCATGGGACATCTCGAAGCCAGCCACCTGGAGTACTACCTTCCCGACGGGCGGGTACTGCTCCCCGACGTCTCCTTCCGCGTGGGGGAGGGGGCGGTGGCCGCCCTGGTGGGGGCGAACGGCGCCGGCAAGACCACCCTGCTGAAGCTGATCTCCGGCGAGCTGCAGCCGCACGGCGGCGGCGTCGCCATCAGCGGCGGCCTCGGCGTGATGTCCCAGTTCGTGGGCTCCGTACGCGACGAGACGACCGTTCGTGACCTGCTGGTCTCGGTGTCCCAGCCGCGGATCCGGGAGGCCGCGAAGGCCGTCGACCGCGCCGAGCACCTGATCATGACGGTGGACGACGAGGCCGCGCAGATGGCCTACGCCCAGGCCCTCAGCGACTGGGCCGACGTGCAGGGCTACGAGGCGGAGACCCTGTGGGACGTCTGCACGATGGCCGCGCTGGCCATCCCGTACGACTCCGCGCAGTTCCGCGAGGTGCGCACGCTCTCCGGCGGTGAGCAGAAGCGGCTCGTGCTGGAGGCGCTGCTGCGCGGGCCCGACGAGGTGCTGCTGCTCGACGAGCCGGACAACTACCTCGACGTCCCGGGCAAGCGGTGGCTGGAGGAGCAGCTGAAGGCGACCCGCAAGACGGTCCTCTTCGTCTCCCACGACCGGGAGCTGCTGACCCAGGCCGCCGAGAAGATCATCAGCCTGGAGGCGGGCCCGACGGGCTCCGACGTGTGGGTGCACGGCGCCGGCTTCGCCACCTACCACGAGGCCCGCAAGGAGCGCTTCGCCCGCTTCGAGGAGCTCAAGCGGCGCTGGGACGAGGAGCACGCCCGCCTCAGGGCCCTGGTGCTGCGGCTGCGCAACCAGGCCGCGAGCAGCCCCGACATGGCCTCGCGCTACCGGGCGATGCAGACCCGCTTCCAGAAGTTCGAGGAGGCCGGCCCGCCGCCGGAGCCGCCGCGCGAGCAGGACATCAAGATGCGGCTCAAGGGCGGCCGGACCGGCGTGCGCGCGCTCACGGTGGAGAACCTGGAGCTCACCGGGCTGATGAAGCCGTTCTCCCTGGAGGTGTTCTACGGGGAGCGCGTCGCAGTGCTCGGCTCGAACGGCTCCGGCAAGTCGCACTTCCTGCGGCTGCTGGCCGGCGAGGACGTCAAGCACACCGGTGACTGGAAGCTGGGCGCACGGGTGGTTCCCGGCCACTTCGCGCAGACCCACGCCCACCCGGAGCTGTTCGGCCGCACCCTCGTCGAGATCCTGTGGACGGAGGCCGCCAAGCCGCTGGGGCAGGCGATGGGGGCCCTGCGCCGCTACGAGCTGGAGCGTCAGGCCGAGCAGCCCTTCGAGAAGCTCTCGGGCGGCCAGCAGGCGCGTTTCCAGATCCTGCTGCTGGAGCTGGCGGGCACCACGGCGCTGCTGCTGGACGAGCCCACGGACAACCTGGACCTGGAATCCGCGGAGGCCCTCCAGGACGGCCTGGAGTCCTACGACGGGACCGTGCTGTGCGTGACGCACGACCGCTGGTTCGCGCGCACATTTGACCGTTACCTGGTCTTCGGTTCGGACGGTGTTGTGCGGGAGACTCAGGAGCCCGTCTGGGACGAACGCAGGGTCGAACGCAAGCGCTGAGCGGTGAGGGAGGGGCGTCGTGGGCCTGAGGCCTGGCATCTGGCTCATGAGGTGGGAGGCCACGGCCCCGGGGAACCGGCTGGTCGCGTGGCTGCTGCGGCCGGCCCCCCGGTCCTGGCGGGTGCTCTCCCTGGCGGTGCTCCTCGGGATCTGCGTCTCCACGAGCCTGCGGGCGAACTGGGGCTCGGACAACGCCTTCGTCGTCAAGGCGGCGCAGACGCTGCTGGAGGGCGGGTCGCCGTACGAGGACAAGCGCTTCCTCTACCTGCCCAGCGCCGTGCTCATGGCGGTGCCGGAGGCGCTGGTGCCGCGGGGGGTGCTGCGCTGGATCCTGCCGGTCGGGATGGCGGGGCTGCTGGGCGTCGGCTGGCTGGCCTCCCTGCGGCTGTTCTCGGTGCCGCTGCGCTCGCGCTTCGCGGTCGGCGGGCTGGCCGTGTTCGCCCTCGCCTACAAGCCGTGGGCGAACCTGGTGCTGATCGGCAACTGGACGGCCGTCTCGGCGGCCGCGCTGCCCGTGGCGCTGCTGCTCGCGCACCGGCGGTCGTGGGGGACGGCGGGGCTGGTGGTCGGGCTGGCCATCGCCTGCAAGCCGATGCTGGTGCCGATCGGGCTGCTGTTCCTGCTCGCCCGCCGGTGGCGGGGGCTGGCCGCGGCCGTGCTGGTGCCGCTGGGGATCTCGCTGGCCGGGGCGCTGCTGATGCCGAGCCCGTCGCTGTTCTTCACCAAGACCCTGCCGTTCCTGCTCCAGGGGCAGGACGCGTACGCGCTGCCCTGGGACGCCTCGCCGATAGCGGTGCTGCCGCGCCTGGGGGTGCCGCAGCCGCTGGCGGTGCTGGTGGCCTTCGCCGGGGCCGCGGCCGGGCTGTGGGCCGCCTGGGCGCGGTGGCGGCGTACCGAGCAGGACGCCGACCGGGGCGAGCTGCGTCTCGTGGAGACCGCCTGCATGGTGATGCTCGCCGCATTCCTGGTGTCGCGGCCGTCCTTCGACCACTACCTGCTCGTGGTGCTGCCGCTGCTGCTGGCCTCGGCGGTACGGCCGGGCTCGATGCCCCGCTCGCCCTGGTTCTGGCTGGCGTTGACGCCCCAGCTGGCCCTGGTCCCGTGGCCCTCGGAGCTGGCCCACAAACGGCGCGCCTTCAAGGACTGCGCCACCCTGTGCGGGCTCGCGTTCGTGCTGGCGCGTCGTGCGTTGCGCTCAGATCGGGTTACTCTTGAGCCCGTAACAACTGCGGGGTCCCCACCCAGGACCGAACCGGAGTGCGCCGCGACGCCAGCAGAATCGGCATCGCGGACCGCGTTTTGACCCGTACGGGTCTGCTTGGGTATCCTGCTGGTTTGTTATGCGTATTGGCTTTCTCATTCTCACGTGAAAGGGCCTTACGCCGGTCCACCGGACCGATGACCAGCAGTTGGCCGTTCACTCGGGTTGCGTCCCTGATGTGAACGAGGGCTGTCGTGATCGTCCGTGGTGACCCTGTCAGGACCTTCCCGCTGGGCTAGCGCCCGTGGGATACCACCACTGAAGAAGCGAAGGCATACGCGTGCGTACGTTCAGCCCCAAGCCCGGCGACATCTCGCGCCAGTGGCTCGTCATCGACGCCCAGGACGTCGTCCTCGGCCGTCTGGCGACCCAGGCCGCTGCCCTCCTGAAGGGCAAGCACAAGCCGACCTATGCCCCTCACATGGACATGGGTGACTTCGTCGTCATCATCAACGCCGACAAGGTCCACCTGTCCGGCAACAAGGCCTCCCAGAAGATGGCCTACCGCCACTCCGGCTTCCCGGGCGGTCTGCGCTCCGTGCGCTACGACGACCTGCTGGCGAACAACCCGGAGAAGGCCGTCGAGAAGGCCGTCAAGGGCATGCTCCCCAAGAACACCCTGGGCCGTCAGATGCTCTCGAAGCTGAAGGTCTACTCGGGCGACCAGCACCCCCACGCTGCCCAGCAGCCGGTGCCGTTCGAGATCACCCAGGTCGCGCAGTAGTTCCGGCCACCCCCTAAGACGTAGAAAATTCTGAGGAGCATCGTGGCCGAGACCACCGCCGAGACGACCGTCGAAGAGTTCGAGGGCAACGTCGAGGAGTACACCAGCGAGTCTGAGGTCGTCGTCGAGGGCGACTACACCTCCGAGTCCCTTGCCGGTCGCTTCGGCGACCCCCAGCCGGCCGCCGGCCTGGGCCGTCGCAAGAACGCCATCGCCCGCGTCCGGATCGTTCCGGGCACCGGCAAGTGGAAGATCAACGGTCGCACCCTTGAGGACTACTTCCCCAACAAGGTGCACCAGCAGGAAGTCAACGAGCCCTTCAAGCTCCTCGAGCTTGACGGCCGCTACGACGTCATCGCCCGCATCTCGGGTGGCGGCGTCTCCGGCCAGGCCGGCGCCCTGCGCCTGGGTGTGGCCCGTGCGCTGAACGAGGCGGACGTGGACAACAACCGCCCGGCGCTGAAGAAGGCCGGCTTCCTCTCCCGCGACGACCGTGCGGTCGAGCGCAAGAAGGCCGGTCTCAAGAAGGCCCGTAAGGCTCCGCAGTACAGCAAGCGTTAATCTGCGCCTGCTGTTCTGCAACGAAACCGCCCCGGCAGCACTCTCTGTGCTGCCGGGGCGGTTCGTTTACCGCCACAAGCGGCAAATACCTGACACAAACGGTCATACGCGAAGCGCAAACTCGGGAGGACAACAGTGGGACGACTCTTCGGGACGGACGGTGTACGCGGCGTTGCCAACGCGGATCTGACGGCGGAGCTCGCGCTCGGCCTCTCCGTGGCGGCTGCCCACGTACTTGCCGAGGCGGGCACCTTCGAAGGCCACCGGGCGACCGCGGTGGTCGGCCGGGACCCCCGGGCCTCCGGCGAATTCCTCGAGGCCGCGGTCGTGGCCGGCCTGGCGAGCGCGGGCGTGGACGTCCTGCGCGTCGGTGTGCTGCCCACCCCGGCGGTGGCGTATCTCACCGGTGCGCTGGGTGCCGACCTCGGCGTGATGCTCTCCGCCAGCCACAACGCCATGCCCGACAACGGCATCAAGTTCTTCGCCCGCGGCGGCCACAAGCTCGCCGACGAGCTGGAGGACCGCATCGAGTCCGTCTACGAGGAGCACCGCACCGGTGCCCCCTGGGACCGGCCCACCGGTTCCGGCGTCGGCCGCGTCTCGGACTACACCGAGGGCTTCGAGAAGTACGTCTCGCACCTCATCGGCGTCCTCCCGAACCGTCTCGACGGCCTGAAGATCGTCCTCGACGAGGCGCACGGCGCGGCCGCCTACGTGTCGCCCGAGGCGTTCGCCCGGGCCGGCGCGGAGATCGTCACGATCGGCGCCGAGCCGGACGGCCTGAACATCAACGACGGCTGCGGCTCCACCCACCTCGGCCTGCTGAAGGCGGCCGTGGTCGAGCACGGCGCCGACTTCGGCATCGCGCACGACGGCGACGCGGACCGCTGCCTGGCCGTGGACGGCAGTGGCGCAGAGATCGACGGCGACCAGATCCTCGCGGTGCTGGCGCTGGCCATGCGCGAGGCCGGCCAACTGCGCGAGAACACCGTGGTCGGCACCGTGATGTCCAACCTGGGCTTCAAGCTGGCCATGGAGGGCGAGGGCATCCAGGTCGTGCAGACCGGGGTCGGCGACCGGTACGTGCTGGAGTCGATGAAGGAGCACGGCTACGCGCTCGGCGGCGAGCAGTCCGGCCACGTGATCATCCTCGACCACGCGACCACCGGCGACGGCACGCTGACCGGCCTGCTGCTCGCGGCGCGCGTCGCGGCCACCGGCAAGTCCCTCGCCGAGCTGGCGGGCGTCATGCAGCGGCTGCCGCAGGTCCTGATCAACGTCCCCGACGTGGACAAGTCCCGGGTCTCCACCTCCGCCGAGCTGGCGCTCGCGGTGACCGATGCCGAGCGCGAGCTGGGCACCACCGGACGGGTGCTGCTGCGTTCGTCCGGTACGGAGCCGCTCGTACGGGTGATGGTCGAGGCCGCCGACATCGAGCAGGCCCGCGCCGTCGCCGGCCGGCTCGCGGACGCCGTGAAGTCGGCGCTCGGCTAGGCACCCGGCCGGCGGGCCATCTAGAGGGCGCCTCCACCAGGTCTGCGTGGCGCACCCGGCTTCCGGATCATCCGGTTCTGCTGGGTGCGCCACAGCAGTTTCCAGGCGATGAGCGTGAGCGTTCCCGAGAGGATGATCCCGCCGAGGTTGAGCGCCAGCTGGATGCCGGAGCCCCACATCTGGCCGAGGTCGCCGTAGCTGAGGGCCACGGCGGCGTTGGCGGCCGCCGGGACGGTGGTCACGGAGATCGCCACGCCGACCAGGGCGCCGGCCTTCGCGGACGTCAGCGAGAGCATGCCGGCCACGCCCGCGAGCAGCGCCACGACGAACGAGAACGGGTCGGGCTGCCAGATGAAGCTGGTGTTCGGCCGTTCGTTCTCCAGCAGGTGCTCGTGGAAGAGGCCGAGGAAGTCCATGACCAGGCTGAAGACCGTCGTCGCGACGATCGCCGCCGTGAAACCGACCGCCAGCGCGACGAACGAGCGCCAGGCCAGTCGGGGCCTGCGCCGCACCAGCCCGGTGCAGATGCCGGCGAGCGGGCCGAACTCGGGGCCGACCGCCATCGCGCCCACGATCAGCACGGCGTTGTCGAGCACCACACCGCACGCCGCGATCATCGTCGCCAGGATCATGAAGGCGGCGTAGGTGATGGTGAGGGTGGACTCCTCGTGCGTCGACTCGGCGAGCTGCTCCCAGACCACCGCGTCGGCCGCCTCGCCCGGAGCCTCCTCCTCCGCCGCGTCGGCGCGCCGGGAGATCGACAGGTCGATGTTCTCGACGGCGATCGAACCGGTCTTGTCGATGCCGAGGGAGCGCATCTCCTGGAGCAGCTCGTCGGCCGCCTCGCGGGCGACGTCGCAGAGGACGAGGTCGCCCGCCGGGTCGCGGGCGGCGCCGGCCAGGACGACCAGGTGGGTGGTGCCGACCGTCCGGTCGATCAGCTCCACCACCTGATCGGTGAGGTGGTGCGGGGTGATCATCCGCAGATGCAGCATGCCGGCACCCTAACCACTACAGCTTGCGGAGGCTCAGCTTCTGGACCTTGTGGTCCGGTCCCTTGCGGACGACGAGGGTGGCGCGGCCGCGGGTGGGGGCCACGTTCTCCAGCAGGTTGGGCCGGTTGATCGTCCGCCACATCGTCTGCGCGTACTCCATGGCCTCCTCCTCGGAGACCTGGGTGTACTTGCGGAAGTACGAGAACGGGTTCTGGAAGGCGGTCTCGCGCAGCTTCCGGAAGCGGTTGAGGTACCAGCGCTCGATGTCCTCCGGGCGGGCGTCCACGTACACGCTGAAGTCGAAGTAGTCGGCGAGGGCGACGCGGGTCCTGCCGTCGGTGCCGGGGAGCGCCGGCTGGAGCACGTTGAGGCCCTCGACGATGAGGATGTCCGGGCGGCGTACGACGAGCTCCTCGCCCGGCACGATGTCGTAGATCAGGTGCGAGTAGACCGGGGCCCGCACCTCGTCCTTGCCGGCCTTGATGTCGGCGACGAAGCGGGTGAGCGCGCGGCGGTCGTAGGACTCGGGGAAGCCCTTGCGGGAGGTGAGCCCGCGCCGCTGGAGCTCCTTCATCGGGTACAGGAACCCGTCGGTGGTGACCAGCTCCACGCGGGGGTGCTCGGGCCAGCGGGCGAGCAGTGCCTGGAGCAGGCGGGCCACGGTGGACTTGCCGACGGCGACCGAGCCGGCGACCCCTATGACGAAGGGGGTGCCCGCCTGTGAACCGTGGCCGTTGCCGGCGTCGCCGAGAAAGGTGTTGAGGGTGCCGCGGAGGTTGCTGGTGGCGCCGACGTAGAGGTTCAGCAGGCGCGACAGCGGCAGGTACACGTCGCGGACCTCGTCGAGGTCGATGACGTCGCCGAGGCCGCGCAGGCGTTCCACCTCGTCGGCGGTCAGCGGCAGCGGCGTCCGCTCGCGCAGGGCGCTCCACTCGGCCCGGGTGAGGTCGAGGTAGGGCGAGGCCTCGGGGCCGCGGCGGTGCGCGGTCCGCGGGGGCTGCGCGTCCCGGCCGGTGTGCTCCGTTGCACCCTCGGGCGTGTTGCTTCGTGGCGGCGAAGTGATCACACCGCCATTGTCGTGGCTGGGGGGCGGTTGTGGGTGGTGGGGTCGGTCACGTGACCAACGGGATATTCGGCCGCGGGGTCTCGATTCGGGGGGCCGCACGGTCTCGCCCCGGTCACGATCGGCCTCGAACGGTGTGTTCGGGCGAGTCGCTGTCGGTGGGGGCACGTACCTTTGATCATCGTGGCTCCGGCGAGCCCCTGGGGAGGGGGCGCCGTGCGAGCCGTACCTACCGTCACCGCATCACCCTGTGGGGGAGATCTTCCGTGCGCAGCACCCTGGTCCGCCGTTCCGTCATCACCGCCTCCGCCGTCTCGCTGGCCCTCATGGTCACGGCCTGCGGCTCCGACAAGGCCGACACCAAGGCCGACGCCAAGCCGTCCGAGGCCGCGGCGACGTCGGCCGCCCCCGCCGGCGCGAAGGGCAAGACCGCCGCCGAGCTGACCCCGCTGCTGGTCACGCAGGCCGACCTGCCGGACTACAAGGTGGAGGCGGACGCCGCCGCTGCCGCGGCCGCGAAGGGCAAGCCCGCCCAGGGGGACAAGCCCGAGTGCCAGCCGCTGATCCAGCTCCAGTCGTACGCGGCGCTGGGCAAGCCCGTCGGCACCGCGGGCATCGCCGCCACCTCCAAGCCGAAGGCGCCCGCCGAGGGCGCCACCATGGACGAGAAGCTGGACGCCGCCATGAGCGGCCTCGCGGTGACGCGGACCTCGGTCGGCCTGAACTCCTACGACGGCAAGGGCGCCGAGGAGGCCTTCACCGCGCTGAAGACCGCCGCCACCGCCTGCGCCGGCGGCTACACCATCACGGCCGAGGGCGAGCAGACGAAGATCGAGAAGGTCACCGTCGGCTCCCCGATCGGCGGCGGCGACGAGGCCATCTCCTTCGCCACGGTCATGGACCTCAAGGACGGCGACAAGGCCACCTGGCAGTACGCCGTCGTGCGCAAGGGCGCCACGCTCGCCACCTTCAGCAGCATGAACCTGACCGGGGACGCCGAGCAGCCCAAGCCGGTCATCGAGGCGCAGGCCAAGAAGCTCGGCTGACCCCGCCCGGCCGCACGTCGACCCCGTTCCGGCGCCACTGCCGGGGCGGGGTTTTCGGCGTGTTCAGGTACGGGGCAGACGGCCAACTACGGCGTACGCTGCGCCCTATGTGCGGAATTGTGGGTTACGTGGGAGCGCAGTCTGCGCTCGATGTGGTCATCGCCGGACTCAAGCGACTGGAGTACCGCGGCTACGACTCGGCAGGGGTCGCCGTACTCGCAGACGGCAGCCTGGCCGCCGCCAAGAAGGCCGGCAAGCTCGTCAATCTGGAGAAGGAACTGGTCGCGCACCCGCTGCCGGCCGGTTCCACGGGACTCGGGCACACCCGGTGGGCGACCCACGGCGGGCCCACCGACGTCAACGCCCACCCGCACCTCGACAATTCGGGGCGCGTGGCCGTCGTCCACAACGGCATCATCGAGAACTTCGCCGCGCTCCGGGCCGAGCTCGCCGAGCGTGGACACCGGCTGGAGTCCGAGACCGACACCGAGGTCGTCGCGCACCTGCTGGCCGAGCAGTTCTCGGCCACCGGCGACCTCGCGGAGGCCATGCGGCAGGTGTGCCGGCGCCTCGAAGGCGCGTTCACCCTGGTGGCCGTGCACGCCGACGAACCGGACGTGGTGGTCGGCGCGCGCCGGAACTCCCCCCTGGTGGTGGGCGTCGGCGAGGGGGAGAACTTCCTCGCCTCGGACGTCGCCGCGTTCATCGCCCACACGCGGTCCGCGATCGAGCTGGGGCAGGACCAGGTCGTCGAGCTCCGCCGGGAAGGGGTCACGGTCACCAACTTCGACGGTTCGGTCGCCTCCGTGCGGGCGTACCACGTGGACTGGGACGCCTCGGCGGCAGAGAAGGGGGGATACGACTACTTCATGCTCAAGGAGATCGCCGAGCAGCCGAAGGCCGTCGCCGACACCCTCCTGGGCAGGATCGACGGGAGCGGCTCGCTGAGCCTGGACGAGGTGCGCATCCCCGTCTCCGTGCTCAGGGAGGTGGACAAGGTCGTGATCGTGGCCTGCGGTACGGCCTACCACGCGGGCATGATCGCGAAGCTGGCCATCGAGCACTGGACCCGCATCCCGTGCGAGACGGAGCTGGCGAGCGAGTTCCGCTACCGCGACCCGATCCTGGACCAGCGGACGCTCGTCGTCGCGATCTCCCAGTCCGGCGAGACCATGGACACCCTGATGGCGCTGCGCCACGCGCGCGAGCAGGGCGCCAAGGTGCTGGCCATCTGCAACACGAACGGGTCGACGATCCCGCGCGAATCGGACGCCGTGCTCTACACGCACGCCGGTCCCGAGGTCGCCGTCGCCTCGACCAAGGCCTTCCTGACCCAGCTCGTGGCCTGCTACCTGGTCGCGCTGTACCTCGGGCAGGTCCGCGGCACCAAGTGGGGCGACGAGATCGAGGCGGTGATCCGCGAACTGTCGGACATCGCCGCCGCCGTGGACACCGTCCTGGAGACCATGGAGCCGGTACGGGAGCTCGCGCGGTCCCTCGCCGACAAGGACACCGTGCTCTTCCTCGGCCGGCACGTGGGCTACCCGGTGGCGCTGGAGGGCGCGCTCAAGCTCAAGGAGCTGGCGTACATGCACGCCGAGGGCTTCGCGGCGGGCGAGCTCAAGCACGGGCCGATCGCGCTCATCGAGAAGGACCTGCCGGTGGTCGTGGTCGTCCCCTCGCCGCGCGGCCGCTCGGTGCTCCACGACAAGATCGTGTCGAACATCCAGGAGATCCGGGCGCGCGGGGCGCGGACCATCGTGATCGCGGAGGAGGGCGACGAGGCGGTCGTCCCGTACGCGGACCACCTGATCCGCATCCCGGCGACGCCGACGCTGCTCCAGCCGCTGGTGGCGACGGTCCCGCTGCAGGTGTTCGCCTGCGAACTGGCCACGGCCCGCGGCAACGAGGTGGACCAGCCGCGTAACCTCGCAAAGTCCGTGACCGTGGAGTAGTCGGGTAGTGGGGTAGGCCTCGTGATTGTCGGCGTCGGGATCGATGTGGCGGAGATCGAGCGGTTCGGGGCTGCGCTGGAGCGCACGCCGGGCCTGGCCGGGCGGCTGTTCGTCGAAGCCGAGCTGACGCTGCCGAGCGGCGAGCGGCGCGGCACCGCCTCGCTCGCCGCGCGGTTCGCCGCCAAGGAGGCGCTGGCCAAGGCGCTCGGCGCGCCCGCCGGCCTGCTGTGGACCGACGCCGAGGTCTACGTGGAGGACAGCGGGCAGCCCCGGCTGCGGGTGTCGGGGACGGTACAGGCGCGGGCACTGGCGCTGGGCGTGAGGTCCTGGCACATCTCGCTCAGCCACGACGCCGGTGTGGCCTCCGCGGTGGTGATCGCGGAGGGTTGACCCCATGCGTACTGCTTACAGCGTGGAGACCGTACGGGCCGCCGAACGGGAGCTGATGGCCCGGCTGCCGGAGGGCGCCCTGATGCTGCGGGCGGCGGCCGGGCTGGCCGCCGTGTGCGCGGGCCTGCTGACGCGGCGGCGCGGCCGGGTCTACGGGGCGCGCGTCGTGCTCCTCGTCGGCCCCGGCGACAACGGCGGCGACGCCCTGTACGCCGGCGCACGGCTGGCGCGCCGCGGGGCCGGGGTGACGGCCGTGCCGATGGACCCCGAACGGATGCACACGGGCGGGCTGGCCGCGCTGCGGGCCGCCGGCGGTCGGGTGGAGCAGGCCGTACCGCAGCGGGCGGACCTGGTGGTGGACGGGCTGCTCGGGATCGGCGGGCGGGGCGGGCTGCGGCCCGCCGGCGCCGCACTGGCGGAGCGGATCCCGCCGGGGGTCCCCGTGGTCGCCGTGGACCTGCCCAGCGGGGTGGACGCCGACACCGGGGAGGTGGCGGGACCGGCCGTCACGGCCGACGTGACGGTGACCTTCGGGGCGTACAAACCGGGTCTGCTGATCGACCCCGGAGCCACCCGCGCGGGCGCGGTGCACCTCGTGGACATCGGTCTGGAGCTGCCGGAGCCCGAGGTGGAGGCCCTCCAGCACGCGGACGTCGCCGGGCTGCTGCCGCAGCCGACGGCGTCGAGCGACAAGTACCGGCGCGGCGTCGTCGGGATCGTCGCCGGATCGGCGCAGTACCCCGGAGCGGCGGTGCTGGCCGTCGCGGGAGCCCTCCGCGGCGGCGCGGGGGCGGTGCGCTACGTCGGCCCGGCGGCGGACTCCGTCCTGGCGCGCTACCCCGAGACGCTGATCGGGCCCGGACGGGTACAGGCGTGGGTGATCGGCCCGGGCCTGGGGGAGGGGCGCGTCGGCGAGGTCGCGGACCTGCTCGCGGGGGACACGGCGGTACTGGTCGACGCGGACGGGCTGCGCGGTCTGGACCCGGCGGTGCTGCGCGCGCGGACGGCACCGACCCTGCTGACCCCGCACGCGGGGGAGGCGGCGGCGCTGCTCGGGGTGTCGCGGGAGTCGGTGGAGGCGGGCCGGCTGGCGGCCGTACGGCGGCTGGCGGAGCGGTACGGGGCGACGGTCCTGCTGAAGGGTTCGACGACGCTGGTCGCCTCCGCCGGCGGCCGGCCGGTCCGGGTGAACCCGACGGGAACGCCGTGGCTGGCGACCGCGGGCAGCGGGGACGTGCTGTCCGGACTGGCCGGGTCCCTCCTGGCGGGCGGACTGTCCGGCGCGGACGCCGGCGCGGTGGGCGCGTACCTCCACGGCCTGGCGGCCCGCCGCACCGGCGGCCCCCTGCTGGCCCACCAGGTGGCCGAAGCCCTCCCCTCCGCCTGGCGCGACACCCGCTCCTGACCTGCGGGGCCCCGCTCCGCACCCCGCGGGGGAGGAATTGTCCGCCTCTTCGGCCGCCCGCACCAGTGCAGGGCGGGGATTCTGAGAGACTGGGGGCGATGAACGAGACACCGACGCGCGTGTACGCCGAGATCGATCTTGACGCCGTGCGGGAGAACGTGCGCGCACTGCGCGAGCGGGCGCCCCGGGCCGAGTTGATGGCCGTCGTCAAGGCGAACGCCTACGGGCACGGGGCAGTGGAGTGCGCCAGGGCCGCCCAGGAGGCCGGTGCCGCCTGGCTGGGGACCGCCACCCCCGACGAGGCCCTCGCGCTGCGCGCCGCCGGGATCGAAGGCCGGATCATGTGCTGGCTGTGGACCCCCGGCGGGCCCTGGCGGCAGGCCGTCGAGGCCGACCTGGACGTCTCCGTCAGCGGAATGTGGGCCCTCGACGAGGTGCGCGAGGCCGCCCGCGCGGCCGGCCGCACCGCCCGCATCCAGCTCAAGGCCGACACCGGCCTCGGCCGCAACGGCTGCCAGCCCGCCGACTGGGAGGCCCTGGTCGGGGCGGCCGTCGCCGCCCAGGCCGAGGGCACCGTCAAGGTCACCGGCCTCTGGTCGCACTTCGCCTGCGCCGACGAGCCCGGCCACCCCTCGATCAAGCTCCAGCTCGACGCCTTCCGCGAGATGCTCGCGTACGCCGAGAAGGAGGGCGTCGAGCCCGAGGTCCGGCACATCGCCAACTCGCCCGCCACCCTCACCCTGCCCGAGTCCCACTACGACCTGGTGCGCTGCGGACTGGCCGTCTACGGGGTCTCGCCGGCGCCCGAGCTCGGCACCCCGGCGCAGCTGGGCCTGCGGCCCGCGATGACCCTCAAGGCCTCCCTCGCGCTGGTCAAGACGGTCCCCGCCGGGCACGGGGTGAGCTACGGCCACCACTACGTCACCAGCGGCGAGACGAGCCTCGCGCTGGTCCCGGCCGGCTACGCCGACGGCATCCCGCGCCACGCCTCGGGGGCCGGCCCGGTGCTCGTCGGCGGCAAGGTCCGCCGCGTCGCCGGACGCATCGCCATGGACCAGTTCGTGGTCGACTTGGGAGAGGACCAGGCCCGCGCCGGCGACGAGGTCGTCATCTTCGGCGACGCGGAACGCGGTGAACCCTCCGCCGAGGACTGGGCGCAAGCGGCACACACGATCGCGTATGAGATCGTCACCCGTATCGGTGGACGCGTGCCCCGGGTGTACCTGGGCGGCTGAGCGGAGTGAGGGCGGCGGCGTGAGCGAGAACTGGCGCAGGGCCGGCTGGGCCGGCGCCGCCATCGGCGTGATAGCCGCGGGTGCGGCGGCCGGTGTCGCGGTCGAGCGGATCACCGTCGGACGCGGCATGCGCAGGAAGGCCCGCCTGGCCCTCGACGCCGCAGGGGACTACGGCTCCCTGCGCGGCACCGAGGGCACCTGCCGGGCCGAGGACGCCACCGAGCTCTACTACGAGGTCGACGAACTCCCCGAGGAGGGCAAGCGGCGCCGGCTGCGGCGCAAGGCCGACCCCCCGGCCACCGTCGTCTTCTGCCACGGCTACTGCCTCGCCCAGGACTCCTGGCACTTCCAGCGGGCGGCCCTGCGCGGAGTGGTCCGCGCCGTCTACTGGGACCAGCGCAGCCACGGGCGCAGCGCGCGCGGCCTGGCCCAGGCGGACGGCGAACCGCTCACCATGGAGCAGCTCGGCCGGGACCTGAAGGCCGTCATCGACGCCACCGCCCCCGAGGGCCCGCTGATCCTGGTGGGTCACTCGATGGGCGGAATGACCATCATGGGATTCGCCGAGCAGTACCCGGACCTCGTGCGCGACCGCGTCGTCGGCGTGGCGCTGGTCGGAACCTCCAGCGGCCGCCTCGGCGAGGTGACGTACGGGCTGCCCGCCGCCGGCATGGGCGCCGTGCGCAGGATCCTGCCGGGCGTACTGAAGGCGCTCGGATCGCAGGTGGAACTGGTCGAGAAGGGCCGGCGGGCCACCGCGGACCTCTTCGCCGGCATGATCAAGATGTATTCGTTCGGCTCCAGGGACGTGGACCCGGGCGTCGCGCGCTTCGCGGAGCGGCTCATCGAGGCCACCCCGATCGACGTCGTCGCGGAGTTCTACCCGGCCTTCCAGACCCACGACAAGACCGCCGCGCTCCAGCAGTTCGCCGGCATCCCGGTCACCGTCGTCGCGGGGGACAAGGACATGATCACCCCGCCGGGGCACAGCGTGGCCATCAAGGACGTGCTGCCCACCGCCGAGCTCGTCGTCCTGGAGTCCACCGGGCACCTGATGATGCTGGAGCGCCCCGAGACCGTGACGCGGCTGCTGACCGAGCTGCTGGCCCGCACCGGGGCGGTGCCGGTCCCGGTAGCGACTAACGTTGGCGCGCATGGAAGAAGTACCGCTGGAAGCACAGCGCAGCCAGGCACCCGAAGCTGAGTCCGGGCGCGGCGCGCAGACCCGGATCACCGTCGACTCCCCCCGTGCGATGCAGGAGTTGGGCCGCCGGATCGCCGGCCTGCTGCGCCCCGGT
Organism: Streptomyces erythrochromogenes; assembly: GCF_036170895.1. Classification (NCBI taxonomy): domain Bacteria; kingdom Bacillati; phylum Actinomycetota; class Actinomycetes; order Kitasatosporales; family Streptomycetaceae; genus Streptomyces; species Streptomyces erythrochromogenes. The sequence goes on along the minus strand of NZ_CP108036.1, from coordinate 3,488,238 downwards.
GACCTCGTCCTGCTGACCGGTGAGCTGGGCGCGGGCAAGACCACGCTGACCCGGGGCCTCGGCGAGGGGCTGGGCGTGCGCGGGGCCGTGACCTCGCCGACCTTCGTGATCGCCCGGGTTCACCCCTCGCTGACCGGCGGGCCGGCGCTGGTGCACGTGGACGCGTACCGCCTGGGCGGCGGGCTGGACGAGATGGAGGACCTGGACCTCGACGTCTCGCTGCCCGAGTCCGTCGTCGTCGTCGAGTGGGGCGACGGCAAGGTCGAGGAGCTCTCCGACGACAGGCTGCACGTGGTGATCGCGCGGGCCGTCGGCCACGAGGAGGTCCTGGACGACGTGCGGGAGGTCGCGGTGCGCGGGGTCGGAGCGCGCTGGGGCGCCGGAGCGGGGCTGGAGGCCCTGGCCGGAGCGTTCTCGGAGTAAACGTGCCGACAACTCGTCGGCAAGATATTGCGTTGGCGGCAGCCCTCGTGATGACATGGTACCGAGAGTTTCTTAGGCATGCCTAAGTACGGCGTCCCGGGGTCCAGGAGGCAGCCATGTCGGCACCAGCAGGAGCACAGCGCCACCCCCGCCCGTCCGCCGTCTCCATGCACGCGCTGCTGGCCGCCGGCGTGGCCGCCACCGCCGTCTCGACGCCGCCCTCGCGCGAAGAACGCGCACCGCGCGAGGCCGAGCCGGAGGCCGGCGTACGCGAACAGGCCGCTCCGGAGTCCGAAGCGGCCTGAAAGGGCCCCGAGCTGGGCCCGAAGGGCTCGTCCCGAGCGCCCCGGCCTCGGCCGGTCGCCCGTACGGGTGAAGGAAGCGCGTCCCGTCAGGGAACGACGACGACCTTGGAGTTGATCGTCGCGAAGGCCCACATCGCGTCGCCGTCGGCCCGCGACATGCGGATGCCGCCGGTCTTCTTGTTCGGGTCGGGCTCCGGGGTCGAGCCGTCCACGCGGGCACTGAAACCGATCGCCACACCCTCCTGGGTGGCGAACCGGACCACGTGCTCGATCGGCACCCCGTCCGAGCCCGTGACCGAGCCCGAACGCGAACCGACGAGGTAGGTGCCCGGCTTCGGGTGCACCGTGCTCGGCATCACCGTGAACGACTTGAGCTGCTGCTGCTGCGCGGCGTCCCCCACCAGCCACACCCGCTTCTGCCCCACCGAGTACACGACGCGCACACCCGTGCCGGAACCCTCGGGCACGGCCACCGGCTTCGCCGGGTCCTGCTTGCCCGCGGCCGCCGGGCTCGCCGCCGGGGCCGGCTCCTGCGCGGCCGCCTGCGGGGGATGCGCCGGCGCCGTCGCGGAAGCCTGGTAGCCGAGGAAGCCGACGGCTGCGATCGCCGCGGCGGTGAGCCCGGCCACGATTCCCGAGCTGCTGCGTGCCACCTTGCTCCACCTCTCCGCGCTGACGCGATCCGTGTGATCCCTCTGTGATCCCTCGGTCGAAAGGTAGCAGCCGCCCCGCTCCACGACCGGGCGCAAGGGGTGCGGCCGCCGGAGTCGTAGGCTGTTCGCGTGCTCTTGCTCGCTGTAGATACCGCCACGCCCGCCGTCACCGTCGCCCTGCACGACGGCGAGTCCGTCCTCGCCGAGTCCGACCAGGTCGACGCCCGCCGCCACGGGGAGCTGCTGATCCCCTCCGTGGACCGCGTCCTCGCCGAGGCCGGCCTGAAGCTCGACGCGATCACCGGCATCGTGGTCGGCGTCGGACCCGGCCCCTACACCGGGCTGCGCGTCGGCCTCGTCACCGCCTCCACCTTCGCCGCCGTACTGGGCGTGCCCGTCCACGGCCTGTGCACGCTGGACGGACTCGCCTACGCCGCGGGCACCGCCGGAATCGAGGGCCCCTTCACCGTCGCCACCGACGCGCGGCGCAAGGAGGTCTACTGGGCACGCTACGAGGACCCGCGCACCCGCGTCGGCGAGCCCGCGGTGGACCGCCCGGCGGACATCGCCGAGGAGGTCGCGGGCCTGCCCGCGGTGGGCCAGGGCGCACTCCTGTACCCCGAGGTGTTCCCGGACGCACGGGGCCCCGAGCACCAGTCGGCCGCCGCGCTGGCCTCCCTGGCGGCGGAACGGCTGGCCGCGGGCGCGGAGTTCCTCCCTCCGACCCCGCTCTACCTGCGCCGCCCCGACGCGCAGGTGCCCAAGAACTACAAGGTGGTCACCCCGCAGTGACCACGGCCGAGACGGTTCTGCGCGAGATGCGCTGGTGGGACATCGCACCGGTGCTGGAACTGGAGCACGACCTCTTCCCGGAGGACGCCTGGTCCGCCGGGATGTTCTGGTCCGAACTGGCCCACGCGCGCGGCCCGCAGGCCACCCGCCGCTACGTCGTCGCCGAGACGCCCGACGGCCGCCTCGTCGGCTACGCCGGACTGGCCGCCGCCGGCGACCTGGCCGACGTACAGACCATCGCGGCCGCCCGCGACCAGTGGGGGACCGGGCTCGGCGCCCGGCTCCTGACCGACCTGCTGCGCGCCGCCACCGCGTTCGAATGCGCCGAGGTGCTGCTGGAGGTGCGCGTGGACAACACGCGCGCCCAGAAGCTCTACGAGCGCTTCGGTTTCGAGCCCATCGGCTTCCGGCGCGGCTACTACCAGCCGGGCAACGTCGACGCGCTCGTCATGCGACTGACCGACCCCGCACAAGCACGAACTGAGAGCAGTGAGAGCAATGGCTGACGAACCGCTCGTCCTCGGCATCGAGACGTCCTGCGACGAGACCGGCGTCGGCGTCGTCCGCGGAACCACCCTCCTCGCGGACGCGATCGCGTCGAGCGTCGACGAGCACGCCCGCTTCGGCGGCGTCGTGCCCGAGGTGGCCTCGCGGGCCCACCTGGAGGCGATGGTCCCCACCATCGAACGCGCCCTGAAGGAGGCCGGCGTCAGCGCCCGCGACCTCGACGGCATCGCGGTCACGGCCGGCCCCGGCCTCGCCGGGGCGCTGCTGGTGGGCACCTCGGCCGCCAAGGCCTACGCGTACGCCCTCGGCAAGCCCCTGTACGGCGTCAACCACCTGGCCTCGCACATCTGCGTCGACCAGCTGGAGCACGGCCCGCTGCCCGAGCCGACCATGGCGCTCCTGGTGTCCGGCGGGCACTCCTCGCTGCTGCTGGCCCCCGACATCACCTCCGACGTACGGCCGCTCGGCGCGACCATCGACGACGCCGCGGGCGAGGCCTTCGACAAGATCGCGCGCGTGCTCCAGCTGGGCTTCCCCGGCGGCCCGGTCATCGACCGGCTCGCCAAGGAGGGCGACCCGAAGGCGATCAACTTCCCGCGCGGCCTGACGGGCTCGCGCGACCCCGCGTACGACTTCTCCTTCTCCGGCCTGAAGACCGCCGTCGCCCGCTGGATCGAGGCGAAGCGCAACGCGGGCGAGGAGGTGCCGGTGCGCGATGTCGCGGCGTCCTTCCAGGAGGCCGTCGTGGACGTCCTGACCCGCAAGGCGATCCGGGCGTGCAAGGACGAGGGCGTCGACCACCTGATGATCGGCGGCGGTGTGGCGGCCAACTCGCGGCTGCGCTCGCTCGCCCAGGAGCGCTGCGACGCCGCGGGCATCACCCTGCGCGTGCCGCGGCCGAAGCTGTGCACGGACAACGGGGCGATGGTGGCCGCGCTCGGCGCCGAGATGGTCAAGCGGAACCGGCCGGCCTCGGACTGGGACCTGTCGGCGGACTCCTCGCTGCCGGTGACGGACCCGCACGTGCCGGGGACGTCCCACGCGCACGGCCACTCGCACGGAAACGGCCACTCGCACGGTCACGGTCACGACCACGACCACGTGCACGAGCTGAGCAAGGACAACCTCTACTCGTGAGCACCGTCGCGCTGATGTGGGAGGCCCGGGCCGCCGACGGCCGGGGCAACGAACTGCTGGAGTGGGCCCGCGCCCAGGTCCTCGCCCGGGACCCGGTACGCCGCGAGGTGTTCCGGGCCCCGCAGGACCGGGTCCTCGTCATCACCTGGTGGGAGGCGGCCGAGGGGGTCGCGGCGGACCTGCCCGAGCTGCCCGAGCCGGCGGCCGACCTGATCACGCGGGCGGTGCACCGCTGGCGGTTCGAGTCGGTGGAGGTCGAGGGAGCCTGACCCCGGGCCGGGGCACCCCGGCCCGGGGTGGCTACGCCTCGGGCGGGACGGCCGGCGCCGGGGCGCCGATCAGCATGGAGGGGGCGCCCGCCACCCGGGTCAGGAAGACGGTCGCCGAGTTCCGGCCCTGCGGCTTGACCTTCTTGCGCAGTTCCTCGGGCTCGACGGCCGAACCGCGCTTCTTCACGGTCAGGATCCCGACCTCGCGCTCGCGCAGCAGGGCCTTCAGCTTCTTCAGGCCGAAGGGCAGCACGTCGGTGATCTCGTACGCGGTCGCGTACGGCGTCGCCCGCAGCTCGTCCGCGGTGATGTAGGCGATGGTCGGGTCGATCAGCCGGCCGTCCAGCTGCGCGGCGACCTCGGCGACCAGATGGGCGCGGATCACGGCGCCGTCGGGCTCGTAGAGCCAGCGGCCCACCGGCCCGGCCTCCGGGTCGGGCAGCGGATCGGCGGTGCGCAGCTCGCGCGGCCCGGGGAGCAGGGTGGCGCGCACGGTCCCGGGGTCGGTGCCGAACCAGAGCACGGCCTCCTTGACGTCCCCCTGGTCGGAGATCCACTCGGCCTCGGCCTCCGCGGGGACCGCCTCGTGCGGGATCCCGGGGGCGATCTTGATGGCCGCGTACTTCGCCGCACGGGCCGTTTCCACGGCCCACGACAGCGGCGGCGAGTAGGACTCCGGGTCGAAGATCCGCCCGCGGCCCCCGCGCCGGGCCGGGTCGATGAAGACCGCGTCGTAGCCCGAGGTGTCCACCTCCGTCACGTCGGCCTCCCGGACCTCGATCAGGTCCGCCAGCCCCAGCGCCTCGGCGTTGGCGCGCGCGACGGCGACCGTCAGCGGGTCGTGGTCCACCGCGAGCACCCGGATGCCGAGCCGGGCCAGGGCGAGCGCGTCCCCGCCGATGCCGCAGCACAGGTCGGCCAGGCTGCGCACGCCGAGGGCCGCGAGCCGTTCCGCCCGGTACGAGGCCACGGACGCGCGGGTGGCCATCTCGCCGCCGCCGGGGGTGAAGTACATCCGGAAGGCGTCCTCGGACCCGAACTTCGCCACCGCGCGCTGCCGCAGCCGGGCCTGCCCGAGGGCCGCGGAGACCAGCCCGGCGGGGTGCTCGCGGCGCAGCCGGGTGGCGACGGCCAGCTCCTGGGCGGGGTCGTGGTCGCGGAGCGAGTCGAGGAGGGCACGGCCCTCGGGGGTGAGGAGGGCGGCGAAGTCTTCGGGGGTCACGGGTCCATTGTCGGCGACGGGGCGTGTGGGCCGGTCGGAGGAACGTCGCAGGCCGGTGCGCGGTGTCGGCCCGGAAGCCCGCGTGTCGGATGCCAGGATGCGCTGCTATGCAGCTAGTCGGACAAAGGGAAGATAAGACGCAACTGGGTCACCGGCGTGCGGCGGGTCCGCGCGGCCGGTTCGGGGTGGCCGTGGCCGCCCTGCTGGTAGCCGCCCTCGGCACGGCGTGCGGCTCGGGGCAGTCGGGGGCCCCGGACAAGGCCGAGAAGTCGAAGGCCGCCAAGGGCTCGGAGGCGGGCGCCGCGGGCGCGCTCAGCGCCGCCGAGAAGGCCAAGGCGCTGCAGCAGGCGCGCGTCGCCGCGGCGAAGAAGTGGGGGCTGCGCAAGGTGCCGCTCGCCGCTCCCGCGGCGCCGAAGGAGAAGCCCCACATCGGCACGCGCGACGGCTTCGAGGTGTGGAACCACGAAGAGGACGAACTGCCCCCGGTCTTCACCACCGTCCCCACCGAGGACAAGGTCGTCTTCCTGACCATCGACGACGGCTCGGAGAAGGACCCCGAGTTCCTGAAGATGATGCAGGAGCTGAAGATCCCGTACACGGCCTTCCTCAGCGACTACCTGGTGAAGGACAACTACCCGTACTTCAAGCAGATGCAGGCCGCCGGCGTCACCCTGAACAACCACACCCTCAACCACCGCTACATGCCGGGGCTGTCGTACGAGCAGCAGCGCGAGGAGATCTGCGGCCAGCAGGACACCATCCAGAAGACGTTCGGCAAGCGGCCGACCCTCTTCCGGCCGCCGTACGGCAACTACAACGACGACACCCTCAAGGCGGCGAAGTCCTGCGGCATCAAGGCGGTCCCGCTGTGGAACGCCGAGGCGTTCACGAACCGCATGGACTACCGCGAGTGGGACCGCGACCTCCACCCCGGTGACATCATCCTCACGCACTTCCGGGGTAAGGAGGACTGGAAGGGCACGATGCCTGACATGATCCGTCATGTCATGAAGACCGTCACGGACAAGGGTTATGCCGTGGCTCGCCTGGAGGACTACTTGTGAGGTACGTGCGCCGGTTGGTAGCCGGAACACTGGCGGCCGGCGCGCTCGCGCTCTCCCTGGCGGGGTGCGGGGCGAGTGTGGAGCCCATCGAACGACTGGGCCGCAAGACGACGCAGGAGCCGTCGCAGACGCCGTCCGCGTCCGCGTCGGCACCTGCGTCCTCGCCCGCGCCCGCGCCGGGCGGCGCATCCGACGAGGCGTACAAGAAGTGGGGCCTGACGGCCCCCGTCCAGTACGCGCCGAAGCCCGCCCAGAAGCCGCAGCTTCCGAAGGCGGACCCGGGCAAGGTCCCGGTGATAGACCGAATACCCCTGCCGGCCGGGGAGAAAATAGTCTTCCTGACCTTCGACGACGGCTCGGAGAAGGACCCCGAGTTCCTCAAGATGGCGGCCGACCTCAAGCTGCCGATCAGCATGTTCCTGACGGACAGCGTGGCCTCGTCGGACTACGGGCACTTCGAGAAGCTCCGCGACAACGGCTCGGCGAGCACGGTGAACAACCACACGCTGACCCACCCGAACCTGCGGACCCTCTCCTTCGAGGCGCAGAAGAAGGAGATATGCGGCCAGCAGGACAAGCTGGAGCAGCGCTTCGGCCAGCGCCCGCCGCTCTTCCGCCCGCCCTTCGGCAACTACAACGACGACACCCTCCGGGCGGCCTCGGAGTGCGGTGTCTCGTCGATTCTCCTGTGGCGGGTGTCGATGCAGATCAACAACTTCCAGTACGCCCAGGGCTCCGCCCTCCAGCCCGGCGACATCGTCCTGGCCCACTTCCGCGGCCCGTCCGAACTCAAGGGCGCGACGGAGATCCAGATGACGACCCGCATGCTCCAGCGCATCCAGGAACAGGGCTACAAGATCGGCCGCCTGGAGGACTACCTGTAGGGGGGCCGGTACGAACCCCTGCGCACGCGGGGCGATGGTACGGGGGCGGGGGTTCCGGCGGGGCGGCATCAGGGCTGTCTTGGGGGTTTCCCGTCAGTCCATCGTTTCTCCGGTTCGCGCCGGCCCGTCAAGGGCGCTCCCTTCGGTCGCGTCGCTGCGCGATGGCCTGCGGCCACCCTTGACCGCCCGTCCCGTCCCGGAAATCCGAAAGACTGCCGGGAAGCCCCCAAAGGGACGGGCCGGGGGAGAGAAGGCCATCGGGGTGGGCGGAGCCCGGCGCGCGTCAGATCGCTACGCGCTCCTGCCCGGCGGCGTCCGCGAGCCTCTTGGGCTGGTCATAAGCCGCCATCGATCGCTGCGCGCTCCTCCGAGACGGCGCCTGCGGCCCACATCCACGTCCTGGGGCCCTGTGTGAGGAACCTCTGATCTCGCCGGCGCATCTTTACGGGAGCCGTTCCCGTGTACAGGGGCGCGCGTGGGGACTTCAGTGAGGAATGCGGATGCTTGCTCTGGGTGCGACGTACGGGCCCGGCTCGGGGGTGATCGGGCTGCTGGTTGCCGCCCTGGGTATTGCGGGACTGGTCTCCATGGTGCGCGTGGCGCTGGTGAACCGAAGAACCATCCGGGAGGGGGTGGTGGCAGAGGCCCGCTGCCTGGAGGCGTACGTGGTGCACAACCGCTCTTCGGACGGATACACCACCAGCCAGCGGCGGCTGATCCTGGGATTCCTGACGCCGGAAGGACGGGACGTACGCACCGAGCTGGTGGCCCAGGTCCCCTACGCCGTCGGCGACACCGTGCCCGTGCGGTACCTGCCGGAGTGCCCCGAGCGGGTCGTGCCGGCCGGAGCGACGTTCGGGATCGGCCTCTCCGCCGGCCTCAAGGGTGTGGCGATGCTCGGCCTCGTCTACGCGGGACTCTCCCTCATGGTGATGGCGCTCGGCGCCGACTGGGCGTAGGGCCCCGGCGGCAGCAGCGTCCGATCAGGGTCTCCGCCCTCACCCCCACGGCGGCGTCTTCGAGTACGTCGGCCCGTGACCTGCCGGGTGGGGCTCAGTCTGCGGGCTCGACGTTGGCGGCCGACGTGGTGAACTCCAGCCCGGACGCGCCGCGGATGTAGGCGAGCTCCACCCAGTGCTCGGTGGGGGCGTCCGAGACGTTCTCGTTGACCACGGCCATCAGTACGCCCTCGACACCGGAAGCGATGTCGCGGACACGCCGGTGCAGCAGGTGGTGCGGCACGTGCTCGTACTGCTCGCTCACCGGACGTCACGGTGCTGAGGCATGCAGACCACCCCTCATCCGCAGCTGCCTCAACGGCAGCCTCTCTAGAGACATTCCCACTACATCCGATCCGCCTTCCGTTCGCAATACGTCTCTAGAGAACTACCCCCGAATGGGCCCCCGGCCTGATGCGTGCGGCGGCCCACCTCTCGCCCTAGGGTGTCTAGAGAGGAAAGGGAGTGATCGTTCTCATGACCAGCCAGGGCGCTACTCGGCAGCCGAAGTACCAGCGGATCGCCGACGCGCTGAGGAAGTCCATCCAGGCGGGCGAATACGGTCCGGGTGACCGGCTGCCGGGTGAGAACGACCTCATGGCCGCGTACGAGGTCGCCCGGATGACGGCCCGCCAGGCCCTCGGCGTCCTCCAGAACGAAGGCCTCGCCGAGGCGCGGAAGGGCGCCGGAGTCTTCGTCCGGGCGTTCAGGCCCCTGCGGCGGCGCGGTCTCCAGCGGTTGGCGCAGGAACAGTGGGGTGCCGGCCGCTCCATCTGGTCGACGGACTCCGAGGACCGGGAGCTGGTCGTCGACCAGATCGACGTACGTGAAGAAGAGGCGGACGACCGCGTCTGCGACGCGCTCGGCATCACACCGGGAACCCGGGTATGGGCGCGCAGCCGCCGTTTCGTGCTCGACGGCAAGCCGGTGCTCTTCGCGACCTCCTACCTGCCGTCGGACGTCGTCGCCGATTCCCCCATCACCCAGCGCGAGACGGGCCCGGGCGGGACGTACGCGCGGCTGGCCGAGCTGGGCCACGGCCCGGTCCACTTCCGCGAGGAGATCCGCTCCCGGATGCCCTCCGCCGAAGAGGCCGACCGACTCTCCCTCGCGATGGGCACGCCCGTCATCCGCATCGTCCGCACCGCGTTCGCCGAGGACGGACGAGCCGTCGAGGTCAACGAGATGACCCTGGACTCCGCCTCCTACATCCTGGAATACGACTTCGACGCCTAGGCCCTGGAGCGGCGGCTTCGCGGGCGGGCGGCGGCTGACGTCGGGCGGGGGTGGGAGGCGCGCGGGGTGGGGGTGGGGCGGCGGTGTTTCGGCGGGGCGGGATCAGGGATGTGCTGGGGGTTTCCCGTCAGTCCCATCGTCTCTCCGGTTCGTGCCGGCCCGTCAAGGGCGCTCCCTTCGGTCGCGTCGCTTCGCGATGTCGCTGCGCTCCACCCTTGACCGCCCGTCCCGCCCCGGAAATCCGAAAGACTGCCGGGAAGCCCCCAAAAGAACGGGCCGGGCCTTCCTTTTCAGGGACGGGCACATCAGTGATGGGCGGGGCGGTTGGGGGAGCGCCCCAAATCGCTACGCGCTCCTGTCGGATGGCGTCCGCAGGCCTCTTGGGCTGGACATAGGCCGCCTCAGATCGCTACGCGCTCCTGTCGTGAAGCGTCTGCGAGCCGTCAAGGGCCGGACATAGGCCGCCCTCGATCGCTACGCGCTTCTCCGAGACCGCGTCCGGCCCTTGTTCGGGGCTGGGCGAGGCGGTTTCGGGGGCGGGCGGGCGATCCATCGGCTGAGCCGATGCCAACCCCCATCAAGGGCGAGGTGGCATCCCAGCCGCCCGCCCAAACAGGGGCAATTGGGGCAAGATGATGGCTCTCCGAGGCCTCCACCCACCTACACCTGGATTGGCATCGCCTCAGCCGTCATCTGACGCTTTTCCTCCCCCCAACCGCCTTCGGGCGCCCTCCATGAGGAGCGAATCGGGCCTCTGCGGCCTATTACCAGCCCCAGACGGTCTGCAGTCGCGTGATCGAGGAGCGCGTAGCGATCGATGGCGGCTTATGTCCAGCCCCTGACGGCTCGCAGACGCTTCACGACAGGAGCGCGTAGCGATTTGGGGCGCTCCGGGCCCCCGCCCGGGCCTCTCCGACGCCCCGTCCCTGAAATCTGAGACCGGCCCGTTCCTTTGGGGGGTTCCCGGCTGTCCTCGTATTTCCGGGGCGGGACGGGCGGTCAAGGGTGGAGCGCAGCGACATCGCGAAGCGACGCGACGAAGGAGCGCCCTTGAGGGGCCGGCACGAACCGGAGAGACGATGGGACTGACGGGAAACCCCCAAACCATCTCTGATGCCGCCCCGCGCAGACCCCGCCGCCCCACACCACCCCGCACCTCCCACCCCCGCCCACCTCCCACCCCCGCCCACACCCCCACCCGCCGCGCTCCGACCCCGCCGCGCCCGGGGGTGGGTGGGCAGCCACCGGCCCGGGGTGGTGGGGTCGCGGGGGTGAAGGCGCCGGGTGTGCGGAGCCCCGTACCCCCTACACCTGCACCACCGGGGTGATCGTCGTTTCCGCCGGGCCTCGGGCGTCCGCCTCGCGTTGGCGTTCCGCGCTGTCGCTGATGCGCAGAAGGAGGGCGATCATGATCCAGTTGGCCAGGAGGGACGAGCCGCCCTTGGCCAGGAAGGGCAGTGCCTTGCCCGTCAGGGGGATCAGGCCCGTGACGCCTCCGGCGACCACGAAGACCTGGAGCGCCAGCGCCGAGGCGAGGCCGACCGCCAGCAGTTTGCCGAAGGGGTCGCGGGCGCCGAGCGCCATCCGCAGGCCGCGCTGCACGAGGAGCGCGTAGAGGATCAGGACGGCCATGACCCCGGCCAGGCCCAGTTCCTCGCCCACGGTGGTGAGGATGAAGTCGCTGCGGCCGGCGAACTTGATCAGCTCGGGGTGTCCCATGCCGAGGCCGGTCCCGGAGATGCCGCCCGTGCCGAAGCTGAAGAGCGCCTGCGCCGACTGGTCCGAGGTGACGCCCGGGGGAGGGGTTTCCCAGTAGACGGAGAGCGGGTTCAGCCAGGCCGCCACGCGCGCCTTGACGTGCGGTTCCGTCGAGCCGACCACGAAGGCGCCCGCCGAGGCCATGAGCAGCCCGCACACGATCCAGCTGGTGCGCTCGGTGGCGACGTACAGCATCACCACGAAGACGCCGAAGAAGATCAGCGACGTGCCCAGGTCCCGCTCGAAGACCAGCACCAGCATCGAGAGGATCCACACCGTGATGATGGGTCCGAGCTGGCGCATCGGTGGCAGCCGCATGCCGAGGAACTTGCGGCCCGTCAGGGCCAGCGAGTCGCGGTGGATGACCAGGTAGCCGGCGAAGAAGATCGCGATCATGATCTTCACGAACTCGCCGGGCTGGATCGAGAAGCCGAAGAGGATGATCCACCGCTTGGCGCCGTACGTGTCCGCGCCGAAGAACGCCGGCGCGATCAGCAGCACCAGCGCGACCGCCATCGTGATGTAGATGAACCGCTGGAGCAGCCGGTGGTCACGCAGCAGGGCCAGTACAGCGATGCACGCGGCGACGCCGACCACCGTCCACAGCAGCTGGCCCGGGGCGTTGGCTTCGGAGTTCCACCGCTCGATGTAGCCCTGGTCGAGCCGGTGGATCAGTACCAGCCCCAGCCCGGTCAGCAGCATGGCGAGCGGGAAGACCAGCGGATCCGCGTAGGCCGCGAAGCGGCGCACGCCCAGGTGCCCCACCAGCGCCAGCAGCGTCATGGAGATGGTGAAGTCGGCGAGGTTGGGCGGGAGCTCGCCGTTCATGGCGAGGCCAGCGGCGGCGTGCCCGAAGACGGCGATGACGATGACGAAGACGAGGAGCAGCGCCTCGGTGCGGCGGCGGGCGCCCGCCGTCGTCAGGGGCCTCAGTCCACGCACGGGATGCCGCCGCCGTCCTTCGGGGAGGGCGAAGAGGCCGGTGGGGGTGACGCCTCACGCGCCCCCGGTGCGGAGCCGGGCGCGCCGGGCCCGCTCGCCGGGGCGCTCGGCGCGCCGGGGCTTGCGGAAGCCTTGGGTCCGATCTGCTCTGCAATGAGGCGCTTTATCTTCATATCATCTACGACGTTGATGTCCTCCCCAAGGTTCCTTCCGAAGCGCTCGACGGGGAGTGTCGTGAACTGCACCCTGCCGCCGGACAGGCTCTTCGCCTGCTTCACGAACGCCGCCAGGTCCCACCCCTGGTCGGTCACCACGTCCTGTTTCGCGACGTCGATCAGCTTGATCAGCTTCACCGGGTCGGTGAAGGTCCCGGCCGAGTTCAGCTTCTTCGTCGCACCCGCGAGGAACGCCTGCTGCCGCTTCGTCCGGTCCAGGTCGCCGCCGTCCAGACCGTGCCGCTGGCGCACGAAGGCGAGCGACTGCCGGCCGTCGAGGGTCTGCGGGCCGGCCGGGAAGTCGGCGCCCGAGTACGGGTCCTTGACCGCCTTGTTCAGGCACACCGGTACGCCGCCCAGCGCGTCCGCGAGGTGGTGGAAACCGGCCAGGTTCAGCTCGGCGAAGTGATCGACCGGCACCCCCAGGAAGGCGCGCACCGTCGCGATCTGGGCCGCTCGCCCCGCCTCCCGGCCCTCCCGTTCCAGCTGCCGGGAGTCCTTCACGCCCGCTGCGGCGAGCTGCCCCTCCTTCCGGGCCTTCGCCAGCCCGTACGCCTTCTTGATCTTGTCCTTGCCGTGGCCGGGTATGTCGACGAAGTCGTCGCGCGGCACCGAGAAGGCCTTCGCCCGGCTGCCGTCCCCCGGCACGTGCAGCAGGATCAGGGTGTTCGCGTTGTAGCCGCCGATGTCCGAACCGCCGGCGTGCAGTTGGTCGAGGACCTCTGCGGGCAGTTTCTCGCCGTTCTGATCCCGGCGGCTGTCCAGGCCGATGAGCAGGATGTTGGTGTCGCCGAACTTCGACTTCTCGGCTCCTTCGAGGGCCTTGGAACTGCCGATTCCGGCGGCCAGGTCCCGGTACAGGTACCAGGCGCCCCCGCCGGCCATCACCGCCAGCGCGCAGGTCGCGACCAGCAGCGTGCGGACCGGCCGCCGGCGGCGGGACGGGGGGCGGCGTCGGGTCGTCGTCTTCCTCCGGTGCGCGCTCATGCCAGTCGATGGTGGGGGAGGCCCGCTGAAGGAATCCTGAGGTTCCTGAAGGGGCGTTCAGGGCTGCCGCCCGGGGCCCCGCCCCGCTACCGGATCCGCAGCACCAGCCGTGCGCCCCCGGCCGGCGCCGGCAGCGCGCGTACGTCGCCCCCGTGCGCCCGCGCGATCTCCCGGGCGATGGCCAGGCCGAGGCCGGTGCCGCCGCCGGCCCGGCTGCGGTCCGCGTCGAGCCGTACGAACCGCTCGAAGACCCGGTCCCGGTCCGCGTCCGGGATGCCGGGGCCGTCGTCCGTGACCTCCAGCACCGCCCAGCCGTCCTCCTCGGCCGCCCGGACGGCGACCTGCGAGCGGGCGTGCCGCAGGGCGTTGTCCACCAGGTTGGCCAGCGCCCGCTCCAGCCTCGGCGGGTCCCCGGCCGCCGGTACGGGCGCCCGCGCGTCCAGCCGTAGCGAGACCCGGGCACCGCCCCGGCGGGCCACGTCCTCCGCGGCGAGCAGCGCCAGGTCCACCGGCTCGGTCCGGGGCGGCGGCCCGCCGTCGAGGCGGGCCAGCAGCAGCAGGTCCGCCGCGATCCGCTGCAGCCGGTCGGTTTCGGCCAGCGCGGCCACGACCGACTCGCGGTCGGGGCGGTCCGCCGCCAGCGCCACCTCCAGCCGGGACCGTACGGCCGCCAGCGGATTGCGCAGCTCGTGCGAGGCGTCCGCGGTGAACTGCCGCTGCCGGGCGTCGGAGCGCTCCAGCCGGTCGAGGGTGGCGTTGACGGTCCGGGCAAGCTGCGCGATCTCGTCCGCCCCGCCGGGGTCGGGGACCCGCCGGTCCAGCTCGCTGGCGGTCACCGACGCCAGCTCGGTGCGGATGGCGTCCACCGGGCGCAGCGCGCGGCCGGTCACCCACCAGGCCAGCGCCGCGGCGAAGCCGATCAGCGGGGGAGCGCCCGCCAGCAGTCCGGCGGCGACGGCCCGGGTCGCGTCGTCGACGTCGCCGAGCACGGTCATTGCGTACACCGTGTGCCCTCCGGGCGCCGCGACGGCGACCACCGCGCGCCGGTGCCCGCCGGGGTGCTCGGGCGGGAGTACGGCCGAGCGGGAGTCCTCCCCGGGGCCGGGGTGCGGCGCGCCGTCCAGGTCGGGGGTGTGCCGCGGGTCGCCGCCGGTCGCGGCGACGGTCCGGCCGGCTGCGTCCCGTACGAGGACCAGGTCCACGCCGTTCTCGGGGGCGGGCAGCCGCCCGCCGGGCGGCGGCGGGGTCCGGGCGTCGAGCTGGGCGGCGGCCCTGAGGGCGGCGAGTTCGGTGCGGCCGGTGGTGTTGTCGAGGAGGTTGGCCCGCAGCAGGGAGTGCAGCCACAGCCCGCCGGCGGCCAGTACCGCGGCCATGGCGAGGGCTGCGGCCGCGGCGGTGCGCGCCCGGATCCCGGGTCGGCTAGCCACCGTCGGGGGCCATCCGGTAGCCGGTGCCGTGGACGGTGCGGATGGAGCGGCGGCCGAAGGGGGCGTCGATCTTCTTGCGCAGCGAGGAGACGTACACCTCGACGATGTTCGGGTCGATGTCCTGCGGGGTGTCCCAGACCTCGTCCAGGATGTCCTGCTTGGCGACGGCGCGGCCGGGCTGCTCCATCAGGCAGGCGAGTACGCCGAGTTCGCGGGCGGTGAGCTCGATGTCCCGGTCGCCGCGGCGGCAGCGGCGGCCGCGCGGGTCCAGGACGAGGTCGCCGGCCTGCAGGGTGCCGCGGTCGCAGGCTCCGGCGCGGCGGGCGAGCGCCCGGATCCGGGCGGCCAGGACCACGAAGGAGAACGGCTTGGTGAGGTAGTCGTCGGCGCCGGCGTCCAGCCCCTCGGCCTCGTCGTACTCGCCGTCCTTGGCGGTGAGCATCAGGACGGGGGTGGTGTCGCCGTGGGAGCGCATGCGGGTGCAGATGGCGTGGCCGCCGGGACCCGGGAGCATCAGGTCGAGCAGGACGACGTCGTACGGGCCGCCGGCGAGGGCGAGGTCCAGGCCGCGGTGGCCGTCGTGCGCGACGTCGACCAGGTGTCCGTCGGCGGACAGGCCGCACCGCAGGGACTCGGCGAGGTTCTCTTCGTCTTCGACCACGAGGATGCGCACGGCTCAAGCGTCACATACCGCCCGAACCGGGTGTCCTGCGGGCGGCCCTGCGGGCGGCTCGGCGGTGCGGCTCGTTCCGGCTCGGCCGGGTCGGATCGGTCGGTCCGTGGCGCGGGGTGCCCTGCGGGCGGCGCGGCGGGGTCGGTCCGGTCGGGGAGCGGGGCCGCCGCCGGAGTGTCTCCTCGGCTCGGCGCGTGCGGGGTGTCTCGGCCGTACCCGGTGGTCGCGCGCTCGTCCTGCGGGGACACCCCGGCACGTCCCCACTCCCCTCGGCCGCGGACACGCAGGGGGATGCCCCTGTTTCGGAGCGGTGGCGTGGCGTACCCGCAGGGGCCGAGCAGGCCCTCGTGCGGGAACGGGGCGGATTCACGCTGCCGAGCGCCTCGCAGGGGACAGGATGTCGCGGGCGGCTGCCGTCAACGCCCAGGCCGGGAAGGCGAAGGCGGTCAGGCCCAGGCCCATGGGCGCGAGGGAGGTGAGGATGCTCATCTGTACGGCCTGGTCGGCCTCGGGTCCGCTGACGCGGGCGGCCACCGGCGCCTGCGGCCGCTCGTCGAAGACGCCGTCGATCCTGATCCCGGGGAGGGTGAACGATCCGTCGGCGGCGGTGAAGGATCCCGCGCACGTCATCGTGCGGTCCCCATCGGAATCCGGCTCACCCCACACGCACCGCTCCGCGCTGAACCTGCCGTCCACACCCGTCAGCTGGGTGATGAGCCGCGGTACGGCCGCGTGGAACATCCAGATCCCTACGGCGAGCCCGATGGCGATCGGGACGGCGTGCACCCACCGCACACCGGAGTTTGTCCTGGTCATGTCCGGGACAGTACTGATCTCGAACGTGTGCGCGTAAGGGAGTTTTCGGGGATCGGGTCGGGCTCCGCGCAACGCCCGGGGGTCGGGAATTGGCACTCCGCTTGACCGAGTGCTAATCGCCGGAATAGTCTCGCACCTGGCACTCACCCCAGGTGAGTGCCAACACAGCGACAGGCAGGTCCGGCACCCGCGACGACGGATCGACCTGGTCGCCACCTCAGACAGTTAACCCCGGATCTCCGAAGGGGGAGGTCGGATCGTGACGACCGCCAGCTCCAAGGTTGCCATCAAGCCGCTTGAGGACCGCATTGTGGTCCAGCCGCTCGACGCCGAGCAGACCACGGCCTCCGGCCTGGTCATCCCGGACACCGCGAAGGAGAAGCCCCAGGAGGGCGTCGTCCTCGCGGTCGGTCCGGGTCGCTTCGAGGACGGCCAGCGTCTCCCGCTGGACGTCACCGTCGGCGACATCGTGCTGTACAGCAAGTACGGCGGCACCGAAGTGAAGTACAGCGGCGAGGAGTACCTCGTCCTCTCGGCTCGCGACGTGCTCGCGATCGTCGAGAAGTAATTTCGCTTCACAGCACTGCTTTGAGCTACGCCCCTGGTCACCCCGCTGATTGCCGGGCGGCGAGGGGCGTAGCTCGTTAAACCCGAGTTTTCGAGAGGGCTGAACCGCTCCCATGGCGAAGATCCTGAAGTTCGACGAGGACGCCCGTCGCGCCCTCGAGCGCGGCGTCAACAAGCTTGCCGACACGGTCAAGGTGACGATCGGCCCCAAGGGCCGCAACGTCGTCATCGACAAGAAGTTCGGCGCCCCCACCATCACCAACGACGGTGTCACCATCGCCCGCGAGGTCGAGCTGGACGACCCGTACGAGAACCTGGGCGCGCAGCTCGTGAAGGAGGTGGCGACCAAGACCAACGACATCGCGGGTGACGGCACCACCACCGCCACCGTGCTGGCCCAGGCGCTGGTCCGCGAGGGTCTGCGCAACGTCGCCGCGGGTGCTTCCCCGGCCGCCCTGAAGAAGGGCATCGACGCCGCGGTCAAGGCGGTCTCCGAGGAGCTCCTCGCGACCGCCCGCCCGATCGAGGACAAGTCCGACATCGCCGCCGTGGCCGCGCTCTCCGCGCAGGACTCGCAGGTCGGCGAGCTCATCGCCGAGGCGATGGACAAGGTCGGCAAGGACGGTGTCATCACCGTCGAGGAGTCCAACACCTTCGGCCTGGAGCTGGAGTTCACCGAGGGCATGGCCTTCGACAAGGGCTACCTCTCCCCGTACATGGTCTCCGACCAGGAGCGTATGGAGGCCGTCCTCGACGACCCGTACATCCTGATCAACCAGGGCAAGATCTCCTCCATCCAGGACCTCCTGCCGCTGCTGGAGAAGGTCATCCAGGCGGGTGGCTCCAAGCCGCTGCTGATCATCGCCGAGGACGTCGAGGGCGAGGCGCTCTCCACCCTCGTCGTCAACAAGATCCGCGGCACCTTCAACGCGGTGGCCGTCAAGGCCCCGGGCTTCGGTGACCGCCGCAAGGCGATGCTGCAGGACATGGCCACCCTCACCGGTGCCACCGTCATCGCCGAAGAGGTCGGCCTCAAGCTCGACCAGGCCGGTCTGGACGTACTGGGCTCCGCCCGCCGCGTCACCATCTCCAAGGACGACACGACCATCGTCGACGGTGGCGGCAGCCACGAGGAAGTCGTCGGTCGCGTCAACCAGATCAAGGCCGAGATCGAGTCCACGGACTCGGACTGGGACCGCGAGAAGCTGCAGGAGCGCCTGGCGAAGCTCGCCGGCGGCGTCTGCGTCATCAAGGTCGGCGCCGCCACCGAGGTGGAGCTCAAGGAGAAGAAGCACCGTCTCGAGGACGCCATCTCGGCGACCCGCGCCGCGGTCGAGGAGGGCATCGTCTCCGGCGGTGGCTCCGCGCTCGTCCACGCCGTCAAGGTCCTCGAGGGCAACCTCGGCCTGTCGGGCGACGAGGCCACCGGTGTCGCGGTCGTGCGCCGCGCCGCCGTCGAGCCGCTGCGCTGGATCGCCGAGAACGCGGGCCTCGAGGGCTACGTCATCACCTCGAAGGTCTCCGAGCTCGACAAGGGCCAGGGCTTCAACGCCGCCACCGGCGAGTACGGCGACCTGGTCAAGGCCGGCGTCATCGACCCGGTGAAGGTCACCCGTTCCGCGCTGGAGAACGCCGCCTCCATCGCCTCCCTGCTGCTCACGACCGAGACCCTGGTCGTCGAGAAGCCGGCGGAGGACGAGGGCGACGCCGGTCACGGCCACGGTCACGGCCACAGCCACTGATCGCGCTCCACGTCGAAGGCCCCGTTCCGCAGTCGCGGAGCGGGGCCTTCCCCGTGTTCGGGCCTCAGGTTCCGTAGGGCGTTCCGGTCCCGCCCATCTGGCGTTGCAGGGCTCCGGGGTTGTAGTGCCACCAGCCCTCGGTGATCTCTCCGTCCTGGCACCGGAAGGTCGTCGTCCCGGACATCTCGTACGTCTTCCCGGTCGGTGCGACCCCCATGAACTCTCCCTTGTGGGCGCCGCGCCAGTTCCACACCGTCGTGACCATGTCGCCCTCGGCCACCTGGGCCGTCGGCTCGAAGGTCATGTCGAAGGCCGCGCGCCACGTCTCCATGTCCGAGCGCATGCCCTCGCGTCCGATGACGGTGGACTCCTCCTTGCTGGCGTCGTGGTCGATGTAGTTCACCGCGAAGCACTCGTCGAGGACGCTCATGTCGCCGGCCATGGCGGCTTCCTGGAACACCCGGTTCGCGAGCTGCTTGTTGAGGTGCTCGTCGCGGACGACGTCGAGGTTCATGAACTTCGGCATCCCCTCGCAGAGGGACACCATCTCCTGGAACATCCGGTCCGTCTCGGGGAGCTGAGAGTTCCTCATCGCCTCCTCGTACGAAGCGAATTCCACCATGTCCACGTAGTGGTTCCGGGCCTCGCGGTCCTGGCCGATCATCGTGTGCGTGGCGGTGCGCCTGCCGCTGCTCTGTTCCGCCCAGCGGTCGATGAGCGCGTTCATCTCATCGAACCGCGTCGTCTCGTAATCGATCACTTGTACGAATGTCATCGCGTCGCCTCCCTCTGGAGATGGGACATGTCCAGTTTAGGGAGAGTTCGCCCGTTTGGCGGTTTCGGTGGGGGCTTCGACGGAGGCTTACCGGCGGGTCACGAACGCTACTGGGGCCCGTACTTGCGGCCCGTGCGCGAGGACACCCCGCCCAGCAGCCCGCGCGGCGTCAGCTTCACCACGCCCATCAGCGCCTTGTACCGCGGGTCCGGGACGGACACCGTCTTCCCGCGCGCCAGGTCGGCCAGCGCCGCGGCCACCAGCTTGTCGGCGTCCAGCCACATCCAGCCGGGGATGTTGTCCGTGCCCATGCCGGCGCGCTGGTGGAACTCCGTCCGCACGAAGCCGGGGCACAGCGCCATCAGCCGGACCCCGGAGCCCGCCATGTCCCGCGCCGCGCCCTGGGTGAACTGCACGACCCAGGCCTTGCTGGCCCCGTACGTGCCGCGGGGTACGAAGGCGGCCACCGAGGCCACGTTGATCACGCCGCCGCGGCCGCGCGAGCGCATCGACTCCGATGCCGCCGAGGTCAGCCGCAGCACCGCCTCGACGTGCACCTTGAGCATGGTCAGCTCGTCGGCCATGGAGACCTCGAGGTAGCGGCCCTTGTTGCCGAAGCCCGCATTGTTGACCAGCAGGTCCACGGGGTGGGTGCGGTCGCCGAGGCGTTTCTCGACCGACGCGATGCCCCCCTCGGTGGACAGGTCGGCGACCAGTACCTCGGCCTCGATGCCGTGCAGGTCGTGCAGCTCCGTGGCCTGCTCGCCGAGGCGCCTGGCGTCGCGCGCCACCAGCACGAGGTTGTGCCCCTGGGCGGCCAGCCGCCGGGCGAAGGCGGCGCCGATGCCCGCCGTGGATCCCGTAATCAACGCAGTCGTCATAGGCGCAACCTAGCCGCCCCGGATGACAGCGTTATCGCGCCCCGGCCCCGGTCCCGTACTTCTCCACGTACCGGCGCACGGTCTCGTGCGCCTCGGGCTCCATCGCCGCACCCGCGGCCAGGGTGCTGGGCAGCAGCGTGCGCTCGGTGGTGAAGGCGCGGAACCAGAGCTGCACCGTCACGTCGTGGTCCGGCCGGTGGATGATCTCGATGCTGTCGCCGGGGGAGACGGAACCCTCCTGGATCACCCGGAGGTACGCGCCCGGCCGGGCCTCCTGGGTGAACCGCCTGACCCAGCCCGCCTCGCCCAGCGCCCCCTGGAAGGTGCGGCACGGGATGCGGGCCGAGGCCACTTCGAGGACGAGGTCCGCGCCGACCCGCCAGCGGTCGCCGAGCCGTGCGGTGTTCAGGTCGATGCCGGACGTCGTGAAGTTCTCGCCGAAGAGCCCGCCGGGCAGCTCGCGGCCCAGCTCCCGCTCCCACAGGTCCAGGTCCTCGCGGGCGTACGCGTAGACGGCCTGGTGGTCGCCGCCGTGGTGGCGCCGGTTGCAGATGGCGTCGCCCTCCAGGCCGCTGCCGAGGCCGCTGGCCTTGTCGCCGGGGGCGAAGACGCGGACCGGGCCGGGGACGGGGCGCTTGCCGATGCCCGTCACCCCGCTCTCCGCGTCGGTGTACTCGGAAGGCGTGGCGGTGCCGACGTTCACGGAGATCAGATGCATGGGACCCATGGGCACAGGCTAACCGGGCGGCCCCAAAGCGTCACAGAGGTATTCGCGCGACGGTCAAAGAGGGCCTTATGCTCGAAGGGTGATCGAGGCACGTCATCTCCGGGTACTGCGCGCCGTAGCCGGGACCGGATCCTTCTCCGCCGCCGCGCGCGAACTCGGCTGCACCCAGCCCGCCGTCTCCCAGCAGATGAAGGCGCTGGAGCAGTCGGCCGGCACCCCACTGCTCATCCGCACCGGCCGCGAGATGCGGCTGACCCAGGCCGGGGAGGCCCTGGTCCGGCATGCCGCCGGGATCCTGGCCGGGCTGACCGCCGCCGAGGAGGAGGTCGCGGCCATCGCCGGGCTGCGCGCGGGCCGGGTACGGCTCGTGTCCTTCCCCAGCGGCAGCTCCACCCTGGTGCCGACCGCGCTCGCGGCGATGCGTGCCGAGCACCCCGGAACCCGTATCTCGCTGGTCGAGGCCGAGCCGCCGCGGTCCGTGGAGATGCTGCGCGAGGGCGACTGCGATCTGGCACTGGCCTTCCGCTACGGCGGGTCCGCCGGATCCGCGGCCGAGTGGGAGGACCTCGTGGTGCGGCCGCTGCTGACCGACCGGCTCGTGGGGCTGGTCCCCGAGGGGCACGCGCTGGCCGGGGCGGAGCGCGTGGGCATGGCGGAGCTGGCCGACGAGCCCTGGATCGCGGGCTGCCCGCGCTGCCGCCGCCATCTGGTGGAGGTGTGCGAGGACGCGGGATTCACCCCGCGCATCGACTTCGCCACCGACGACTATCCGGCGGTGGTCGGCCTGGTCGGCGCGGGGCTGGGCGTGGCGGTACTGCCGGAGCTCGCGGTGGAGTCCGTACGGGCCAAGGGCGTCAGCACGCTCGTCGTGGAGCCGGCCGTCGAGCGGGAGGTCGTGGCGCTGACCCTGCCCGACCTGGCCCGGGTGCCGGCCGTGGCCGCGACCCTGGCCGAGCTGGAGCGCGCGGCCACGCGCTGACCGCCCGCAGGAGCACGAGCCGGCCGTGCGCGGCTACCGGCCGCACGCGCGGGGCACGCGTACGGCCGAACGTGTGAAACCCGGGCCGGGCGGCGACACGCCCGGCGTGCAGGTGGCGCAGAGGAAACGTTCCTTCCGTCGTTCGGTCGGCTCTCAGTGCGGCGCGGTCGGTCCGATCGCACTCGACGCGGGGATGAGTCGGTGCCGGGCGCGGCCCATCAGTTCCTCGCGTTCGTCCTCGGTGAGGCCGCCCCACACTCCGTAGGGCTCACGGACGGCGAGTGCGTGCGCGGCGCATTCCGAACGAACCGGGCATCGCATGCAGACCTCTTTAGCCGAGGCCTCGCGCGCGCTCCTGGCCGCGCCCCGCTCGCCCTCCGGGTGGAAGAAGAGGGAGCTGTCGACCCCGCGGCAGGCGGCTAGCAGCTGCCAGTCCCAGAGGTCGGCGTTCGGTCCGGGGAGGCGGGAGAAATCTGCCATTGGTAGTCCTCTTGGTGCCGGTACTGAGGCGGATACGGTCCATGTCTCCAAGGGTCTCCACACCTACTGTCGGAGTAGATGTAAATATGACTCATTGGGAATCTAGCCTCAGACACGTGCCAAACGGAAGGAAAGCCGCCAAATAGGGCATAGCTCCAGATGGAGGACAGGCCGCTTGCGCCTCCACCGCAGTGATCGCTTCCTCACGTAGAGTGCCGAAGGTGTCCGTCCGACCCGTAACTCTTTCGAGTGACCATCGTTGAGAGTGCGAAGGCGGTTGAACCCACAAGTTCTCGGACAGGTGTCCGGGAGCATCGACCGCACAGGTGACGATACGTACCAGCCTGGAGGCTCAAGGTGACGCGCATCAGCAGCTGCGGAGGGCGGTCATGACATCCGTCCTCGTCTGCGACGACTCCCCGCTTGCCCGAGAGGCGCTCCGTCGCGCGGTTGCCACCGTGCCCGGCGTCGAGCGTGTGACGACGGCTGCCAACGGCGAGGAAGTCCTCCGCCGCTGGGGTGCCGACCGCTCCGACCTGATCCTGATGGATGTTCGGATGCCCGGGCTCGGCGGTGTGGAGACGGTCCGCCGCCTCCTCTCGGCCGACCCCGGCGCCCGCATCATCATGCTGACGGTCGCCGAGGACCTGGACGGCGTGGCCCTCGCGGTCGCCGCCGGCGCCCGCGGCTACCTGCACAAGGACGCCTCGCGCGCCGAGCTGCGGGCCACGGTCACCCAGGCCCTCGCCGACCCGACCTGGCGACTGGCCCCGCGCCGGCTCCGCTCCGCCGAGATGGGCGCCGCGCCCACCCTCACCGCGCGCGAGATCCAGGTGCTGGAGGGCATGAGCCACGGCCGGTCCAACGCGGAGATCGGGCGCGAGCTCTTCCTCTCCGAGGACACGGTCAAGACGCACGCCCGTCGGCTGTTCAAGAAGCTCGGCGCCTCGGACCGCGCGCACGCCGTGGCGCTCGGCTTCCGCTGGGGTCTCGTCCGCTGACCCGGCAGCGGCCGGGCCCGGCCCGGTCCGCCGCAGACCGCGGATCGTCGAGAGCGGTCCCGTCCGCCACCGGTGGACGGGGCGGCGCGCCGCTCTTGCCGTCGCCCGGCGCCTCCCGGCGCCTCTTCTCGTCGCGGTAGCCCTGTCCCGCCGTACCCGGTGCGCACCCGGGGGTTGGCGGGGCACAATCCGGGGGACGTCTCGCTTCGTGCGCGATGCCGCATCCTTGAGGGTGTGGAGTCTCTCGGGGACTATTCGGCCGAGCGGGAGGGGAGGGCGCAGATGAAGAGTTCCGGCGCACCCGCTCATAACGCTTCGACGCACAACAAGGGCCACGGTGCCGCGGATGCTCCGGCGCCAAGGCACCATGGACTGATGCGCGACGACGAGGCCCTGGGGTCCCCTGCGGCCACAGGCCCCACCGGCGCCGCCGGAGGCGGCAGTGCCGGAGGCGTCAGCGCGCTCGTACGCCGGGCGGTGGAGGGTGACGAGCAGGCCACGCACGACCTGCTCGCCTTCGTGCACCCCCTGGCGATCCGCTACTGCCGCACCCGGCTGTCCCGGCTCCCGGGTGACGCCCGCCACTTCGTGGAGGACCTGGCGCAGGAGGTCTGCGTCGCCGTCCTGATGGCGCTGCCGCGCTACCGGGACACCGGTCGGCCCTTCGAGGCCTTCGTCTTCGCCATCGCCGCGCACAAGGTCGCCGACCTGCAGCGGGCCGCCATGAGGCACCCGGGCAGCACGGCCGTGCCGTCGGACGAGATGCCCGAGCGGCCGGACGACTCGCTGGGCCCGGAAGAGCGCGCGCTGCTCAGCAGCGACGCCGCCTGGGCCAAGAAGCTGCTGGCGAACCTTCCGGAGAACCAGCGCGAACTCCTCGTACTGCGGGTGGCCGTCGGGCTGACCGCGGAGGAGACCGGCCAGATGCTCGGGATGTCTCCCGGAGCCGTGCGCGTGGCCCAGCACCGGGCCCTCAGCCGGCTCCGTGCGCTCGCTGAGCAGTAGGCACACCCGTAGGAAACTACGAAACTTCCGGTTGACCTTGGTCGTGGAATGAGACGCGTCGGGATCCCGTTAGCATGGACATCCGCGCTGAGCAAGACCATTTGGGAAGGTGTCATGACTGCCGACGGAGTGCCCGACAAATTCGCCACGCTCGGACTGACCTACGACGACGTGCTGCTGCTGCCGGGCGCGTCGGACATGGCTCCGAACGACATCGACACCTCTTCCCTCATCTCCCGCAACGTGCGCGTGAACATCCCGCTGCTGTCCGCCGCCATGGACAAGGTCACCGAGGCCCGCATGGCCATCGCGATGGCCCGCCAGGGCGGCGTCGGCGTACTGCACCGCAACCTGTCCATCGCGGACCAGGCCAACCAGGTCGACCTCGTCAAGCGCTCCGAGTCCGGCATGGTCACCGACCCGATCACGGTGCACCCGGACGCGACCCTGCGCGAGGCCGACGAGCTCTGCGCGAAGTTCCGCATCTCCGGCGTCCCGGTCACCGACCCCGCCGGCAAGCTCCTCGGCATCGTCACCAACCGCGACATGGCCTTCGAGTCGGACCGCAGCCGCCAGGTGCGCGAGGTCATGACCCCGATGCCGCTGGTCACCGGCAAGGTCGGCATCTCGGGCGTGGACGCCATGGAGCTGCTGCGCCGCCACAAGATCGAGAAGCTTCCGCTGGTCGACGAGGCGGGCATCCTCAAGGGCCTCATCACGGTCAAGGACTTCGTCAAGGCCGAGAAGTACCCGAACGCCGCCAAGGACAAGGACGGCCGCCTCCTGGTCGGCGCCGCCGTCGGCGTCGCCGGGGACGCGTACGAGCGCGCCCAGGCCCTGATCGAGGCGGGCGCCGACTTCATCGTCGTCGACACCGCCCACGGCCACTCCCGCCTGGTCGGCGACATGGTCTCCAAGATCAAGTCGAACTCCGCGGTCGACGTCATCGGCGGCAACGTCGCGACCCGCGACGGCGCCCAGTCGCTGATCGACGCCGGCTGCGACGGCATCAAGGTCGGCGTCGGCCCCGGCTCCATCTGCACCACCCGCGTCGTCGCCGGCATCGGCGTCCCGCAGGTCACCGCGATCTACGAGGCCTCGCTCGCCGCCAAGGCGGCCGGCGTCCCGGTCATCGGCGACGGCGGTCTGCAGTACTCCGGCGACATCGCGAAGGCCCTGGTCGCGGGCGCCGACACGGTGATGCTCGGCTCGCTGCTCGCGGGCTGCGAGGAGTCCCCGGGCGAGCTGCTCTTCATCAACGGCAAGCAGTTCAAGTCCTACCGCGGCATGGGCTCGCTCGGCGCGATGCAGTCCCGCGGCGACCAGCGCTCCTTCTCCAAGGACCGCTACTTCCAGGAGGGCGTGGGCGGCGACGACAAGCTCATCCCCGAGGGCATCGAGGGCCAGGTGCCCTACCGCGGCCCGCTGTCCGCGGTCGTCCACCAGCTCGTCGGCGGCCTGCGCCAGTCGATGTTCTACGTGGGCGGGCGCACCGTGCCGGAGCTCCAGCAGAACGGCCGCTTCGTGCGCATCACCTCGGCGGGCCTCAAGGAGAGCCACCCGCACGACATTCAGATGACCGTCGAGGCCCCGAACTACAGCCGCAAGGGCTGAGCAGGCGCGGGCGCGGAGGGGCGGACCGGGTCACCGGGTCCGCCCCTCTCGCATGACGTCCGTACAGCGGTCACCGGAACGCGGCCCGCCGGGGTTCGGGGATACTGGACGGGCAGACCCAGAGGAAAGGCCACCACACGTGACTGAGATCGAGATCGGGCGCGGCAAGCGCGGCCGCAGGGCGTACGCGTTCGACGACATCGCCATCGTCCCGAGCCGGCGTACCCGGGACCCGAAGGAGGTCTCGATCGCCTGGCAGATCGACGCGTACCGCTTCGAGCTCCCCTTCCTGGCCGCCCCCATGGACTCGGTCGTCTCCCCGCAGACCGCCATCCGCATCGGTGAGCTCGGCGGCCTCGGCGTGCTGAACCTCGAAGGCCTGTGGACCCGCTACGAGGACCCGCAGCCGCTGCTCGACGAGATCGCGGAGCTGGACGAGGAGTCGGCCACCCGCCGCCTCCAGGAGATCTACTCCGCGCCGATCCAGGCCGACCTGATCCGGCAGCGCATCAAGGAGGTGCGCGACTCGGGCGTCGTCACCGCCGCCGCGCTCTCCCCGCAGCGCACCGCCGAGTTCTCCAAGGCCGTCGTCGACGCGGGCGTGGACATCTTCGTCATCCGCGGCACCACCGTCTCCGCCGAGCACGTCTCCGGCGCCGCCGAGCCGCTGAACCTCAAGCAGTTCATCTACGAGCTCGACGTCCCGGTCATCGTCGGCGGCTGCGCCACCTACACCGCGGCCCTGCACCTGATGCGCACCGGCGCCGCGGGCGTGCTGGTCGGCTTCGGCGGCGGCGCCGCGCACACCACGCGCAACGTGCTCGGCATCCAGGTCCCGATGGCGACCGCCGTCGCGGACGTGGCCGCGGCCCGCCGCGACTACATGGACGAGTCCGGCGGCCGCTACGTCCACGTCATCGCCGACGGCGGCGTGGGCTGGTCGGGCGACATCCCGAAGGCCGTGGCCTGCGGCGCCGACGCCGTGATGATGGGCTCCCCGCTGGCCCGCGCCACGGACGCGCCCGGCAAGGGCAACCACTGGGGCATGGAGGCCGTCCACGAGGACGTGCCGCGCGGCAAGAAGGTCGACCTGGGCACCGTCGGCACCACCGAGGAGATCCTCACCGGTCCCTCGCACAGCCCGGACGGCTCGATGAACATCTTCGGCGCGCTGCGCCGTTCGATGGCCACCACCGGCTACAGCGAGCTCAAGGAGTTCCAGCGGGTCGAGGTCACGGTCGCGGACTCCCAGCACAGCCGCTGACGGTCCCACCACGTACGCCGGAGGGCCGGCACCCCGCTCGGGGTGCCGGCCCTCCGGCGTCAGCTCAGGCCCTGTCTGCGGCGCCGCAGGCAGATGCCCCAGGGCGTCAGCAGCATCGCCGAGACGATGATGCCGGCGAGCAGGACCGTGGCGTACTCCTGGGGGATCTCCTCCCCGCTGTACATCCGGGTCACGAGGAGCGCGCTCAGAGCGGTCACGCCGCCCGACAGCATCGCCGGGATGCCGAGGATCCACAGCAGAGCGGTGAACCAGGCGCGCCGGACGGGCGCTTTCGCGGGCTTCGGCGGCTCCGGGATCCGGGCGGGGTCGCGCGGCGGCATACGGACCACCGAGGCGGGCGGAACGCCGGCGTCGAGCGGAGCGAGCGCGTCGGACGTCAGGCGGTACAGCGTCGGCTCGACGGTGATGCTGAAGCCGTCGTTGCCGACGAGGTGGCGGGCGCCGTCCGGGAAGACCTGCAGGAGGGCGCAGTCGGCGTACCGCACGGTCACCTGGTCGTTCGGCGTGACGAGACTGATCCCGTCCTTCGCGACGAGCAGGGCGACCCTCGCGTCCTCCACGGCGGAGTGGCGCCGGCCGCTGACGATCTCCGGCGAGGCGGTGGGCGCGGCGGTCAGGCCGGCCCAGTCCACGCCCCGGCCCGGCACCTGCATGAGGGCGTCCGCCCACAGCTCCCGTGCGACGCGGTGGAGGTCCTCGACGGTGACCGCCTCGATCTCGGCCCGCGCCCCGGCGACGGCCAGGTGGCGGTGGCGCATCAGGAGGTTCATGGCAGTGCCCGGAAGCATCGCCGCGGCGAGCTCCGGGCTGTCGAACTGCGCCAGGGCGGAGGCCCGTACGGAGTCCAGGTCGGCCTGTTCGATCCGGCCGGCCCGCAGTTTCGCGAGGACGTCGACGAAGGCGCCGACCAGTGCGTCCTGCTTGGCCGGGAGGGCGTCGGCGTAGGCGGTGACGGTGGCGTGGTCGGTGTCGCGCGGGTGGTACTCGGCGGCGGCGGTGTAGGAGTAGCCGCCCTTCTGGCGCAGCTCCCGGAAGAGCTCCTTGCCGAGGACCTCGGCGAACAGGCGTGCCGCGGTCGACCGGGGCAGGACCGAGGTGAGCACGACTCCGCCCGCGTCGCCGTGGAAATAGGCCGGGGTGGTGGGCAGGGCCGAGGTCGGCTCGGGGGCGCGGAGCCACTCGCCGGCGGGGAGGGTCAGGTCCAGGCCCTCGGGGAGGGTGTCGGTGGTCATCCACAGGACCGCGTTCTCGGCGGTGAACCGGGTCCGGGCCCAGTCGCGGACGTCCTCGGCGGTGATGGCGGGCAGGCCCGTCTCGGCGTAGTCGACGAGGCCGTAGGAGCGGGCGCCGTAGCGCCACAGGTCCATGCCGTGCCCGGGTCCGCGGCCGCGGCCGGCGGCCTCCGTGCGGAGTATCTCCTTCTCGGTCTCCAGCCGGTCCACCGGCAGGTCGCGCAGGGCCGCGCAGACCCCGTTCAGGTACTCGACCACTTCGGAGGCGGTGCCGGTGACGGCGAAGAGGGTGTGCGCGGCGGCGGTCGCGCCGTTGTAGTGGAGGTCGCTCAGACCGTGCCGGTGCAGGGCGAGGTGTTCGACGAGGTGGGTGATCCCGCTGGTGGCGAGGGTCTCGTCGGCGCGGCCCACGCGGAAGAGGAGGCCCGCGGTGACGGGGCCGGAGCGGGGCGCCAGCAGGGTGCGCACGCCGTCGACGGTGGTCGTGGTGAGCCCGTCCGTGTCGGTCGTGGCGGTGGGCGCCGTGGTGGTGTCGATGTCCATCTCCGTGGTCCTCAGCCCTTCGCCAGGGCGGTCTTGCGGTGGCGTACGAACTCGGCCTCGTGGTCGCCGGACCCGAGGTAGCCCCACGGGAACTCGCTCGCGCGGTCGCCGAGGGCGCGGAAGTGCGGGGCCGCCGCGGCGTGCCGGCCGGCGGCGCTGTGCGCGGCGGCGAAGGCGCTGTGGGCGTCGACGGTACGGAAGGCGTCGGCCCGGGAGGCGGGGTGGAGGGCGGACCGGGTGGCCGCTTCGAGCAGCCGGGTGTGGTGGTCGTGCTCGCGCAGGTACGCGGCAGCGGCGCCTGTGCCGCTCTTCTCCGCGATCTCCAGGTGGTTCTCCATCTGCGCGATGGCGACCAGGGCGCCGTTCGGGCTGCCGTCCGGTGCGTTCGCGGCGCACTCCTGGGCGAAGCCGTGCGCGGCCTCCCAGCTGCCGCCCCACTTGGGGCAGATCTGCTGGAGCAGCTGCGACTGGCCGCCGAAGTGGTGCGGGTGGTGCTCGGCGAGCCGGTCGTAGCGGCGGCGGGTCTCGCCCGCGCCCAGTTGGAGGCCGCGCGAGGTGATGACCCGGAGGTACCAGGCCAGCGCGTACCGCGGGTGCTCGGCGCAGACGTCGATCAGCAGGATCTCGGCTCGCCGCAGGTGGGCGTGGAACTCGTCGAACTGCTGCCTGGAGACGTGCTGGGCCCGGTGGGCGGTACGGATGCCCCAGCCGATCTGGACCAGCCGGTCGGCGAGCAGGCTCCGGGGCAGCGGATCGCGCGGGAAGCGCTCCGCGGCCTGTCGCAGGAAGGCCTCGGAGCCGCTCCGTTCGGCGACGACCCGGCAGGCGAGGGCCCGGTCGTCCTCGTCGTCGAGTCCGTCGAAGGCCGCGGCGACGGCGGTCCAGTCCTGGCGTTGGACGGCGGAGCGCAGGGCGGCGAGGGCGGGTATGCGGTCGGCGGGTTCGAACACGGGCCGACCGGGCGGGGTATGAGCGGGCACGCGCGGATCATATGGACCGGCGCGGATCCCGTCGACCGGGATTGCGGCTCCTCGGCGGACCGATCGTGCCTGCTCAGCGTCCCGTCGGCGGCCGATGCGTCAGTTGGCGGACTTGCGGGCCGTCTGGAAGGCGGCGTATGCGCCGATCGCGTAGAACAGGATCGAGATCGGGTCGATGTTGTCGATGTAGAACCGGTTCAGGTTCACGAGCTCGGTGGTGAGCAGTTCGGAGACCGGAATCCCTTCGTGCTCGGACACGGCGAGGGCCATGTCCAGGAGGTAGCCGACGTACACGCCGGCGAGCGTCAGCACGGCGCTCAGGACCGGGAGGACGGGGTTGCGGCCACCGAGGCGGACGGCGACGAGGGCGACCGCGAAGCCGACGCCGGCGGCCAGGTAGCCGATCTGGAACGAGATCGCACTCATGATGCCGCCGTAGGCGGCGCCCGCGACGAGGGCGGTGCCGACGGCCGCGAGGACCGCCAGGCCGAAGTTGCCGGTGCGGACCGGGGCCGGGGCGGCCACCGGCGTGTAGGAGTCGGGCGCGGGCGGCGTGAAGTTCTGGCTCATTGGAAAATCCCCCCAGGGATGAGGCGGTGCTCAGAGGCGGTGGGCGGCGCCGATCGGGCTGGCGCCCCGGGTGTCCAGGAGGAGCTGGGCCTTCACGGCCAGGGCCTGCATGTCGTAGGTGCGGTGGTGCTGGAGCAGGATCGTCAGGTCGGCGTTGGCCGCGGCCTCGTACAGGGACTCGGCGCGGGGGACCGGCTGGTCCCTGACCCGCCAGCCCGTGATGTACGGGTCGTGGTAGCTGATCAGCGCCCCGAGGTCGATGAGGCGGCTGGCGATCTCGCCGGCCGGGGAGCCCTCCTGGTCGGCGAGGTCGGGCTTGTACGTGACGCCGAGCAGCAGGACGCGGGCCCCGCGGGCGGACTTGCCGTGCTCGTTCAGCAGGGTGGCGGAGCGCTGGATGACGTACTGCGGCATCCGGTCGTTGATCTCCTGCGCCAGGCCGACCATGCGCAGCGGGTGTCCGGGGGTGCGGGTGGTGTGGGGGAGGTAGTTCGGGTCGAGGGGGACGCCGTGGCCGCCGACGCCGGGGCCGGGGCGGAAGGCCTGGTACCCGTACGGCTTGGTCTCGGCGCAGCGGATGACGTCCCACAGGTCGACGCCGAGGTCGTGGCAGAGCACGGCCATCTCGTTCATCAGGGCGATGTTGACGTGGCGGTAGTTGGTTTCGAGGAGCTGTACGGTCTCGGCCTCGCGCAGGCCGCGGGCCCGGACCACCTTCTCGGTGAGGCGGGCGTAGAAGGCGTGCGCGGACTCGGTGCAGGCCGGGGTGAGGCCGCCGATCACCTTGGGGGTGTTGGAGATGCCGTGGGTCCGGTTGCCGGGGTCGAG
This sequence comes from Streptomyces erythrochromogenes, assembly GCF_036170895.1. Classification (NCBI taxonomy): domain Bacteria; kingdom Bacillati; phylum Actinomycetota; class Actinomycetes; order Kitasatosporales; family Streptomycetaceae; genus Streptomyces; species Streptomyces erythrochromogenes. The sequence continues at coordinate 3,456,721 of NZ_CP108036.1, read as the reverse complement.
GCGGCTGGGGGAGTAGGCCAGGTGGAAGTCCCGGCCGGCGCGGAGTCCGGATCCCTCCTCCAGGATCGGCCGCAGGTAGTCCTCGGTGACGCCGGGGTGTGCGGCGGATTCGAGGATCACCGTGGTGTGCGGGCGCAGCCGCGCCGCGAGGGCGCGGCCCGCGCCGCCCACGGCGGAGAGGTCCAGCGCGCGGTCCGCGCCGAGCCGGGTGGGGGCGCAGATGACGGCCGTGCGGACCCGGCCGAGCTCGGCGGGGTTGGTGGTGACCCGGAAGCCGGCCGCCGACATGCGGCGGATCTCGGCAGCGGAGAGAGTGGAGTCCGTGACCGGACCGCTTTCGTAGCCGACCGTCTCGATTCCGGCGGCGACGGCCGCCTGGGCGAGCGGGAGGCCGAGGTGGCCGAGTCCGATGACGGCGAGGTCTGCGGGCATGGGGATGCCGTCCCTTCCCTGGCATGAGGGGGTGCCGCGCAAGTCCTCCCGAGGACAGGGGAGCTGGCGCAATGTCAGACTAGGCTTATATATGACCGATATGTTGCATTCCGGGGTGAACGCCACCGTTGTGTTGTCCACAGCCGGTGGCTGATGTGGGTGCGGGAAGTCAGAATCGGAAAACGGGGGCATGCGAGCGGGATCTCACCCGCACCAACGGGAGGCAGCCGTGAGGACAGCGACACTGGGGCCGAAGCAGCGAGCCGCGGCCTTCACCCGGATGGCCGAACGGGAACTGGACGTGCTGGTCGTCGGCGCGGGCGTGGTCGGCGCCGGCACCGCGCTCGACGCCGTGACGAGGGGCCTTACCACCGGCCTGGTGGAGGCCCGGGACTGGGCCTCGGGCACCTCCAGCCGGTCGAGCAAGCTCGTCCACGGCGGCCTGCGCTATCTGGAGATGCTCGACTTCGCCCTCGTGCGGGAGGCGCTGAAGGAGCGGGGTCTGCTGCTGGAGCGCCTCGCCCCGCACCTGGTGAAGCCGGTTCCCTTCCTGTACCCCCTGCAGCACAAGGGCTGGGAGCGGCTCTACGCCGGCGCGGGCGTCGCGATGTACGACGCGATGTCGGTCTCCAGCGGGCACGGCCGGGGCCTGCCGGTGCACCGGCACCTCTCGCGCACCCAGGCCCTGCGGGTGGCGCCGGCGCTGCGCAAGGACGCCCTGGTGGGCGCCCTCCAGTACTACGACGCCCAGATGGACGACGCGCGGTACGTCACGACGCTCGTGCGGACGGCCGCCGCGTACGGGGCGCACTGCGCCAACCGGGCGAGGGTCGTCGGGTTCCTGCGTGAGGGCGAACGGGTGGTCGGCGCGCGCGTGCAGGACGTGGAGGGCGGCGTCGAGTACGAGATCCGCGCGAAGCAGGTCGTGAACGCCACGGGGGTGTGGACGGACGACACCCAGGCACTGATCGGGGAGCGCGGGCAGTTCCACGTACGGGCCTCGAAGGGCATCCACCTGGTCGTGCCGAAGGACCGCATCCATTCGACGACCGGGCTGATCCTGCGGACCGAGAAGTCGGTGCTGTTCGTCATCCCGTGGGGCCGTCACTGGATCGTGGGAACCACGGACACCGACTGGGACCTGGACAAGGCCCACCCGGCGGCGTCGAGCGCGGACATCGACTACCTGCTGGAACACGTGAACTCGGTGCTGGCGGTGCCGCTGACGCGCGACGACGTCCAGGGCGTGTACGCGGGCCTGCGGCCGCTGCTGGCCGGCGAGTCGGACGCGACGAGCAAGCTGTCGCGCGAGCACACGGTGGCGCATCCGGTGCCGGGGCTGGTGGTGGTCGCCGGCGGCAAGTACACCACGTACCGGGTCATGGCGAAGGACGCGGTCGACGAGGCGGTGCACGGTCTGGACCAGCGGGTGGCGCCGTGCGTGACGGAGGACGTGCCGCTGGTGGGGGCCGAGGGGTACCGGGCCCTGTGGAACGGCCGGGCGAGGATCGCGGCCCGGACGGGCCTTCATGTGGTGCGGGTGGAGCACCTGTTGAACCGGTACGGGACGCTGACGGAGGAGCTGCTCGACCTCGTCGTCGCCGATCCGGAACTGGGCAAGGCGGTGACCGGGGCGGACGACTACCTGCGGGCGGAGATCGCGTACGCCGCCTCGCACGAGGGGGCGCGGCACCTGGACGACGTGCTGACGCGGCGGACGCGGATCTCGATCGAGACCTTCGACCGGGGGACGCGGTCGGCACGGGAGTGCGCGGAGTTGATGGCGCCGGTGCTGGGGTGGGACAAGCAGCAGATCGAGAAGGAAGTGGAGCACTACGAGAAGAGGGTCCAGGCGGAGCGGGAATCGCAGCGTCAGCCGGACGACCAGACGGCGGACGCGGCGCGGCTGGGTGCGCCCGACATCGTTCCGTTGTAACTCCGGGATGCGGAAGGCGGAACCGCAGACCCGGGGGGTCCGTCCGTTGCGGAGTGAGGAACAATGATGGCTCTGCCGGGGCGGGTTACCGTGGGCCCCGGCCGCCGGGTCGCTCAGCCGCTGGGGCGGGCGGAGCAGCGGCACGATCGCAGAGGGGACGCATGTCGAAGCCGGAGCACACCGAGTCACCTGCCGGGGCGCCTGCGGCGAAGCTTGGCGATGGCGCTTCGGCGGGGTCCGCCCCTGCCTCTGCGCCTGCGGCGAAGCCCGAGGACGTTTCCGTGCCCGCGGCAAGGACGGCCGCTGACGCGGAGCCTGATGGGCCGGAGCCTGTCCCCGCCTCTGCGCCTGCGGCGAAGCCCGAGGAGTCGAAGCCTGCGGCTTCGAAGCCGCGGCTGAGCAAGGCTGCGCCTGCGGCGGAGCCTGAGGACGCGAAGCCGCGGCCGGGCAAGGCTGCGGCGGCGGAGCCTGCCCCTGCGCCTGCGGCGGAGCCTGAGGACGCGAAGCCGCGGCCGGGCGAGGCTGCGGCTGCGGAGTCGGGCGCTGATGCGAAGCCTGAGGGGTCGAAGCCGCGGCTGGGCAAGGGCGTGCCCGCGGCTGCCGAGCCGGGGTCGGGCAAGGCTGCGGCTGCGGAGCCGGGCGCTGATGCGAAGCCCGAGGACGCGAAGCCTGCGGTCAAGCCCGTGGGGGCGACCGGGGCGAACCCCGTAGTAGAGAAGGCCGATGCCGTGGCCGCCGCCGTCAAGGCCGCCGCCGCCAAGGCGGCCAAGGGCGCGCACGACGAAGGTCGGCTGCTGGCCGGCCGGTACCGGCTGAACGCCGTGCTCGGCAAGGGCGGCATGGGTACCGTCTGGCGGGCCCAGGACGAGACGCTGGGCCGCACCGTCGCCGTCAAGGAGCTCCGCTTCAGCAGCGGGGTCGACGACGACGAGAAGCGCCGCCTCATCACCCGAACCCTCCGCGAGGCCAAGGCCATCGCCCGGATCCGCAGCGGCGGCGCCGTCACCGTCTACGACGTCGTCGACGAGGACGCCCGGCCGTGGATCGTCATGGAGCTCATCGAGGGGCCCTCGCTCGCCGAGTTCATCCGGGAGAACGGCCCCCTCACCCCGCACCGCGCCGCCGAGGTCGGCCTCGCGGTGCTCGACGTCCTGCGCGCCGCGCACGGCCAGGGCATCCTGCACCGGGACGTCAAGCCCTCCAACGTGCTCATCGCCGGCAACGGCCGTGTCGTCCTGACCGACTTCGGCATCGCGCAGGTCGAGGGCGACCCCTCCGTCACCTCCACCGGCATGCTCGTCGGCGCCCCCTCCTACATCTCGCCCGAGCGCGCCCGAGGCCAGAAGCCCGGTCCGCCCGCCGACATGTGGTCGCTCGGCGGCCTGCTGTACGCCTCCGTCGAAGGCACGCCCCCGTACGACAAGGGGTCCGCGCTCGCCACGCTCACCGCGGTGATGACCGAGCCGGTCGACCCGCCGAAGAACGCCGGCCCGCTCACCGAGGTCATCTACGGTCTGCTCGCCAAGGACCCGGCCCGCCGCCTCGACGAGGGACGCGCCCGGGCGATGCTCACCGCCGTCATCGCCGCGCCCGAGCCGGTACCGGCTCCCGTGGTGCCCGCGGTCGCCGAGGAGACCCGGCAGATATCGCTGGCGGACGCCAAGCAGGCCGCGGAGAAGGCCACCGCGGAGAAGGCCGCCGAGAAGGCCGCGAAGAAGGAGCGGGAGCGTCGCGAGCGGGAGCAGCGCGAGCGTGCCCGCGCCGCGCTGAAGGCCGCCCGCAAGGCGACGGCCGCCGCCGCCGCGACCGCGACCGCGGCCTCGGCCGCGGAAGCACCGAAGGGCCGGCCCGCCTCCGTCGTCGCGCCGCTCACGGACGTCATGCCGCGCCGCACCATCGTGCTGGCGGTCGTCGCCGTGGTCGCCGTGCTGGCTGTGGTCGGCTCGCTGATCGCCTGGGCGATCAGCGGCGACGACAAGGACAAGAAGGACCAGGGCAAGGGCGGCCAGGCCACCCCGGCCGCGTCCGCCCCGCAGACCTCGGGCGGGGCCGAACAGGGCTCCCCGAAGCCCTCGGGGAACACCGGTGAGACGGGCGCGGGCGGCACCGCCGGCACCGGCAACGGCACCGGTACCGACGCGGGAGCCGCCGCTCAGGGCCAGGGCCAGCAGACCGCCGGCCAGGGGCAGGGGCAGGGACAGGGACAGGGCGCGACGACCGGGGGAGCGGGAGGCGCCCTCCCCGCCGGATACGCGGTGATCACGGAGCCCGGATTCCACTTCTCCATGGCGATGCCCGAAGGGTTCAAGCGGACGGGCACGGCCGGTGACAACTCCGGCGGGATATTCAGCCGCGACGGCGGGTTCCCGCGGATCCAGGTCGACTTCACCGGCAAGCCGGGCGACGACGCGGCCCTCGCCTGGGTCAAGCTGGCCCCCGCCGTGGGCAGCAGCAGCAAGGGCTACCGGCAGATCCGCATAGACAAGGCGGAGTACCGGGGCTACCCGACCGTCGCGGACTGGGAGTTCGAGCGGGAGCAGGGCGGGACGAAGGTCCGTGTGCTCAACCGCGGGTTCAAGATCGACGCCACGCACGGCTACGCGATCATGATCAGCTGCCCCGCGGACCAGTGGGACGGCCCGGAGTGCACCCAGATGCGCAACGTCGCCTTCCAGACGTTCCAGCCTCTCGGCTGACCCCGGGACGCAGGCGCCCCTGTCGACGTATCGTGTCAGCGGGGCCCTGCGGGGGCCTGCCGCACTCGGGGGAGGCGATGTGGAGGAGTACGCGGGCCGGATCCTGGCCAGCCGCTACCGCCTGCCGCTGCCGCCGTCCGACGAGTACGAGCTCGTCGAGACCCGGGCCTTCGACACGCGCAGCGGACAGGAAGTCCTGGTCCGGCAGGTGCCGTTGCCGGAGGTCGTGGACGCCGAGTTGATGGACGGGCCGCAGGCCGTTCCGGCGGCCCGCCGCGCTCCCGCCGACCTGCCGGCCGTGCGGCGGGCGATCGAGGCGGCGCAGGCCGCGGCCTCGATTCCCGACCACCCCCGGCTGGACCAGGTCTTCGACGTGTTCGCCGAGGGCGAGTCGCTGTGGATAGTGAGCGAACTGGTCCCGGCCAAGCCGCTGGCCGCACTGCTCGCCGACGAACCGCTCAGCCCCTACCGGGCTGCTGAGGTGGCGTCGGACGTGCTCACCGCGCTGCGGGTGCTGCACGCGCACGGCTGGACCCACCGCAACATCACCGTCCGGACGGTGTTGGTGTGCGAGGACGGCCGGGTCGTGCTGACGGGCCTCGCGGCCGGGGCCGCGGAGGAGGCCCTGTGCGGGTACGACCCCGTCCCCCGCACCACGGATTCCGGTCCCGACGAGCGCTGGGGCGCGGGCCCCGCACCCGCCCCGTTACCGGCTCCCGTACGGTCCGCACCGCTTCCGGCCGTGCCTCTTCCGGTGCCACCGCCTCCGGCCCCTGCTCCGGCCCCCGCTCCGGCCCCGCCCCCGCCGCGGCCGCCCGAAGCGGACGGTGCCCCCGGGTACGCGCCCCTCGTGGCCCCCGGGTACGACACCGGGCCGCGGTACACCGACCACATCACCCCCGGGCGGCCGCAGGACCGTGCCGACCTCCAGGCCGCCGCGCGCGCCGGCGTCATCGCCGCGTACCGGGCGGGCGCGCGGGCCGCCGCCGCCCGGGTCACCGAGCAGCGCAAGGCCGAGGCCGGGACCGGAGCCGCGATCGAGGCGGGGCCCGCGGCCGCATTCGAGCGCAGGCCCGAGGGGTCGACCCTCCCACAGGGCTACTCGTACCCGTACGGGGGAGGACCGGAGACCGGGACCGGGACCGCCGGTGCCTGGCACGGCGCGACCCCGCGCCGCCCGGCCCTGCCACAGCCCGAAGCCGAGCCCGAGCCGCAACACCAGCTGCAACACCAGCCGCAGCCCCAACGGAGCCCGGAGCCCGAGCCGCAGCCTGAGGCCCAGCCGCAGTCCGAGGCCCAGCCGCGGCCCGTACCGGCCCCGTCGGCGTGGAGCCGCGCCGAAGCGCCGGCCGCGCCCGCCCTGCCCGCGCAGCTCGCCCTGCCGCAGGGCTACCACCAGGCCGAGACCCCGGGACGCCCGGCACTCGGCGGCCCGCCCCCGCCCCCGCCCCCGCCCCCGCCCCCGATACCGGAACCCGCCCCGCAGGCGGCCGCGTGGACCGGGCTCGACGCCGAGCGGGCACGCCACACGCGCATGGCCGTGGTCGGCGCGATCACCGAGCGGTGGGCCCCCGAACAGGCCGGCCCCGTGCACGGGCGCTGGCAGCTGGCGGCGCCCGTCGGGCCCGCCACCGACCTCTGGGCGCTCGGCGCGCTGCTCTACCGCGCCGTGCAGGGCCACGCCCCGTACCCGGAGGACAGCGTCGCCGAGCTGGTCGAGATGGTCTGCGCCGAGCCCCCCGCCTTCGCCGAGGAGTGCGGCGCGCTCCGCCCGGTCGTGGAGTCCCTGCTGCGCCAGGACCCCACGGAACGGCCCGACTTCGAGGAGCTGCGCGGCTGGCTCCGCTCGCTCGTACGGTCCGCTCCCGAGCCGGACGCCGGGCTCGGCGTGCTCCCGATGCCGGAGGCGGATCCCGCGCGGCTGCCCGTCGTACGCCGCCGCGGCGAGGTCCACGGACGGCACCGCAACCCCACGGCCGCCCGCAAGCCGCGGGCGCTCGGCCGGACCCTGCTCGTCGGCATCCTGGTCCTCCTCGCCGGGGCCGTCGCGTACGCGATGCTGTTCATGCCCCGGGCCGGAGTTCCGCAGGAGCAGGACGGCCCCGGGGAGGCCACCGCGCACACGTCCTCGCGGCCGAGCCCCTCCCAGGTGCCCACCGGCACGCCCGAGTCCAAGCCCGCGCCCCAGACGACCGGGCCCGCCGCGTCGCAGGCCGCACCCGCGCCGGCCCCGCCCGGCTACACCACCCAGCAGGACCCGGAGCACTTCGAGATCGCCGTCCCGGAGGGCTGGGAGCGCCGCGGGATCAACGAGGCGGGCCAGGTGCGGTACACCGACGGGGCGTTCGTACTGACGGTGGTCCCCGGCCGGGACAAGGTCGAGGGCAATCCGGACCCGGCGGCGTACCAGAAGGACAAGGAGCCGGAGCTGACGCCGTACCGGACCTCCACCTGGTCGACCGTCGGGGACGTGAAGACCACCAGGGTCGGGCAGCAACTGCGGGCCACGGGCCGCTACACGTGGATCGACGGGACCGGTCGCAGCGTGTTCGCCCGCAATTTCGTCGTCGCACTGGGCGGCAGTTACCACGTCGTCCTGGTGACCGGTCCGGAGGACGAACAGACCAAGGTCACCGAAGTCTTCGAGAAGGCCACGGCGAGTTACAAGGCGGGCGGATGAGCGGATATTGACGACTGATCAGTACGGCGATTGCGTCACAGTGCCGTCTTTCGGCGCCCGGGCGGTTCCGACAGCCCCCGTGGGCTCCGTAATCTGGCCTGAAGTGCAGAGAGCGGCGGGAATTCGTGGAACAGCAGACAGGTGGGGGCGCCGTGCTGGCGGGCCGGTACAGGCTCGTCGAGCCGATCGGCCGGGGCGGTATGGGAAAGGTGTGGCGCGCGCATGACGAGCTGCTCCACAGGACCGTCGCGGTCAAGGAACTGACGGCGGGTCTGTACGTCGCCCAGGCCGACCGGGACGTCATGCATGCCCGGACGCAGAAGGAGGCCCGGGCAGCGGCCCGGATCCAGCACCCGGCGGTGGTCACCGTCCACGACGTGCTGGAACACGACGACCGGCCGTGGATCGTCATGGAGTACATCGACGGCCCCTCCCTCGCGGACGCGGCCAAGGCGGCCGGGCGGATCGAGCCGCGCGAGGCGGCCCGGATCGGGCTGCACGTGCTGGGCGCGCTGCGCGCCGCGCACGCGGTCGGGGTGCTGCACCGGGACGTGAAGCCGGGCAACGTGCTGCTCGCCAAGGACGGCCGGGTGCTGCTCACCGACTTCGGGATCGCCGCGATCGAGGGCGACTCCTCCATCACCCGCACCGGCGAGATCGTGGGCTCGATCGACTACCTGGCGCCCGAGCGGGTCACCGGTGGGATCCCCGACCCGTCCTCGGACCTGTGGTCGCTGGGCGCCACCCTGTACACGGCGGTGGAGGCCCGCTCCCCGTTCCGCCGTACGTCTCCCATCTCCAGCCTGCAGGCCGTGGTGAACGACGAGCCGCCGGCGCTGCGCCAGGCCGGGGCGCTGGGGCCGGTGATCACGTCCCTGCTGCGCAAGGACCCGACGGAGCGGCCCTCGGCGGAGGAGGCCGAGCGGATGCTGCTGGAGGCGATGGAGGGCCGTGAGCCGAAGGCGGCGCACGCGTACGTGCCGACGCGCGCGGTCACCTCCGAGGAGCTCGCCCCGGCGCAGGACCGGCCCGAGGAGTCGGCCCCGCAGGAGGAGGTCGCGCAGACGGCCCCGCTGCCGGAGCCCCTGGTCTCCGGGACGGTGGCCGCGCCCGCGCCCGCCGACCGGGACGGTGGCTGGCTCAAGCGCGCCGCGGTGGTGGCCCTGGTGGCCGCGCTGCTCGGCGGCGGCGGTGTCTTCGGGGTCCTCAAGTACACCGGGGACTCGGGGACGGACGGCGGTCAGGACAGGGTCACGAGCTCGACGGGCGGCCAGTCGGGCGACGAGGGCAAGCCGCAGGCGGCGGCCCCGCCGGCCGGCTACAACAAGGTCGTCGACCCGCTCGCCGGTTTCACCCTGTTCGTCCCGGAGGGCTGGACGCGCAAGGCGAACGGCGACCAGATCGACTACACCCCGGACGACGGGAAGCACTTCATCCGGATCGCCGCCGACCCCACTCCGGACTACCAGGACCCGTACGCGCACCTGCTCGACCTGGAGAAGCAGGTGGCGAAGCGGACCGACTACAAGAAGGTGCGGCTGAACCAGAACACCTTCCGGGACAGCACCCGGGCCGCGCTCTGGGACTTCACCTGGACGGAGAAGCAGAACCACCCCGGTCCGCGCAGGGCCAAGGAGCAGATGTACGTGGCCCCGGACGGCACGGAGTACGCCATCTACATGTCGAGCCCCGTCGCGAGCTGGGCCACGACCGAGCAGCAGTTCGACATCGTGCTCAGCGGCTGGGAGCCGCCCGCCAAGAAGCCCTGATCGGCACCGATCCGGGCATCCTGCCAGCGATCACTGGCGGAAAAGGCAAAATCCGGTTACCGGCGGGTACCCAAAGGCTGCCGGGCGCAATACGCTCACCGGCATGACGGACTCGCAGGCCTCCGACGCCCCCCTCCGCACCGCACCGCAGCCCACCAACCCGGTTGCCCCGGCCCCGGCCGGTGCCCGCACCGCAGCCGACGTGGTGACCCCCGACCTGGTCGCACGGCTGACTCGCGGAGTGATCGGCTCCGGCCGCACCGCCAACCACACCCCCTTCACCGGGGACCGGCTGGCGGAGCTCCCCGAGGCCACCCCCGAGGACGTGGCCGAGGCCTTCGACCGGGCCCGCGCCGCCCAGCCCGCCTGGGCGGCCGTCCCCGTGCGCCGGCGGGCCGCGGTCCTGCTGCGCTTCCACGACCTGGTCCTCGCCCGGCAGGCCGAGGTCCTCGACCTGATCCAGCTGGAGACCGGCAAGGCCCGCCTTCACGCCCACGAGGAGGTCCAGGCCGTCGCCGTCTCGGCCCGCCACTACGGCCGCAAGGCACCCTCGTACCTGCGCCCCAAGGGCCACACCGGCGCGATGCCCACCCTCACCAAGGTCACCGAGCTGCGCCAGCCGCGCGGGGTCGTCGGCCAGATCGCCCCCTGGAACTACCCCCTGGAGCTGTCGGTCGGCGACGCCCTGCCGGCCTTCGTCGCGGGCAACGCGCTCGTCATGAAGCCCGACACCGAGACCGCGCTGACCGCCCTGTGGGCCCGCGACCTGCTGATCGAGGCCGGGCTGCCCGCCGAGGTCTTCCAGATCGTCCTCGGCGAAGGCCCCGTCGTCGGCCCCGAGGTCGTCCGCCACGCCGACTACGTCTCCTTCACCGGCTCCACCCGCACCGGTCGCGAGGTCGCCCGCGGCGCGGCCGACCGGCTCGTCGGGGTCTCCCTCGAACTCGGCGGCAAGAACGCCATGCTCGTCCTGCACGACGCCGACGTCGAGAAGGCCGCAGCGGGCGCCGTCCGCGCCTGCTTCTCCTCGGCCGGCCAGCTGTGCATCTCCATCGAGCGGCTCTACGTCCACGCCTCGATCGCCGACGACTTCGTCGAGCGGTTCGCCGCCCGCACCCGGGCCATGCGCCTGGGCAGCTCCCTCGCCTACGGCGCCGACATGGGCTCGCTGGTCGGCGAGCGCCAGCTGGAGACCGTACAGCGGCACGTGGACGAGGCCGTCGCCAAGGGCGCCACCCTCGTCGCCGGCGGCACCGCCCGCCCCGACATCGGCCCGCTCTTCTACGAGCCCACCATCCTCGACGGCGTCGAGGCCCCCATGGCGGTCTGCGGCGAGGAGACCTTCGGCCCGGTCGTCTCGATCTACCGCTTCACCGACGAGGAGCAGGCGATCGCGGAGGCCAACGCCACCGCCTACGGCCTCAACTCCAGCGTCTGGACCAAGGACGCCCGCCGCGGCCACTCCGTCGCCGCCCGCCTGCGCACCGGCACCGTCAACATCAACGAGGGCTACGCCCCCGCCTACGGCAGCGCCCAGGCGCCCATGGGCGGCATGAAGGACTCCGGCCTCGGCCGCCGTCACGGCTCCGAGGGCATCCTCAAGTACACCGAGGCCCAGACCGTCGCCCACCAGCGGCTGGTCCCGATGGCGCCCTCGCTGGGCATGGACGACGAGAAGTACGCGGCGTTCATGACCCGCAGCCTCAAGGTCATGAAGGCTCTCCGACTGCGCTAAGGGGTATCCGTGTCGCACGACGACGCGTCCGACGACGCCTACGACTACGACGTCATCGTCATCGGATCGGGTTTCGGAGGGTCGGTCTCGGCCCTGCGCCTCACCGAGAAGGGCTACCGGGTCGGCGTCCTGGAGGCAGGGCGCCGCTTCACCCGCGAGAGCCTGCCGAAGAACAGCTGGGACCTGCGCAACTACCTGTGGGCCCCGGCCCTCGGGCTGTACGGGATCCAGCGGATCCACCTGCTCGGCAACGTCATGGTGCTCGCGGGCGCCGGCGTCGGCGGCGGCTCGCTCAACTACGCCAACACCCTGTACGTGCCGCCCCGGGCCTTCTTCGAGGACCGGCAGTGGGCGTCCATCACCGACTGGCGGGGCGAACTCGCCCCGTACTACGACCAGGCCAAGCGGATGCTCGGGGTGCGCCTCAACCCGACCATGACCCCCTCCGACGTCCACCTCAAGGCGGCCGCCGAGAAGATGGGCGTGGCGGACACCTTCCACATGGCCCCGGTCGGCGTCTTCTTCGGCGACGGCGAGGACGCCGAGGCCGGGCCCCGGGTCCGGCCCGGCGAGGAGACCGCGGACCCGTACTTCGGCGGCGCCGGCCCCGCCCGCAAGGCCTGCACCGAATGCGGCGAGTGCATGACCGGCTGCCGGCACGGCGCGAAGAACACCCTGAACGAGAACTACCTGCACCTGGCCGAGCGGGCCGGCGCCGTCATCCACCCCATGACGACCGTCACCGCCCTGTCCGAGCACCCGGACGGCGGCCACCGCGTCCGCACCGTGCCCACCGACGGCCGCCGCCGCGGGAAGGCGAAGGTGCTGCGCTGCCGGTACGTGGTCGTCGCCGCGGGTACGTACGGCACGCAGACCCTGCTGCACACCATGAAGGACCGCGGCGAGCTGCCGCGCCTGTCGGAGCGGCTCGGTGAGCTGACCCGGACCAACTCCGAAGGCATCGTCGGCGCGCAGACCGACGACCGCCGCTACGGCAGGCGGCACGGCGCGGGCCCCGGCAAGGAACAGCGGGCCGACTTCACCAGGGGCGTGGCGATCACCTCCTCCGTGCACCCCAACGCCGACACCCACATCGAGCCGGTCCGCTACGGCAAGGGCTCCAACGCGATGGGGTTCATGACCGTCCTGCAGGTCCCCCACAGCGCCCACCGGGTCCGCGGCTGGCTGGCCAGGACCGCCAGGCACCCCCTCCAACTGGCCCGGTCGCTCTCCAACCGGCGCTGGTCGGAGCGGACCATCATCGGCCTGGTCATGCAGTCCCTGGACAACTCGCTGACCACGTACCGCAAGCCGGGCGGGATCGGGAAGGGCATGCTCACCGCGCGCCAGGGACACGGCGCCCCGAACCCGGTGCAGATCGCGGAGGCCACGCAGGCCGCGACCCTGCTGGCCGAGGAGATCAACGGCTTCCCCGGCAGCAACATCGGCGAGCTGATGGGGACCCCGCTGACCGCGCACTTCCTCGGCGGCTGCCCGATCGGGGCGTCGGCGGGGGAGGGCGTGGTGGACCCGTACCACCGGCTCTACGGGCACCCGGGCATCTCGGTGGTGGACGGCTCTGCCGTCTCCGCGAACCTGGGGGTCAACCCGTCGCTGACGATCACCGCGCAGGCGGAGCGGGCGATGTCGTACTGGCCCAACAAGGGCGAACGGGACCCGCGGCCCGAACAGGGCGCGGCCTACGCCCGCCTGGAGGCCGTGGAGCCGGTCCGGCCGGCCGTGCCCAAGGACGCGTTCGGCGCGCTGCGGCTGCCGTTCCTCGCCGTCCCCGCAATTCCCCCACGGGATCCGGAACCTGCCGGATGACGACGGTGGGTACCGCGCTCCCCCTCCGAGCGCGGTACCCACCGCGGTACATACGTGACAGATGTTCAGCCTTGATGGTTGTACCGGAATCCGCCAAGCCGGGCTGTGGTGTCGATCACACCGTCAACGAGGCAACTGCGCATCGCGTTCGACCGTCAACGGCAGCATGAGAAAGCCCATCTCCTTGCTGGCTGCCTGCGGCATCGCCGCCCTGGGGCTCGCAGCCACTCCCGCGCACGCCGCGGACCCCTCCTTCACCCTGGCCGGACCGGCCGAGATCGGCCTGCGCCCGCACCCCGGGCAGAGCGGCGCACCGCAGAAGGCCTCGGTCGAGTTCCGGCTCGTCAACGACACCGCCTCGGCGTTCGAGCGCCAGAGCACCTTCACGATCGACCTGAGCGGCCTCAAGGGGATCGCCGACGTCGCCCTCGCGAAGCAGCAGGGCTCGGACTGCACGCTCACCGAGGCGGCCGTCACCTGCAAGCGGCCCGCACTGTGGAAGGGGGAGACCGGCGTCGTCGACCTGGACCTCAGCGCCGCCCAGGGCAGCAAGGCCGGCGCCACCGCCGACCTCACCGTGACCGGCAAGGCCGAGGGCGCCACCTTCAAGGCCGCCACCACCAAGGTCCGGGTCGGCGGCCCCGACCTCGTACTGGAGCGGGCCGGGCTCAAGGAGGAGCAGAAGCCGGGCGACCGGCAGAACCTGTCGATCGTCTTCGCGAACGAGGGCACGGAGTCCGTCCAGGGCGTCGTCCTGGAGATGCGCACCACGCACGGCATCGACCTGCTGGAGCAGTACGACAACTGCTCCTACTCCGAGGACACGGGTGAGGGCCAGCCCCTCAACACGAGCTGGAGCACGGTGCAGTGCCTGCTGGAAGGCGAGTACAAGCCGGGCAGCGTCTACGGGGTCGACGGCTCGCTGACCCTCAAGGCCGCCCCGCACGCCTTCGCCGACGCCCTCACCTACGCCGTGTACGCCGACGGGCACCAGCCGAAGGCCGGCAAGACGTCCAGGAAGCCGACCGGCGGCAAGAAGCTGGCCGTGCGGGAACGCGCCCCCAAGGCCGCCTCCGCGCAGTCGGCGGACCTCGACCCCTGGAACAACCTCCAGGAGTTCGACTTCAGGACGAGGAACAGCGCCGACCTCGTGGCCTGGCCCGTCGCCCTCGCCGGCGGGACGGGCGAGACGGTCAGGGCCGACTTCGGCTTCCGCAACAACGGTCCCGCCTGGGTGGCGGAACTGCGTTCCGGTGAGAGCGTCGCCCGCACCGACATCGTGATCCCGGCCGGCACGAAGGTCACCAAGGTCCCGGCCGGCTGCCACGGCGTCAACGCCGACGGCACCGCCCGCGAGCAGACGCTCGGCGCGCCGCGCTACTTCTGCTCCACCGGCCACGTCGTGGGGGAGCGGGAGAAGTTCAGCTACCCGTTCGAGCTGAAGATCGAGCAGGTCGTGGCGAACGCCGCGGGCTCCGTCTCGGTCGGCCGGGGGACGCCCGAGGGCACCAAGGGCCAGCCGTGGGACCCGAACCACGCCAATGACAAGACGCCCGTCGTGATCAGCGCCAAGGACGGCGGCGCCACGCCGACCGCCACGACCAGCCCCTCGCCGACCGCGACGGCGACCACCTCGGCCACGCCCACCGCCACCGCCACCTCCGGCGTCACCGCCAACGGCGACCTCGCCGCCACCGGCAGCTCCGCCGGGATGCTCGCGCTCGGCGGCGCGGTGCTCGTGGCCGCGGGCGGCGGCCTGGTCCTGGCCTTCCGCCGCAAGACCGGCTCGCACGCCTAGCCGCGCGGCTCCGTACGCAGAACGGCCGGCCCGGGGCGTCCCCCGGGCCGGCCGTCCTTACGGGGTGACCGGGCTGCTGTCCCCTGCCGTCCGGTCACGCGAAGGAGCGAGGTCCCACGACGTACGCACCACGAGGCGTACGTCTCATCGCTCCTGCAGAGCCACGCGTGGTGTTGCGGTTCCGCGGCTGGCTGACGCGGACATCCTCACCAACGAAGCGTCCCGGGGGCGGTCACGCTCCGGACGGGTGACGAACAGCCGTCACACCCGGCCCCGGCACAGCTCCAGCAGGGTCATCGCGAGGGCGGTGCCGGGCTTGCCGAGGGCATCGCTCCAATGGGACAGCACCTCCATCTCGCGGGACAGGTGCACCCGGCGCCCGCCGGAGGCGATCCGGGCGTCCTGGATGACCGTCGAGACGGCCATCCGCTCCTGGATCAGTCCGATGATCCGGTCGTCGATGGCGTCGATGCGGGTGCGGGACTCGGCGATCAGCTGCTCGGGGGTGGTGGTGACGCTCATGGGGTTCTCCTGTGGGTCGTGCCGGCAGGAGCGGGAACGCAGAGCGCCCCGGTCCTGTCGGACCGGGGCGCTCTGGGAAGTCAGCGGCTCAAGCGAGCATCACGATGACCCATGGCGACCGGACCGGCCGGTGCCATAGGTAAAGAGGAAGCTCAGCTGCTTGCGCATGGAAGGGATTATGGCCTCGTGTCCCGTCGCGTGCCAAGCCGATTCGGATGGTGAGACAAAGGGGCCCCGGCGTCCCCCGTTAGAATCGACAAAACAGCCACCTCTTCCGCCGGAAGGCCGCCCCGTGCCAGAAGCACCCTCCGCCGCCCACGACAGCGCCCCGGACACGGTTCTCGTCGTCGACTTCGGCGCCCAGTACGCCCAGCTCATCGCCCGCCGCGTCCGCGAGGCACGGGTCTACAGCGAGATCGTGCCGAGCTCGATGCCCGTCGACGAGATGCTGGCCAAGAACCCGAAGGCGATCATCCTCTCCGGCGGTCCGTCCTCCGTCTACGAGGAAGGCGCCCCGCAGCTGGACCGCGCCCTCTTCGAGGCCGGGATCCCCGTCTTCGGCATGTGCTACGGCTTCCAGCTGATGGCGACCATCCTCGGCGGCACCGTCGACAACACCGGCGCCCGCGAGTACGGCCGCACCCCGCTGCACGTCTCCAAGGTCGGCTCCACCCTCTTCGAGGGCACCCCGGAGAACCAGTCGGTGTGGATGTCCCACGGCGACGCCTGCTCCGCCGCCCCCGAGGGCTTCACCGTCACCGCGTCCACGAACGTCGTACCCGTGGCGGCCTTCGAGAACGACGAGAAGAAGCTGTACGGCGTGCAGTACCACCCCGAGGTGATGCACTCCACGCACGGCCAGCAGATCCTGGAGCACTTCCTCTACCGCGGCGCCGGTCTCGCCCCCACCTGGACCACCGGCAACATCGTCGAGGAGCAGGTCGCGGCCATCCGCGCGCAGGTCGGCGACAAGCGCGCCATCTGCGGCCTGTCCGGCGGCGTGGACTCCGCGGTCGCCGCGGCCCTCGTGCAGAAGGCCATCGGCTCCCAGCTCACCTGCGTCTACGTCGACCACGGCCTGATGCGCAAGGGTGAGACCGAGCAGGTCGAGAAGGACTTCGTCGCCGCCACCGGCGTGCAGCTGAAGGTCGTCGACGCCCAGGAGCGCTTCCTGAACGCGCTCGCCGGCGTCTCCGACCCGGAGACCAAGCGGAAGATCATCGGCCGCGAGTTCATCCGCGTCTTCGAGCAGGCCCAGCTGGAGATCCTCCAGGAGGACGGCCCCGCGGTCGCCTTCCTCGTGCAGGGCACCCTGTACCCGGACGTCGTCGAGTCCGGCGGCGGCACCGGCACCGCGAACATCAAGTCCCACCACAACGTCGGCGGCCTCCCCGACGACATCGAGTTCGAGCTCGTCGAGCCGCTGCGCCAGCTGTTCAAGGACGAGGTCCGCATGGTCGGCCAGGAGCTCGGCCTGCCCGACGAGATCGTCCAGCGCCAGCCCTTCCCCGGCCCCGGCCTCGGCATCCGCATCGTCGGCGAGGTCACCAAGGAGCGCCTGGACCTGCTGCGCGAGGCCGACGCGATCGCCCGCCACGAGCTCACCGCGGCCGGCCTGGACCGCGAGATCTGGCAGTGCCCGGTCGTCCTGCTCGCGGACGTCCGCAGCGTCGGCGTCCAGGGCGACGGCCGCACCTACGGCCACCCGATCGTCCTGCGCCCCGTCTCCTCCGAGGACGCGATGACCGCGGACTGGACGCGCATGCCGTACGAGGTGCTCGCCCGGATCTCCACCCGCATCACCAACGAGGTGCCGGAGGTGAACCGTGTGGTCCTGGACTGCACGAGCAAGCCCCCGGGCACCATCGAGTGGGAGTAAGGGGCCCCGCCCCGCACGACGGCGCCGCCGCTCAGCCAGGCTGAGCGGCGGCGCCGTCGCCGTTTCGCCGGTGCGCGGCTCTGTTCTCCTCACGCGGCGGCCAGTACCTTGCGCCGACGACGGCGGAGCCGGAGCGGAGGAGGGCGGGCGATGTCCGAGGAGACGGGGGCGCCGGGCATACGGCCCGGCCCGGTGCCGGTGGACCGGCTGCGGTTCGAGATGCCGCCCGCGCACACCGACCCCGCCGAGGAGCGCGCGTACCGCAAGGAGCGCCTCGCCGGAACGCTGCGGCTGTTCGCGCGCCTCGGGTACGAGGACGGGGTCGCCGGGCACGTCACCGCACGGGACCCGGAGTTCGACGACTGCTACTGGGTGAACCCCTTCGGCCGCGCCTTCGCCGCCCTCGGCCCCGAGGACCTGCTGCTCGTCGACGGGGACGGGCGCGTGGTGCAGGGGGAGCGGCGGGTCAACCAGCTGGCCTTCGCCGTGCACGCCGCCGTGCACCGGGCGCGCCCCGGGGCGGTGGCCGTCGTCCGGGCGCAGGCCCCGTACGGCCGGGCGCTGGCCGCCCTCGGTGAACTGCTCGCCCCGATCACCCACGAGGCCTGTGCCTTCTACGAGGACCACGCGCTCCTCGACGAGTACGCCGGCGCGGAGGACGGCGCGCGGATCGGCCGCGCGCTCGGCCCGTACAAGGCGCTCATCCTGCGCAACCACGGGCTGCTGACCGTCGGCGGTTCGGTGGACGCGGCCGCCTGGTGGTTCGTCGCGGCGGAACGGGCGGCGCAGGTCCAGCTGATCGCGCGGGCCGCCGGGAAACCGGTGCTCATCGACCACCACAGCGCCGTCGCCACCCGCGAGCGGTTCGGCGGGGACCTCGCCGCCTGGGTGAGCTACCAGCCGCTGTGGCAGACCGTCGCGGACATGGCGTCAACATCATGAACCGTTAATCACCTGCTCTGACATCGTGCGCAATCCGGAGCACTGCCGCAGTGGTGCACAATTCGCTGGCATTGCCCCGTAGTTCAGAGAGGCGGCACGTACGTGGCTGTCCAAGAGATGTCCCGCGGCACCCATACCACTGCCTGCGCCTGCGAGGAGTGCGCACGTGAAGGGCACCGCCGAGCGGTCGCCGCGTTCCTGGAGAAGCGCGACGAGTTCGCCGCCGGGCAGGGCGTGCCGGCCGCCGTCGCCCACTCCCTCGGCGCCTCCCGCCAGTGGGTCTCCGACGAGCTGACCCTGTCCGCCCGCAACGTCGCCGACCGCGGCCGGGAGGCCGGGAACACCTGGCTGTACGTGTTCTCGCGGCGGGCCGTCCTCGCCGTGTGGATCGCCGCCGGCGTCCTGCTGCTGGTCCAGGTCGCCGCCGCACTCGGCACCGGCTGGTCCACGGCCCGCACCGCCGGACTGCTCGCCGCCCTGCTGCTGGCCGGGCTGCTGACGGTCGCGGCCCGCGCCCAGTCGCTGCGCGGTGGGCTGATGGCCCCGCTGGTCGGCGAGGACAACCGGCTGTCCACCTCGAAGGCGGTGCCCAGCGCCTGGGTGGTGCTCACGGCGTTCGCCACGCTGCTGCCCGCGCTGCGGCTGGCCGCGTCGGCCCCCGGACCGGAGCGGCAGGCGCTGTACGCGGGCCTCGCCCTGGACCGAGCGCTGCCGCTGCTGTCGGTGGTCGTGCTGACCTCCGGGGTGGCGGTGCTGGTGCGCCGGGTGGTCTGCGTACGCATCATGAGCCAGCGGCTGCAGAAGCTGCCGGCCGACCGGCCGCGCGGAGCGGACCTGCTGACGGACGACGCGGGCCGCGGCAGCTTCCCGGACGCGCAGTACGTGCTGGTCTCGACGGCCGTACTGGCCTACGCAGGGGCCTCGCTCGCCCGCTTCCCGGACCGGCTGCCGCAGCTGCCGTGGGCGCTGGCCCTGCTGGTCGCCCTGTCGGCCGCGGTGTACCTGGCGGCGAAGTACGCGGAGGGCAGCCGCCCGCTCGTGCTGTCGGTGGTGCGCAGACGGGAGCCCGGGGACCTGGACGCCGCCGTCCGCCCCGGGGACGACATCGAGATCCGGGGCGTGGGATTCGTGCCGCCCGGCGCGCAGACCCCGGAGATGCTCGCCCGGCTGGTGGTGCGGATCGGGGCGGTCCACGTGCACGTACCGCTGGTCCCGGTGCCCGGCGGGTTCACCAACCCCTCCGACGCGGTGCTGACGGTGCCGGTCCCCGCGGAAGTGGAACCCGGGCGCACCGAGATCCAGGTAGTCACGGCCGCCGGAGTGGAATCCAACCGCTGCACCATCGACGTGGCCGAGTGATCGGGGTACACATGACGCGTGACCAGAACCGAAGCACCTCCCCGGACCGACGTACCGCGCGGGCTGCGTGACCAGGCTGCCCGGTACCACCTGCTGCCCCTGCGGCTCTTCCTCGGCGTGACCTTCGTCTACGCGGGGCTGGACAAGCTCTTCGATCCCGCGTTCCTCTCCGCCTCCGGCGACGGCTCCATCGGCGAGCTGATGCGCGGGGTGCGCGACAGCTCCGCGGTCCCCGCCCTGGTGGACCTGTCCCTGGAGTCCCCCGTGGGCTTCGCCGTGTTCCTCGCCGTCGCCGAGATCCTGGTGGGCCTCGGCACCCTGGTCGGCCTGCTGTCGCGGACGGCGGCGATCGGCGGGGCGCTGATCTCGCTCAGCCTGTGGCTGACGGTGTCGTGGGCGGTTTCCCCGTACTACTACGGCAACGACCTGATCTACCTGATGGCCTGGACCCCGCTGATCCTCGCCGGTGCGCCCTACCTGTCGCTGGACTCGGAGATCGCCTCGCGCCGGTCCCGGCGTACGGCGTAGGTGACCAGACCCACCAGTGCGGCCAGCGACAGGCCTCCCATGGTCAGCGGGACGACCGCGAACCACGGCACGTCGGCCTCGCCGGTGCTGTCGAGCAGGTAGAGCACGCCCGCCAGCAGCAGGACCAGCCCCGCGATCAGCCGTCCCGGCTGGAACTCATGACGCCGCACGGGCCACCTCCACCTGTCCGATACCCGCACTGAGGTCCAGCTCGATCGTCCCGCCGGCCTCGGTGCCGGCGGCCGGCGCGAGGGTCGCCGTCCGGTTCTGCTGCCCGGGCCCTGCCCGCTCGATGCGGCCGGCGTAGTCGCCCGGCAGCTGGATGTCGCCGAGGCGCCGGACGGTGACGTCCGCCTGGGCGGTGACCTCCCGGGGCAGGAGCACCTTGAGCCGGCCCGCGTCGATGGAGGCGCTCACGGCCACGGTGGTGCCCCTGGGCACGTCCAGGCGGCTCAGGTCCAGGGTGGCCAGCCCGGTGCCCGCCTCGTACTCGGGCCGTACGTCGGCCACCGCGGCCGGCCGCCACTTGACCTCCCGCCAGTCGGTGCCGATCTCGCGCGGCAGTGCCGCGGCGCCCGCCAGCAGGCCGGAGGTGAACACGGCCAGCACGACCGTGCCGAAGCCGGTGCGCCCCAGGAAGGAGCTGACCGCGAGGCCCAGGCCGAAGACGACCAGGGCGGCGGCGAGCCCGGTCTGCAGGGCCGCGCCGAGGGAGCTGCCCTCCCATTCGGCCGCGGTACCGGCGGCCCCCGCCAGCAGGGCGAGCACGAACACCCGGCCGCCGATGCCGCCGCGCCCCCGGACCCGGGCGGCGGCGGGCGGCCGTACGGACGCGTCCGCGGCGCCCGCGGCCTCGGACTCCACCGGGTCGGCGGCGACGTCGGGCGGCCCCCACAGGTACCCCGTCGAGCCGACGGGGCCGGTGGTGCCGTCCTTGACCAGCGGGTCCCGCCACCAGGAAGGGGAACCGGGAGCGGGCGGCGCCTTCGTCTCCGGCGGGGCCGCCGGAGAGTGCGCGGCGCGGGACGCGGCCCCGCCCGGGGCGGGCGCCTCCGCCTCGGGGGCAAGGGTCTGCCGGCGCCGCTGCGACCAGTACGAGGCGCCGCCGAGCGCCAGGACCACCAGGACCGAGAACACCGCCAGCGCGCCGTTGTCCAGCATCGACAGGAACAGGGCGCAGCCCACCAGGGCGGCGAACACCGCCGCCAGGGTCGCCCCTTCGACCCGGCCCGTCAGCAGCTTCTTCGCCTCGCTGTCCTCCTCGCCCTCCTGCGGGAGCAGCAGCCACGCGAAGCCGTAGAAGATGAGGCCGACGCCGCCGGTGACCGCGAGGACGCCGAGGACGATCCGGAAGACCACCGGGTCCAGGTCGAAGTACCGGCCCAGGCCGCCGCACACGCCCGCGAGGACCTTGTCCCGCTTGCTGCGGCGCAGGGGCGGCCGGGGCTCGGCCGCCCGGGGTGCCCCGGGGTCCGCCGGCGGGGCGTCGTGTACTTCGGTCATGCGTCCATGGTGACGGTCGGCGCGGGCACCCGGAATCCGGTCCTACCCTGGCGCAACCCTGAAATCTCCCGGGCAGAAGTGGGGGGATGCCCTGATGCCCGGCCGCGGCCCGCCGTGTGACCCTTGGTGACATGCCCGTAGCCGCCGCCACCCGCCCCCCGCACGCCCCGGACGCCGACGACCCGCCGCAGCGCAAGCTCTACCGCAGCGCCGACGGCCGGATGCTCGGCGGTGTGGCGCGCGGTCTGGCCGGGCACCTCGGGCTGCCCGTGGGCTGGGTCCGGCTCGCGTTCCTCCTCCTGTTCATGTGGGGCGACGGGCTGGGCGTGCTGCTCTACGCGGCGTTCTGGGTCTTCGTACCGCTCGGCGTCGGCGGGCGCGCCGGGCACCGCTCCTTCTTCGAGACCCTCCCCGACGGCACCCGCCGCCTGCGCAAACCCGACCGCGGGCAGATCACGGCACTGGTCGCCCTGTTCATCGGCGCGGGCATCTTCATCTCCAAGGTCCAGCTGGGCGGCGAGTCCGGGCGCTACGTGTGGCCGACGCTGCTGGTCGGGGCCGGGGTGGTCCTCGTATGGCGGCAGGCCGACAACGCCCGCCGCGCCCACTGGACCACCGCCGCCGGACGGCACGGGCGGCTCTTCCAGGCCGCCCGCGCGCTCGCCGGCGTCGCCCTGGTCGGCGTGGGCCTCACCGTCTTCATCGTCGTACGGGGCTCCGCCGCGCAGCTCGGCAACGTCCTGACCGCCACCCTCGCCGTCCTCGTCGGCGTCGCCCTGCTCGCCGGACCCTGGCTGATCAGGATGACGCAGGACCTCTCCGAGGAGCGGCTCATGCGCATCCGCGCCCAGGAACGCGCCGAGGTCGCCGCCCACGTGCACGACTCGGTGCTGCACACCCTCACCCTGATCCAGCGCAACGCGGAGGACGCGGGCGAGGTGCGCCGGCTCGCCCGCGCCCAGGAGCGCGAGCTGCGCAACTGGCTCTACAAGCCCGAGGGCACCGGCAAGGACGAGGCCGAGGAACCGGCCACCCTGGCCGAGGCGGTGAAGAAGACGGCCGCCGAGGTGGAGGACCACCACGGCGTGCCCATCGAGGTCGTAGTCGTCGGCGACTGCCCGCTCGACGAGAAGCTGGGCGCACAGATCCAGGCCGCGCGCGAGGCGATGGTCAACGCCGCCAAGTACGGTGGCGAGGGCGGCCCGGTACAGGTGTACGCGGAGGTGGAGGGGCAGACCGTGTTCGTGTCCGTACGGGACCGGGGACCGGGCTTCGACATCGACGCGGTACCCGAAGACCGCATGGGCGTACGAGAATCGATCATCGGCCGGATGCAGCGCAACGGCGGGACCGCACGACTGCGGTCCGCGCCCGACGGCGGCACGGAAGTCGAGCTGGAGATGGAGAGGGCGGCGAACGCGGCATGACCGAGGCCGGAGAGAACGCAGGCACGGGGGAGACCGGGGGTCCCCCCGGCGGTAGCCGGGGGCGCGTCCGGGTGGTGCTCGTCGACGACCACAGGATGTTCCGCACGGGAGTGCAGGCCGAGATCGGCGAGACCGACCGGACCGGGGTCGAGGTCGTCGGCGAGGCTGCCGACGTCGACCAGGCCGTCACCGTCATCACCGCCACCCGGCCCGAGGTGGTCCTCCTCGACGTGCACCTGCCCGGCGGCGGCGGTGTCGAGGTGCTGCGGCGCTGCGCCCCGCTGATGGCGGCCGCCGAGAACCCGGTGCGGTTCCTGGCGCTGTCGGTGTCCGACGCGGCCGAGGACGTCATCGGCGTGATCCGCGGCGGTGCGCGCGGCTACGTCACCAAGACCATCACCGGCACCGACCTGGTGGACTCGGTCTTCCGGGTGCAGGACGGGGACGCGGTGTTCTCGCCGCGGCTGGCGGGCTTCGTGCTCGACGCGTTCGCCTCCACGGACGCGCCGCCGGTGGACGAGGACCTGGACCGGCTCACGCAGCGCGAGCGCGAGGTGCTGCGGCTGATCGCGCGCGGGTACGCGTACAAGGAGATCGCCAAACAGCTCTTCATCTCGGTGAAGACGGTGGAGTCCCACGTCTCGGCGGTGCTGCGCAAGCTGCAGCTCTCCAACCGGCACGAGCTGACCCGCTGGGCGACGGCCCGCCGCCTCGTGTGACGCCTGAAGGCCCCCGGCCTGCGGTGTGACCCACACCGCAGGCCGAATGGGCAACCGGGCTCCCGCCGGCCGCACTCTAGGCTGGCGTGATGAGCTTGACCGGTACACCCTTCTTCGTGTCGGTGATCGCGCTGACCGTGATCGCCGTCATCCTTCCCCTGGCCGTCTGGAGCAAGGTGCGCGGCCCTGCCGTCGTACGCACCCTGCTGCGCACCTTGATGGTGCTGTTCGCCCAGGTCACAGCCGTCGCCGTGGTGTTCGTCGCCGTCAACAGGGCCGAGCACTTCTACAACTCGTGGGGCGATCTGCTCGGCACCGGCAAGTACGTCACCGCGGCCCCCGACCTCGGTCCGGACGGGCTGGGCGGCAAGAAGGTCGAAGAGGCGCCGAAGGTCAAGCAGGCCTTCCAGCCGGTCGAGGGCCTCGGCGGCCGCGTCCAGAAGACCGAGCTCGACGGGAAGATATCCGG